>MGQD01000179.1:10155-23756 GCA_001797695.1 Deltaproteobacteria bacterium RBG_13_49_15 | reverse complement strand
ACAATGGATGAACACATGGCGATTCCGGCGGAAGGACCATCCTTTGGGATGGCTCCTTCGGGAATATGAATATGCAGATCCAGCTTTTTATGAAATTCATCATCGATCATCAGGCATTCGGCTCTTGATCGGACATAACTCACAGCAGCCTGAGCCGATTCCTTCATGACGTCGCCAAGCTTGCCGGTGATGATCAACTCCCCTTTGCCGGGCATGGTCAGCGTTTCCACCATGAGAAGCTCTCCACCCACCTGGGTCCATGCCAGGCCGGTAACCATGCCTATCTGATCTTTGTCTTCTATTTGGTTTTCTCTGAAGCGCGGAGGTCCAAGATATTTCATAACGGACCTGGAAGATACCTGAAAGTTATCCTCCTTCTGTTGCTTCATCACTTCCTTTGCTATTTTTCTGCAGATGGAAGCGATTTCACGCTCCAGGTTCCGGACGCCGGCTTCCCGTGTATATCGGTTGATAATGGTGGATATGGCGCTTCGTGAAAAGACGACTTTCTTTCCTTCCAGTCCGTTTGTTTTGATCTGCTTGGGGACCAGGAACTGCTCGGCAATGTGCAGCTTCTCATATTCCGTATATCCCGGGAGCCGGATGATTTCCATCCGGTCCTGCAACGGAAGGGGGATATCCGGCAATGTATTGGCTGTGGTGATGAAGAGGATATCGGTTAAGTCATAATCCACATCCAGATAATGGTCGTTGAAGCTGAAGTTTTGCTCCGGATCAAGAACTTCAAGAAGTGCTGCAGAAGGGTCGCCTCTGAAGTCCATGCTCATCTTATCCACTTCGTCTAAGCAGAAAACCGGATTGTTGACCCCAATTTTTCTAAGGGACTGAATGATTTTCCCCGGCATGGCGCCGATATAGGTGCGACGATGACCGCGGATTTCCGCCTCATCCCGGACTCCGCCAAGGGAAAGGCGGATAAACTTTCTTCCGGTTGCCCGTGCGATGGATTTGGCAAGGGATGTTTTCCCGACGCCGGGAGGCCCAACGAAGCAGAGGATCGGCCCTTTTATTTTTTTTACCAAAGATTGGACGGCCAGATATTCCAGTATCCGCTCCTTTGGTTTTTCAAGGCCGTAATGATCCTCGTGTAAAATCTTTTCGGCTTCTGTAATGTCGTTTCGAATCCTGGCTTTTTCAAACCATGGGAGGCTGATCAGCCATTCGATATAACCCCTGACCACCGTCGCTTCCGCGGACATAGGGGTCATCAGTTTGAGCTTTCTGAATTCCTGGCGGACCTTTGCGGATGCTTCCTTTGACATCTTTTTGCGCTTGATCCGTTTTTCCAGTTCATTGAGTTCTTCGCTCGGGTCTTCCTCGCCCCCCATCTCCTTTTTGATGGCCCGCATCTGTTCCGAGAGATAGAAATTTTTCTGGACCTTCTCCATCTGCTCTTTGATGCGCCCTTTGATCCGCTGATCCATCTTAAAAATGTCGATCTCTGCCCGGACGAGGCGCAGAAGGAGTGAGAGCCGGCTCTCCAGGTCGGCGCTCTCCAGGAGCCGCTGTTTGTCTTCCAATTTGAAGGAAAAATGAGCGGCCACCGTGTCGGAAAGTTGTGAAAGATTCGATATGTTATTGATATTCTTAATCAGGTCCTTGGAGAGATTTTTATTAAGTTTGGCATACTCGTCAAAGCTCTGAATGATGGCCCGCTTCAAAGCTTCTCCCTCGAACGCCGATACCTCTATGTCCGCAATCGGTTCGTATTCGACCTGGAAAAATCCTTCATTAGGGATGAACCGGATGATCCTCCCTCTTGATTTCCCCTCCGCGAGTGCTTTGACGGTGCCGTCCGGCAATCTGAGGAGCTGAAGGACGATGCCGATCGTGCCGGTCAGGTTGATGTCTTTTTCCGTTGGATTGTCGATCCCTGCTTTTTTCTGGGTGGCGAGGAAAATGGTTTTCTCCTTGTTCATGGCATCGGTAAGAGCATTCACCGATTTATCCCGTCCCACGAAAAGGGGGGCCACCATATGAGGGAATACAACGATATCTCTTAAAGGAAGCAGCGGAAGGATCTCTTTGAATCCTGTCTGCATCTCATCTTTGAAAAATTTCGGAAGAGCAACCATATTCTGTTACGCCTGTTTCTTTTCCTGTTCATAAAGTAGGATCGGATCCTCATGGTTTAAAACGACATCTTCGCTTACGACACACTCTTTTACGTTTTTGATCGACGGCAGTTCATACATGATATCAAGCAGTGAATTTTCAAGGATCGCTCTCAGTCCGCGGGCGCCGGATTTTCGTTTGACCGCTTCTTTGGCGAGCGCGGAAAGGGCGCTGTCCGTGAATCGGAGATTGACCCCTTCCAATTCGAAGAGCTTTTCAAATTGCTTGATCAGGGCGTTTTTGGGCTCCTTAAGGATCCGGATCAACGAGGATACCGTCAGTTCGTCCAGGGTGGCGATCACCGGAAGCCTGCCGATGAATTCAGGGATCATCCCGAATTTGATGAGATCCTCTGTCTGAACCATCTGAAGGGTTTCGCCGATGCTTCGTTCTTCATTCGACATGATTTTTGCGCCGAATCCCATCAGTCGGGAACCGAGCCGCCGCTTAATGATCTCTTCGAGCCCGGTGAAGGTGCCGCCGCAGATGAATAGGATATTAGTGGTATCCACTTTGATGAAGTCCTGCTGCGGATGCTTTCTTCCACCTTTGGGGGGCACGCTGGCCATCGTTCCTTCTATAATTTTTAAAAGCGCTTGCTGAACCCCTTCGCCGGAAACATCCCTTGTAATGGAAGGGCTGTCCGACTTACGCGCAATTTTATCGATTTCGTCGATGTATACGATCCCCCTCTTTGCCTTTTCCACATCGTAATCGGCATTCTGCAACAGGGCCAAGATAATGTTTTCCACATCTTCTCCTACATATCCGGCTTCCGTAAGCGTCGTGGCATCAGCGATGGTGAAGGGAACATTCAGAAACCGGGCAAGGGTCTGAGCCAAAAGGGTCTTCCCGCATCCGGTCGGCCCGATGAGGAGTATATTGCTTTTCTGGATTTCCACATCCCCGGTGTTTACTCCCGATTCTAGCCGTTTGTAATGGTTGTAAACCGCTACCGAGAGGATTTTTTTGGCATGTTCCTGTTCGATCACGTAATCGTCAAGCATCCCCTTGATCTCTTTTGGAGCAAGGGAGTGCTCGAACTCCTTTGCATCCTTTTCGCTTTCCTCTTCGATGATTTCGCTGCAGAGGTGGATGCACTCGTCGCAAATGTAAACAGCCGGACCGGCAATCAGTTTCTTGACCTCCCGCTGGTTTTTCCCGCAGAACGAACAGAAGAGGTTGTCGCCGTTTCCATCTTTTGCTGCCATCCTACTTCTCCGTTTTTATGATTTGATTCAGATCATCCCGGTTCACGATGACATGATCGACGATCCCGTAGTTTTTGGCCTCTTCCCCGGACATGAAAAAATCCCTGTCCGAATCGGCCTGGATGACGTTGATATCCTTCCCGGTGTGATTGGATAGGATTTGGTTTAACATCTCCTTCATTCGAAGAATTTCTTTCGCTTGGATGGCAATATCGGAGGCTTGCCCCTGAAATCCACCCATGGGTTGATGAATCAGGATCCGTGAATGGGGGAGGGAATACCGTTTCCCTTTGGTGCCTGCAGCCAGAAGCAGCGCCCCCATGCTGGCGGCCTGGCCGATGCAAACGGTGGCGATATCCGGTTTAATATACTGCATGGTATCATAAATCGCTAACCCGGATGTAACGGTCCCCCCGGGAGAGTTGACATAAAAGTTAATCTCCTTGTCCGGGTCTTCCGATTCAAGAAACAAAAACTGGGCAATCAGCAGATTGGCGATGTCGTCATTAACCGGCGATCCCAAAAAAATGATCCGATCCTTGAGCAGCCTGGAGTAAATGTCGTAGGCGCGCTCCCCCCTGCTGCTTTGTTCGATGACAATAGGTACCAGTTGCACGGATTACTCCTTTGATTCCGATGATGATGGAACCGGTTTTTCCCTTTCCGGCCTCGTTTCCTCTATTTTGCTAGAATCTATAATAAGCCTCATCGCTTTTTTTTCAAGTAAGCCATGTTTAAAAGCATCAAGACGGTCTTTGTTATGATTGTAAAATTGTTTTATATCTTCAAGGCTCTGTTTGACGGTTTCAGCCATTTTTTTCATTTCCGATTCGAGTTCCTCATCGGACAAAGTGAGCTTTTCCTGATCGATGATCTTATCCAAAATCAGGTACCGGCGGACCTGTTTTTCAGCGGTTTCACGATACCGTAGAGCAATCTTTTCTCTTGAAAGCCCCATGTCTTCCAAAGTGGCGTTCCGGTACTGGAAAGATCTTTCCGCATCGGAAATAATCCCTTCAAGTTCGGTTTCCACCAGAACTTCCGGAACCTCAAAGTTCGTTTTATCAATGAGCGCCCTGAAGATCTGTTCGTTGAGCTCCTGTTCGGCCCGTTTTTCATACCCGCTTTTGAGGTTTTCCAGGATTTTGTTTTTCAATTCTTCCAGGTTCTTATAATCGCCGAGATCTTTTGCGAAATCATCATCGATATTCGGGAGGATTTCTTCACGGATTTCTTTCAGGATGGTTTTAAATTCGATTTTTTGGTTGGCCATATTCTTGTTGGCGTGGTCGGGCGGGAAATGGACGCCGATCCGCTTGCTTTCTCCTGGATTCATTCCGGCCAGTTGGTCGTCAAACTCTTGGGAAATGACCTTGTTGCCGACCTTGAGCGTAAAATTATCCGTTTTACCGAGCTCCGGGAAAGGCTTTCCGTCTTTGAATCCTTCGTAATCAATAAGAACATAATCCCCCTTTTGAACCGGCCGTTTTTCTTCGATGGTCTTTAACTGAGCGGTGTTTTTTTGAAGGAGCTTAAGTTGGACATCGACTTCCGCATCACTGGCTTCATAGAGGTTCTTTTTTAGAGTTAATCCTTTGAAATCAAGGTCTTCAATTTTTGGGCTGACCTCGACGGTGGCTTCATATTTAAAGGGAACCTTTGCATTGATCTCTTGGGGGTCAACCTTGGGGCTTCCGACGATCCTAAGATCATTCTCTTTTATGGCTTGTATCAGCGAATCCTGAATCAATTTGGAAGAGACATCGGCATGGACCTCTTTTTTAAAAAGCCGCTCAATCACATTGCGAGGGACTTTTCCAGGCCGAAATCCTTTGATTTTGGCTGTCTTTTTAATCTGGTTGTAGGCGTTATCGAGCTCCTGGGAAACTGATGACTCAGGAATCTCTACATGAATAATTTTTTTTACGCTGTTCACATTTTCAACGGTAACTTGCATGGCATTCCTTTCTATGTGTCATTCTTCTTTTTTCCACTATAGCCGTCGGCTAAATTGATGGCGAAGGTGGTGCGAGAGGGGAGATTTGAACTCCCATTCTGTTTCCAGAGCTGGATCCTAAGTCCAGTGCGTCTCCCAGTTCCGCCACTCTCGCAAGTCGTCCGGGTTGCTTAAAGATAATGCGGCGAGTTTATACGCTTTTAAGCAGACGGTCTTGATTTTTTTATTCAACTACGCTAAATTCCAAGATAAAGTGACGATCAAAATAATATTAAACCTCTATAATGTCAAGATAAAATGAAAAAGAGAATATTTCTCGGATTACGAAATTGTCGGATTGAGGGGGCGCTGAAGATTCTTCTTTTTTTCGGCCTGGCGGTGATTGCAGGCATATTTTCTGCCGAAGGGGTCTTTGGAAAAAGCAATGTCGAAAAAGAAAAGAAGATTGTGGTTTTAGACCCCGGCCATGGGGGCGCCGATATCGGAGCAAAGGGTCAGGACGGCGCCGTTGAAAAGACGATCGCGTTAACTATTGCACGCATGCTCTTAACGGAACTGGAGAGCCGGTATCGCGTTATATTGACCCGGGCCGATGATCTTGAAGTCGATTCTGCCGATCGAACCGCAAAGGCCAATACCGAAAAAGCGGATCTGTTTATCAGCATCCATACGAGCGCTAGTTTTCTTCGTGAAGCATCGGGCGTGGAAGTATTCGTTTTTGAAACGCCCCCCGGCCAAATGCCGGCTAAAGAGGAAAAAAAAATCAAGACCTGGGATAGAGTTCAAATAACCCATAAAAAGGAAAGCCGGGAGTTTGCCGAAGCGCTCTTAAATTCCATCGCCATGACAGGAACAGAGGTGAGGCTTCATAGCGCCCCGCTCGTTGTCCTTGAGGGTGCGGATATGCCGGCCGTTCTTTTAGAAATCGGACAACTCACCAATCCCCTTGATGAGAAAAAACTGCGCGATACGGTGGAATTGACGGTTATTGCAAAAGCTATTGCTACTGCGGTCTTGGAATTTCTGAAATAGCCGGGATAGAACTTGCGCCGATGGAAAAAAGATGATAGAAAATTGGCTCTTGGCGGGGCGTGGCGCAGTCTGGAAGCGCGCCTGCTTTGGGAGCAGGAAGTCGGAGGTTCAAATCCTCTCGCCCCGACCAAAAACGAAAAATAAAAACAGGCCCTTTTTAGAGGGCCTGTTCACTTTATCGGGTTATCATCTTTTTGATGCTCATTATTAAAAAAATCGAGCTTCCAGGGGGCATGCCCAAGTGGCGGGATATTTAAGAATCACCCTCGCGTGCGTCAGCGGATTGCTTCTCAGCGCCTCGTTTCCTTCTTTGGCCATCTCCTATCTGGCCTGGATTGCCCTGGTCCCTCTTCTGCTGGCACTTAATAGCGCTTCATTCGGATCCGGATTCCGGCTCGGATTTATAGCCGGGATCATCCATTACCTGACGTTGATGTACTGGCTTGTTCCCACCATGCGGACCTATGGCCACCTCCCGCTTTTTTTAGCAATCCCTCTTCTGTTTCTTCTTTCAGCCTACATGGGAGGGTATGTGGCGCTTTTTTCAGGGATTCTCGCCCGATTCGCCAAAAGCCCGGTAATAGCGCTTGCCGGGGCTCCCTTCATATGGATCGCTCTGGAGTATGCCCGTTCGAACCTTTTTACCGGCTTTCCATGGGAGCTTTTGGGGCATTCCCAATTCAACCGGTTGCATCTGATTCAACTGTGCGATATATTTGGTGTATACGGATTGTCGGGTTTAATCCTTTTTTCCAATGTGACTGTTGCATTATTGCTTTTAAGCATCACCCGGAAAAGCTGGAACAGGATCCGGATTACAAACGCAGTGCCGTATGCAGGTATCGGTTTCCTGATTTTTTTCCTGAGCGCCTCCTGGCTTTATGGCCGGCTCTACATCCGGAAAATGGACCACCTGGCTTCAATTGCACCTTACACCAATATCTCGGTGATCCAGGGAAACATTGAGCAGGCCATCAAATGGGATCCTGCATTTCAGGTCGGCTCGGTGCAGAAATATATAGACCTGTCCTTGTTGACCCAAAACGATCAGCCGGACCTGATCGTCTGGCCCGAAACGGCGGTGCCGTTTTACCTGTTTTATGATATTCCGATTTCGGAGCGCGTTCTAAAAGGAATAAAGGAGATCAAGGGTGACTTTCTCATCGGAAGTCCTTATTTTACACGAAAAAAAGAGGAAGTCGGTTATTATAACAGCGCCTTTCTGATCGGTTCTGACGGACGAGTTTACGGCCGGTATGACAAAGCACACCTGGTTCCTTATGGAGAATATGTTCCTTTAAGGGAATGGTTCCCCTTTATAGGGAAAATGGTAGAGAACTTCGGCGATTTTCAGGCCGGGACAGCAGGAGCGGTTATCGAATGGCGAAATACCAAAGTCGGGCCGTTAATTTGTTATGAGGTTATTTTCCCATATCTGTCACGGAAAATGGTTCAAAACGGCGCATCGTTTTTAGTCAACATCACCAATGATGCTTGGTACGGGAAGACCAGCGCTCCGGAACAGCACTTTTCCATTGCAGTTTTCCGGGCGGTTGAAAACCGAAGGGCTTTGGTTCGCAGCGCCAACACCGGGGTCAGCGGCTTTATCGATCCATGCGGCCGGATCCTTGCAGAGACACCGATCTTTGAAGAGGCGGTGATGACAAAACGCATTGCACTGATGACCCAGATCTCTATCTATACCCGGTTTGGGGATTGGTTTCCCAAAGGATGCGTTGCTTTTGTTCTTCTGGGAGGATGTATCGGATTAACCAATTGGATTTACGGCAAAAAGAAACGGAGTTGAGAGGGCTTAACAACCCGTTAGTCAATTCCGCAGCTTTGAATTTAACCACATAAACAGGAGGAATATATGTCCATCGAATTGAAACAGGCCGTTAAAGAGCTTCAGCAAAAACTCGAACAGCTCCAAGGATATCTTTGACCTGGCCGGCAAAGAGAAACGACTGCAGGTGATCGAACAGGTGATTTCCAAAAAGGATTTTTGGAATGAACCTGAAAAAACAAAAACGATATTGAAGGAAAGAGCACTTCTAAACCAGCAGGTGGATGCGTTTAAAAAACTCCTGTTCGACGCGGAAGAAGGCGAACTCCTTTTAAACCTTGCCATAGAAGAGTCGGATGATGAAACGCTGAGGGAGGCCTCAGCCCAGCTTGAGGATATTCAAAAACGGGTGACGGCATTTTCCTTTATCATCATGCTCAGCGGTGAGGACGATCACAACAATGCCATTGTGTCGATCAATGCGGGGGCCGGAGGCACCGAAGCCCAGGATTGGGCGGAAATGCTCTTTCGTATGTATACTCGTTGGGTTGATAAAAAGGGCTTCAAGCTGGAGCTGATCGACATGCAGCCGGGAGAAGAAGCCGGGATTAAAGGCGTCACCTTCACGGCAAGCGGCGAATATGCATACGGATACCTGAAAGCGGAAAGTGGAGTCCACCGGTTGGTGAGGATCTCGCCATTCAATGCCAGCGGGAAGCGGCATACATCTTTTGCTTCGGTTTTTGTTTATCCTGAAGTGGAAAATGAAATTGTTGTCGATCTGGATGAAAAGGATTTGAGAGTCGATGTATTTCGGGCCAGCGGCGCCGGCGGCCAGCATGTCAACAAGACCAGCAGCGCAGTTCGGATCACCCATCTCCCTTCCGGAATCGTGGTGCAGTGCCAGCAGGAAAAATCACAGCACCGAAACAAGGATATGGCCATGAAAGTGCTTCGCGCAAAACTCTATCAGAAGGAAAAAGAAAAACAGGAGGAAAAAATCAAGGAGATGCATGAAACCAAAAGCGAAATTGCATGGGGAAATCAGATTCGTTCCTACGTCCTCCACCCTTACCAGCTCGTTAAGGATCATCGAATCAACATGGAAATCGGGAATGTGACCAGCGTGCTGGACGGCGCTATAGATCCGTTTATTGAAGGGGTGCTGGTGTCAAATCTATCCTGACAGGGCGGAAATATTAATTGAATCCTATTGATATAATTGAAAAGTACTATGAACCGGGGACCAGACTCCACAGGACCTTGATCCATCATGGGAGTCTGGTGGCCCAAAAGGCGCTCGAAATTGCATGGAAAATCCCCCATCCTGAGATCGATCCCGCATTTCTGGAAGAAGCCGCCATGCTACATGATATCGGAATTTACCTGACGGATTCGCCCTCCATCGGTTGCCGCGGCAGGTATCCCTATATATGCCACGGCTACTTAGGCCGGGAGATATTGGAGCGTCATGGAATGACAAAGCATGCTCTGGTATGTGAGCGCCATGTGGGGGTCGGCATCGACATGGAAGACATCCGTAAATTCAGCCTTCCGATCCCTCATCGTGAAATGATCCCTGTTACCCTTGAAGAGCAGATCATATGTTTTGCCGATAAATTTTTTTCGAAAATCGGGGTTTCCGGCTCTTCTGAGAACAGCATCCCCGAGATCGAAAAAAGCCTTGAACCCTATGGACCCGACAAGGTCGCCCGTTTTCAAAACTGGGTTCGCCTGTTTGAAGAAGATCCTAAAACAAACCGGCCGCTTCATGTGAAGGAGATTGAGGCATGAGAACGGCCCTAACCATAGCCGGTTCCGACTCTTCCGGTGGAGCCGGCATCCAGGCGGATTTGAAAACATTCGCGGCCCACGGGGTATATGGCATGAGTGTCATTACGGCGGTGACGGCCCAAAATACCGTAAAGGTCGTCGGCATCCAGGAGATACGAGATGAAATCGTGCGTGATCAAATTCTGTGCCTCTTTGAGGACGTGGAAATTCATGCCGTCAAGATCGGCATGGTTTCGAGCGTTTCCCTTATTAAAACCATAGCTCACGCGCTCCGAAAGGCCTCTCTTCCGCCGGTGGTGCTCGATCCGGTGATGATTTCGAAAAGCGGATACAGGCTTTTAAAGGAGGATGCTCAGGATGCATTAATCGAATATCTTTTCCCGTTATCCGAAGTGGTGACCCCCAATCTCCATGAAGCGCAGGCGCTTGTGGGAGAATCGCTTACCGACATCGCGGCGATGAAGTCGGCGGCAAAACGGATTAATACCTTTGGTGCAAAAACGGTTGTGATCAAAGGCGGGCACCTGGGAGGGGGAGGGGCTACGGATGTTTTTTTCGACGGAACCGAATTTTTCGAACTGAAGGGGAAACGGATCGCGACAAAAAACACCCATGGAACCGGGTGCACCTTTTCTTCCGCCATTGCAGCCAACCTGGCGCTTGGAAAACCCATTATCGACGCGGTTTATATCGCAAAAGCCTACGTGACCGGCGCCATTGAGCATGCTCTGCCCATCGGAAAAGGGTGCGGACCGACGCATCATTTTTTTGACCTTTACACCAAAGCGGGGGTGGACAATGGCCGTTAAACAGGAGTTAAGTGCGGCTAATCTGTTTTTCCTCTGGTTCGGCGCCGCCATATCGGTTGCTGAAATTCTAACCGGTGGTTTTTTAGCCGACCTGGGGATAATTAAAGGATTATGGGCGATCCTCCTGGGGCATTTGGTGGGGACGTTTCTTCTGGTCATGGGGGGGGTCATCGGTTACCGGGAGCGGCTTCCGGCCATCATGTCCACACGGATCTCCTTTGGAAAACAAGGATCCTACCTTATTTCCCTTATCAATATCATGCAACTGATCGGCTGGACCGCCATAATGATCATTGAAGGGGGAAACGCCATCAACGGTGTGGCAAAATCGTTGTGGGGATTCGATCATCCTCATCTGGCTGCTTGCGTCATCGGATTATTCGTCGGATTCTGGGTCTTTGTGGGGGTCCATGGATTTAAGACGCTCAATATGGTGGCGGTCTCTCTCCTGCTTGTTCTGACGGTGATCATGAGTGTTGTGGTGTTGACACAGCCCATGGATGTCAGCACCATCAAAAGTTCCGGAACCTTCTGGGCAGGGTTCGAGCTTTCCATTATCATGCCTCTTTCATGGTTCCCCCTGATTGCCGATTACACATCCATGAGCAGATCGGAAAAAGGATCATGGCTTGCTCCGTTTGCAGGGTATTTTATCGGAAGCTGCTGGATGTATGCGATCGGGTTGATCGGCGCCATTTTTTCAGGCTCGCCGGATCCGACGCATATGATGGTCGCCGTACGTCTGGGTATTATCGCCATGCTGATCATCGGCCTGTCCACGATCACAACTACTTTTTTAGATGTCTTTTCCGCGGCGGTCTCGACTTTGAATATCTTCCCCAAAATCAATCGACGGGGTGCGGCTGTCGGTTATGCGCTGGCAGGGACCGTATTTGCCATGTTTTTTCCGATAGAAGCGTATACTTCTTTTTTATACATCCTCGGATCGGTGTTTGCGCCATTGATTGCGATCCTTTTGGATGATTACTTTTTGCTGAAGGTCGACCTGAGGAATCGGAAGGGAGATGTTGCAGCAGGGCTTTCCATGGGGATCGGGATTGCTTTTTATTACCTGATTAAACCGTTGGATATAGTGATCGGCCCCACTTTTGCGACGATCCTGTTTACGTTGGCGCTTCATCCTCTATTGAGGCGGCTTTACCACCCCCACATCAGATAGTTATGAATCGAATCGGCCGCCTTTCTTCCAGCGCCCATCGCTAATATTACGGTTGCGGAGCCGGTGACTATGTCGCCTCCGGCCCATACCCCCTTTTTCGTGGTTTTCCCGCTTTCGAGATCGGCAGTGATGTAGCCCCACTTGTTTAATTTCATTTCCGGTGTGGAGCCTGTGAGCAAGGGGTTGGCGCCGGCGCCCACGGCAACGACCACCAGATCGCAGTCGATTTTAAATTCGGATCCTTTAACAGGAAAAGGGCGCCGCCGGCCGGATTCATCCGGTTCGCCCAGTTCCATTTTAAGGCACTCCATTCCGATCAGGCGCCCCTTATCGTTCCCCAGATAGCGGGTCGGATTTGTTAAAAAGTGAAATTCGATCCCTTCTTCTTCGGCATGGTGAACTTCCGCCGCTCTTGCAGGAAGTTCGGATTTGGATCGCCGATATGCGATTTTCACGCTGTCGGCGCCCAACCGCATGGCGGTTCGCGCCGAATCCATGGCCACGTTTCCGCCGCCCAGAACCACGACGTTCTTTCCTTTGGGGATGGGGGTATCCACTTTGGGGAAAAGATACGCCTTCATCAGATTGGCCCGGGTCAAATATTCGTTGGCCGACAAGATCCCCACCAGGTTTTCTCCGGGGATATTGAGAAATTTTGGCAGACCGGCGCCGACGCCGACGAAGATGGCATCATAACCCTGCTCAAAAAGCTCATCAAGTGAAACCGTGCGCCCGACCACAGCATTGCATTCCAATTTGGCGCCAAGCCGCTCTATAAAATTGACCTCCTGAGCGACAATCTCCTTCGGGAGTCTGAACTCCGGAATCCCGTAAACCAGAACTCCGCCCGGCTTGTGAAATGCTTCGAGTATCGTCACTTCATGCCCTTTGACGATCAGGTCGCCGGCCACAGTCAAACCCGACGGTCCGGAGCCCACAACCGCAACCTTTTTGCCGGTGGGAGCGGCTTTCGGAGGTAAGACTCCGGTCCCGTGGGCGCGTTCGTAATCAGCGGCAAACCGCTCCAGATTCCCGATGGCTACCGGATCATCCTTTTTCCCGACAATACACACCCCTTCACACTGGATCTCCTGTGGGCAAACCCTGCCGCAAACGGCAGGAAGGCTGTTCTTCTTCCAGATGTGGCGAATCGATTGGGTGAATTCTCCTTCCCGGATCAGTTTGATGAATCCGGGAATATCTATTCCAACAGGGCAACCTTCAACGCAGGACGGCTTTTTGCATTGCAGGCATCGTTCCGCTTCTTTCATGGCCAGTTCCGGAGTATAACCAAGGGGAACTTCCTGAAAGTTTCTGGCCCTCACCGCCGGTTCCTGTTCGGACATTTTCTGTCTGGGGATTTTCCCCCTTTTTTCTTTCTGGTCCGCTTTTTCCATATTTCTTCCTCCAAGAAAGTTCTGATATTTTAAAACCGATTCAGGTCTTATCACCGCTATGCGTTACGTAGATTGCAGAAATCCTCGTGGCACTCTTTTTCTTCTTCGCAATAAGCCTGGAGACGAAGCATCAGTTCATCATAATCAACCCGATGCCCGTCGAATTCGGGTCCGTCCACGCAGGCAAATTGGGTTTTGCCGCCGACGGTGACCCGGCATCCTCCGCACATTCCTGTGCCGTCAACCATAATCGGGTTTAAGCTGACAATGGTCGGAACATTAAATTCCCTGGTCATTTT
>MGQD01000179.1:9655-9832 GCA_001797695.1 Deltaproteobacteria bacterium RBG_13_49_15 | reverse complement strand
ATATATGAAGCGGTTTTATAAAGAAATCTTTTTACCATGACTGCCCGGAAAGCCTTCGGATGTTCTGCAGCTCTTTTTCCTGCCCGATGAATACCATGATGTTGCCGTTTTCCAGCGTTTCATCCTGGGATGGATTGATAATATAACGATCTCCTTTCCCGAGGGCCACCAGCAAAA
>MGQD01000179.1:8509-9624 GCA_001797695.1 Deltaproteobacteria bacterium RBG_13_49_15 | reverse complement strand
TATCTTTCGGCCGATCAGTTCGCTGTTGGGGGCGATGGTCACATCCTCGACCCTTACGGCCCCTTCCTTTCCCTTTAGCATCTTATCCAAAAAGGTGACCGCCGCCGGCCGCACCATCTCTGATGCCATCCGCATCCCGCCGATGAATTGCGGCAATACCACCCCATTGGCGCCGGCTCGCAGCATCTTCTCAGTGGACTCCCGCTTTTCCGCGCGGCTAATGATGCGGATCTCCGGATTGATCCCTCTTGCGGTCATTATGAGAAGCAAGTTATCGGCGTCGCCTCCCAGGGCGCAAAAGAGTCCTTTGGCGTTTTCGATGTTGGCGCTTTTCAGCACATCGGTGTCCGTGGCATCTCCCATAACGTGGAGGATCCCTTTTTCTTCGAGAGTCTTACAGATTGCCGGATTCAAATCGATGACCACAAAAGATCGTTCTGTCTTATCGAGCTCGTCAATAATATTGCGGCCGATATTTCCGGCTCCGCAAACAATGTAGTGGTGATTGAGTGAGTGAACCTGTTTGTTCATTTTTTTCCTCTTAAATAGCTCGCTCAGCTTTCCTTCCACCAGGAAGGCCGTAAGGCTGGTAATCCCTGAAAGCAGGGTTCCCATTCCAAAAATGATAAGAAAGATGGTAAATATCCGGCCACTTAAGGATAAGGGGTGGGTCTCGCTGAAACCCACGGATGCCAGGGTGATGATCACCATATAAACTGCATCGAAAAAGGTCCACCCCTCGATGATCATGTATCCGGCGATACCCGCAAGAAAAACCAAAACGAGAAAAATCCAAATGGCAATCAGGCGATTTTTTCCCATACACCGTCGCTATCCATCATATTGACCCCGGCATTCAAACGATTTTTAAGCAGGAAAATGTATAGAGTTCTTTTATGACCGTGTCAAATTCAAAACATCGCTTAAGCCGTCCGGCGCGTTGACAAACCATTAGCGTATTGATATTTTGCGCCAATTATTTTTATAATATTTGTCGATGCCGGCAGACATTGCTCGGTCATCGGCGTTCGATTCGTGATTTTTAAAGGCCCTACACAGTACATTTTGTTTTTAAGGAGGGATCAGGATGCGAAAAACCGTTTCCGGCCTGGTGG
>MGQD01000179.1:0-8411 GCA_001797695.1 Deltaproteobacteria bacterium RBG_13_49_15 | reverse complement strand
CTTGCCAGCGGCAAGACCCTGATCCTCTCCGGGCTCCTTCAGTTTCCGCTGTGCATCGTATTCGGAATTGCTGTTACCAAGCTGTTGATCTGGGCCGGCATCGGAGGAACCCTCCTGTCCGGAAGCGGAGAAGGGTCCGGATACATCCCGCTCTACATCGGATTTTTACTTGCCGCCTCCTCGACCCTGCTCGTGGTCAAGCTCTTTCAGGAAACATTTCAGATGGATACCATGGTGGGACGGATATCGTTGGGTATCCTGATCTTTCAGGACATTTGGGCGATCATCATCATCGCAGTGCAACCCAACTTTGAAAAACCGGAGATCATCCCAATCCTCGTCTCTTTTATTGGGATTGCGCTTCTTGCCGTCGGCGCTGTTTTCGTCGCCAAGTATATCCTTCCGATCGGATTCAAATGGATCGCGAAAATGCCTGAACTGATCCTGGTGGCTGCCATCGCATGGTGCTTCGCTGTCGTATTCATCGGTGTCAATATGGACGTTTTCACCGAAACCGCATTCGGTTTCAACTGGCATTTGGCAGTGGGCTCAAGCATGGGGGCCCTTATTGCCGGCACCAGCATCGCCAACCTTCCTTACAGCACCGACGTGCTGGGAAAAGTGGGAATAGTCAAGGATTTTTTTGTCACCCTCTTTTTCGTCGGTCTCGGAATGGGTATCCCAGTGCCTGATGGATTTGGTGTTCTGGTGATGGCCGTCCTGTTCAGCGGAGTAACCATCCTTGCCCGGTATGTGATTTTTTTCCCCTTGCTCTATTGGACCGGGCTTGACCGCCGAAACGCCATGGTAACATCAACACGCCTGGCTCAGGTTTCGGAGTTCACCCTTGTCATCGCCTATGCCGGTCTGCAGCTTGGCCACATCGACAATGCCCTCAACAGCATCATCATCTTTGCCTTTGTGATTACCGCACTATTGACTCCGATGCTTTATAAACAGGCGGATGCCATTCATGACAAGCTGGCCCCTCTCCTGGGCCGGCTCGGATTTAAGACTCCGGCAGAAGTGGGCGCCGGCGAGGAAGAATCTTACAGCGTTGCCATGCTTGGCTTTCACCGGATCGCCTCCTCCCTTCTCTATGACCTGAAAGCGAAACATCCCGACCTTTTAAAGAGCATCCTCGTGGTGGATTTCAATGTCGGCATCCATCAACAGATAGCCGCTTATGGGCCGACGGTACGATACGGAGACCTGTCGAATGCCGAAACATTGCATCATGCCGGGGTGGACAAAGCTAGAGTGATCGTCTGCACCATTCAGGACGATATCCTCAAGGGGACAACGAATCTAAAAATCGTGGGGGAGGTCCGCCGCATCAATCCAAAGGCCGTCATCATCGCCAACGCCATTGGACTGGAGGAAAGCCGCCAGTTGTACGAACTCGGCGCCGATTATGTCTATCTTTCCCGTATCGAAACAGCCGAGATCATAACCGAAGCCGTTGAACGGGCTTTGGCCGGCGAGATTGCCAAATACCGGACCGCTAAGGAGACGGCCAAGGGGAAGTGGCACGAGCGCGACGAAATCTTCCCTTAGGGAGTGAAGCTGCCCGCTCTGAAGAGCGGGGCTTCCCGGCAAGGAAAATGTCTATTTTAGATAGCTTCCCTTGTCCCCGTCTTAATGAGCCTTGGGCTTATTAAAAGGCTGGGCTTGCGGGAAGCAGACCGGTCAGATCTTGATTTGTGATTTTAAACCCCTTGCCGTTTTTAAGCATTAAAAAGAACAGCGAAAGGTTTGGGGAATTGAAGAAGACGGCACAAACAGCAATGAGTTGTTTGAAATTAAGAGATCCCTTTTTCTAAATAGTCTTTTTTTGGATATCGGGTTTATAGGGTTTAACCATTTGACACCCCATTTTCTCTACGGTATGAAGGCTGAAATGTTTCTATTCTTTAGATATTGAGAAAAGGAAATGACCGGGTCAGATAAAAGAAAAAATGGCAATGGATTTGGTAAAATCGAGGATGAATTAAACGGGGGTTTGCTTAATGAAGTGGATGAAAGCCTCGATCAGGTTCAACATCAATTGTCGGATTTGCAGAGCCAGCTCCAGTCTCCCTCTGAAAAACTCGCCAAACTCGTCGCTAAGCAAAAAGAGCTCTGTCGAAATCTAAATGAGGACATTAACAAAACCCGGCGCATTGCCTATTCAGCGCTGGGTTTAGCTGTTTTGGCGCTGATTGTCACCGGTGTTATCGGAGCAATCAGCCTTAAGTTGCAGTCGGATGTCAAGAAGCTGCACCATACGATCAGCGTGCTGGGCAATGAGATGATTACCCTAAAGCAAGACCAGGAACCTTCCGCACTCACACAGGCTGTGGAACCGGCAAACGGAAGCGGAGAGCAGATCGCCGCGATGAAAGCCCGCCTGGATGAATTGCAGCACCAGCAGGAGGAAATCCTAAAACGGTTCATGACGCTTGAGGCGCCTGTAAAAAGCAAATCAACAAAAATAAGCAAGCCGGCTGCGGATATGCCAAAAGTCTGGTCGGTGAATTTCGCATCCTTCCGGAAAGAAGGGTATGCCAAACGAAAAGCAGCAGAATTTTCTTTAAATGGATTTCCTGTTCAAATCAAGCGGGTGCAAGTTAAGGATGAAATTTGGCACCGACTCTATGCTACGGGATTTAATACAAAAGAAGAAGCTTCAACATATGCCGAGCGAGCCGATAGAGCTCTTAATCTCGGTTCGGTGTGGGTGTCGGTAAACTGATCAACTGTTTGTTATTGGGATCTTGCCTGGTGAGTATGGATCGCAGATGGTTCATAGATGCGATCTGTCAAATCGCGCTCTTCGACCATCTCTTCGACTTCTTCAATGGAATTTCTTAACGACGTAAGGTTTTCCTGAGTTTCTTCGATCCGGTTTGAAATCATTTTCAATTTTTCTTTTACCTTATGGCGCCTCAGTTGATTGTATTG
This sequence comes from Deltaproteobacteria bacterium RBG_13_49_15, assembly GCA_001797695.1. GTDB lineage: Bacteria > Desulfobacterota > Desulfobacteria > Desulfobacterales > UBA2156 > RBG-13-49-15. Next base: position 5,468 of record MGQD01000179.1, on the reverse strand, counting down.
TTTGACGTATTCATTCCTTTTTGCTCTGAGCTCTGGGAGCGGGGCGCTTTCGATTTCAAGGGTGTCTCGAAGTTCCTGCAAGCGTTTCTGGTCCCCCCGGGTTCCATCAATAATATCCTTGATTCCGCCGGTATGCCTTCTGGAACGCTGAGATAAAATTGTCGACTCCTCATCGAGCAGCCTGTTTACGGATTGCTCGATTTCGAAAATTTTCAGATCAATTTCTTTGAGCTGCTTCTTAATGTATTCATCGTCCGCGATAACGTTGTTCTGATTTTCTAGAGGGGCATCCATATAATACCTCCCGCTAAAGTGAATCGATTTTGCGAACGCATTTCCTTCTCATGTTTAGGAATAAGACAGTTTATTTCTTAGTGCAAATCATGTGCCATGGCAATATTTTTTTATTGCAGTTTTATTGATTCATAACACTCTGAAAATACTATTGTTTTTTATTATGCTTGATGATACGGCACAAAGAATAACACTCAAAAGGGACAATTGTGAAAAAAAGTTAATAGTGGGTATGAAAAAAATTACATATTATAAAGGAACTGAAAAACATCGAAAGCGAAAACCGACTTTTTAAAGGAAGGCCGGTTCGGTTTTCGCCAAAAACCCCAGGTGAGAAGAGCTAGGGTTTTTCAGGTATCAGAAGATAAAGTCAAAGAGATTCTATTGGAAAAAACGTTAGAAATCAATGCCAGGATTTGGGTTTCTATGGACTATTGACACATGAAATGGGAAGTTGATAAACTAGCTGATAGATCAGTTAAAAATGCAGTTTAAAGCCATAATGGATCATTCCGCAAGCAACAAGAACTTGATTTTGCAAACCGCTCGCTCGATTCGACGGGCTGTTGCATGTAATGAACCGGAAAAGAGATGAATCATCGATGACGGGCGCAAAATAGGGATGTCATCATTCCAGTTGCTAAAATCGTTTTTTATCCCCTTTTCAGTTCTACGGGCCTCGAGAGTGCCGGGAGCCATTCGGTTGTTCAACCCCAAGCGATTATGGCTGGTTTCGGTCCTCATGTCCCTTTCCGTTTCCCTTATCCCGTTGATCGTCATTACCATGATCAATTATAGAACTACTGAAAAGGCGTTTGAATCCGAAAACTATTTAAAGACTGCTCGTGTCGTTTCAAATACCTATCGTTCCATTTCTTTCTTTCTTACGGAAAGACGAGCCGCGCTAGATTTTATTTCCCGGGACAATCCACAGGACGCCCTTTTGAATACTGTCAGACTGGCATTTGTCCTCAGGTATCTAGAAGAGAGTTTCGGAGGCGGGTTTGTTGACTTGGGGATCATCGACTCGTCCGGAACACAAATCCGATACGTCGGCCCTTATGATTTGCTGGGGAAGGAATACGGGAACCAGTCCTGGTTCCAAGAATGCAAGAAGAAGTGTGTTTATATCAGCGACGTCTTCTTGGGATATCGAAAAGAACCCCACTTTGTCATTGCCGTTAAAAAAAATCTCGATAACAACAATTTCCTGATTCTCAGGGCATCGTTGAGGTTGGATATTTTTAAAAATCTTCTCGATAAACTGGAGCTGACCGGCCGCGGGGATGCTTTTGTCATCAACCGCAAGGGCGTTCTCCAGACCAATTCCATTTATTATGGAAAAATTCTGAGCCAGGTCCCATTTTCAACACCCGAGTATCAACCTAGTACACAGGTTATTGAGCTTAGCGAAAAGGATGGCGCCCGCAACTTGATCGGATATCGGTTCATCGAGGAAACGCCTTTCATTTTGATGATTGTTAAGTCGAAAAGCGCATTGATGGCTCCGTTTCGTAAAACCAAGACCGAACTCTTCATGTTCCTGGCCGGCAGCATCATTCTGATCAGCGGGGTCATATTGGGAATTGTGACCTATATGGTGAATCGCATCCAGCTAGCCGATGAAAGGCGTTTGGCCTATATCCAGCAAGTCGAATATGCCAACAAGATGGCTTCCATCGGCCGCATGGCCGCCGGCATTTCCCATGAAATCAACAACCCTCTGGCCATCATCAATGAAAAAGCTGGGCTGATCAAAGATCTCTTTGAGATCAAAAAGCAATATGCAGGGGATCCGAAATTGCAGGGCATGGTGGATGTCATTCTCGCTGCGGTAAAGCGCGCCTCGAAAATCACCCGTCTGTTGCTGGCTTTTGCGCGAAATACGGAAAGCGGCAAGGAAAGTGTCGATGTCAAATTAATGATAAAGGAAGTATTGAGTTTTATTGAAAAAGAAGCCGAGATCAATGCCATCAAGATTGAAATTAAAGCGCCGGACTCTCCTGCCGTGATTCAAAGCGACAAGGGTAAATTGCAGCAGATATTTCTCAATATTATCAACAATGCCCTTGATGCCATTGAAAAAGAGGGACACTTGGTCGTCGAGATTTCCGGCATCCATAAAGATGGTGTGAATGTCAGTATCACCGATGACGGCGTCGGCATAAAAAAAGAAGATCTTAAACATATCTTCGAGCCGTTTTTCTCAACGAAAAAAGGGCGAGGCGGTACCGGCCTGGGGTTGGCCATTACCTACAATCTGATTCAGGAGCTCGGTGGGACCATCTCTGTCGAGAGTGAAGAAGAAAAAGGTTCGATATTCAGCATCCGCCTGCCTGTTGAACTGAAATCCGACCAGAACTAGGGAGAGATCGCGATGAGAGTGTTGATTGTGGATGACGAAGAAGAACTGGCATCGACGCTGGCGGAGCGGCTCTGTCTTCGCGGAATTGAGGCGGAATGGGCAGGTTCGGCTAAGGATGCGCTCAAATTGGTTGAAACGTCGACGTTTGATATCGCTGTGCTGGATCTTAAAATGCCCCAGGTGGATGGCCTGGAGCTCATGCGTCGAATTCGCGACAGACAACCGAAGACTCAGATCCTTTTTTTGACCGGGCATGGCTCAGAGGAACTGTTCCGGGATGTTGTCAAACAATGCGGCGAATCTGTTTATCTGATCAAACCGATTGACATCGATGACCTGATCGATAACATGAAAAGCCTGATGGAATGCCGAGTAGATACACCGCCGACCAAAAACGCGTCATAACGTATTTGCCCACATCTTTACATTCCATGTATCCGGGAGAGGGCGCCCGATTACGATGTTGAAGAAACCAGTAGAACCTCTGTGGTTCCACGTTATTTGCATTATAAAATAGGAGCATTAAAAGATGAAGGCGAAAATACTGGTGGTGGACGACGAAAGAGAGTTTGCCGAAATATTATCGGAACGTCTGGCGCTGAAAGGATATACCGTCGATTACTGCTATGGGGGTGCAGAAGCACTTCAAAAGATAAAAGACGGAAATTTTGACGTAATCATTTTGGACTTAATGATGCCGCAGATGGACGGCATTGCAGCGTTGAAACAAATTAAAGCTCTCAAACCAATCGTGGAGGTCATCATGCTGTCGGGAAAGGCGACCCGCGGAATGGCAATAGACGGCATGCAGCGGGGGGCTTTCGAATATTTGACCAAACCATGCGACGATCAAACCATGATCCAAAAGATCGATGAGGCCCATCACCGCAAATGGGAACACGAAGAAAGAATCCGACGCGCATTGGAAGATGTCCGCCGCGCCTCTGATAGAGAGCGCCGGAAGGATTGAATAAAAAACCATAGGAAGGAGAATGTGATTATGATGAAAGACATCAAAGTGCTTCTGGTAGATGACGAGGAGGATTTCGTTCAATCTCTTGCCGAACGCATTAAAATGCGCGAACTCGGCTCGGATGTCGCTTTCAACGGGGAAGAGGCGCTGGCCAAACTGAAGAAGAACTTGCCGGATGTCATGATTCTCGACTTTAAAATGCCCGGCATTGACGGACTCAGAGTACTCGAGGAAGTGAAAAAGGCCTATCCGGGGGTTCAGGTTGTCATGCTTACGGCCCACGGCACCTCCGAATTGGAGAAGAAGGCCCGGGCATTGGGCGCCTTCGATTATCTGCAAAAACCCGTCGGTATTGAAAAACTAGTCGAGACGATTAAAAAAGCCTATGCGTTGAAGGAGAATCTCCAAAAGAACATGATGGCGGCAACGTTTGCCGAAGCCGGAGAGTTTGACGAAGCGCGAAAAATCGCCGAGGGAAAAAAGGGCGATAAAAAATAATCCCTTCTTTTTCAGCGGCTTCCTTGATTTTGCCAAGGAAGTGCCGGGATTCGCATTTTGGGATTGGCTCGAAATTCGTGTGACTCGGGATATTATCAACATAGAAAAGGGAGGGATAAATGGGTCCGTCTTTTAAAGCGAAGCAATTGTTTTGGCTTTTTTTTGCTTTCATTCTTTTTTGGATATCTCCGGCGGTTCTTTTCGCATCGGAAACCGCGCCTTCTGTTGCCGCAAGTAGCTATGCCTGGTGGGTTTGGGCTCTGATACTTTTTGTCGTGACGATCGTCATGGGCGTCCTTGCCGTGTTAGGAGGAGTCGGCGGCGGCGTGTTGTTCGTTCCCATCATCAGCGGCTTTTTTCCGTTTCATCTGGATTTTGTTCGGGGTACGGGTCTCCTGGTCGCCCTTGCAGGAGCCTTGGCAGCGGGTCCCGGCCTTCTCAAGGCAAACCTGGCGAGTTTGCGGTTGGCTATTCCGGTGGCGCTTATCGCTTCTACCTTCGCTATTATCGGCGCCATGATCGGCTTGGCGCTTCCGACCCATATTGTTCAGATCAGTCTCGGCGCCACCATATTGGGCATTTGCGTCTTGATGATCACGTCTAAGAAGTCGGATGTTCCGGATGTTCCCGCTGCGGATAGACTCTCGTCAGTCTTGGGTATTTATGGCGTTTACCATGAGGCAAGCTCGGGGAAGATAATTGACTGGAAAATTCATCACACCGTGCTGGGATTGACGTTGTTTATCGCCGTTGGAATTATGGCCGGCATGTTCGGACTTGGGGCCGGATGGGCCAATGTCCCGGTCTTGAATCTCTTGATGGGCGCACCCCTCAAGATCAGCGTGGCCACCAGCAAGTTCTTGCTTTCCATCACCGATACATCGGCCGCATGGATCTACATGAACCAGGGGTGTGTCCTGCCGCTGATGGTCGTTCCGTCGCTGGTGGGGATCATGCTGGGCTCTTTTGTCGGGGTCCGCCTTTTGAAAATTGCAAAGCCGACTTTCATTCGTTGGATGGTCATCGGGATTCTGGCATTTGCGGGAATTAAGGCGCTGACCAAAGGACTCGGAATCAGCTTTATGTAATTTCGCGGTGTTGAAAAATAAAGGAGAAAAAGATGGCAGAACAATCCAAAACGCAACTCGAAGCCTCCATAGAACAGATGGTGTATGCCAAGATTCTCGAAAAGGGGATGCTGCTCGGCCTGACGATTTTGCTTATTACATTCGTCCTTTATGCTTTCGGGATCCTGAAACCCTATATTCCGCTTAACGAGCTTTCCCGGTACTGGGGTACCAGCGTTGCGGATTACTTGCACAATACAGGGATCAAACC
>MGQD01000178.1:5952-31732 GCA_001797695.1 Deltaproteobacteria bacterium RBG_13_49_15 | reverse complement strand
TCGACACGATTCATCGGGCGGTTATCTCCTTGTCGTTCAATTGATGAAAGAGTTACGGAGAAAGTATCACATACAACACGGGGCGGAAAGCGGAAAATATAAAGCTCTTTGATTAAGCGCATTAAAATGCCATGAAAGATCTTGACAATATTATTTCCAAAAAATAGACTTAAATGTTTAAACTTTTAAGGCATTGTTGATCCAACCATCTGCTTGGAACCTGTGTTATGGACAATTCAATCGACGATGCGATCCGGTCCGGATTTCCAATCCGTTTGGAAGGGATGGTAGTCATTGTCGGCAGTTACGGGAGCGGGAAAACCGAGGTCGCCGTCAATCTGGCCGTCAATCGGAAAAAGGCCGGAATGGATGTAGCGATTGCGGATTTGGATCTGGTGAACCCTTACTTCCGGGCCAGGGAGGCGAGGAGGGCGCTTTCGGAACTGGGTATCAGGGTCGTCATTCCGCCGGAACAGTACCTGCAGGCGGATCTTCCGATCCTGACGCCGGCTGTCGCCGGTTTAATCCGAAACCCAACCCAGATATCGATCCTCGATGCGGGGGGTGATCCGGCCGGGGCCACTGCTCTGGCCGCCCTGTCGGACGCTTTCCGGGCGCTCTCGGCCACCGCAAAACCGCTTCATATACTCCAGGTAATCAACCCGTTTAGGCCGTTTACAGAAACCATCGAGGGATGCCTGAAAATCCGGGCAGGGATCGAAAATGCATCCAGGTTGTCTATCACCGGAGTCATTGGAAACGCCAATCTCATTGAAGAAACCCGGATAGAGGATATCGAACGGGGATACGAGTTTGTCGCCATGCTCTCTGAAAAAACAAACCTTCCCGTTGAATTCATCACGATTTCCAGGGAACTGGCCGGTCATAGCGATTTGCATCGGTTCTCGTGCCCGGTGCTTATGATTGAAAGGCAGATGGCGCCGCCCTGGGATCGGGCAGCGAAGCTTCAGTGAGAATGGCATGAGATATACCGGAATCAAAGGACAAAAGACGATAGATCAAAAAGAAAGGGGTTCTGTGTTCAATGGGATTCAAACACACGATTGACGTGAATCGATGCAAGGGTTGCGGCCTGTGCATCACAGTTTGCCCAAAAAACGTTTTGGAGATTTCCCCTCAGGTCAATACAAAGGGGTACTTTCCGGCATTTCAGGCGCGGCCTGAGGATTGTGTTTTTTGCACGACCTGTTGCATCATGTGCCCTGATGTGGCGATCACTATCGATAAAATCGCCAATAAAGCGGCTTAGCCGGAAACAACAGCAGAAAGGAAGAAAATGGGTAAGATATTAATGAAAGGGAATGAGGCTATCGGAGAAGCGGCCATTCGAGCCGGTTGCTTGAATTATTTCGCCTACCCGATCACGCCTCAGTCGGAGGTGGCGGAGTATCTGGCCCGCCGAATGCCTGAAGCCGGAGGTGTTTTTCTTCAAGGTGAAAGCGAAGTAGCTGTCTCTTACATGATTTTCGGAGCTTCGGGTTGCGGTGAACGGGCCTTCACCACGTCTTCAAGCCCCGGAATCAGCCTGATGGCCGAAGGGATGAGTTATATTGCAGGCGGCGAATGTCCGGCGGTCTTTGTTAATATCATGCGGGGAGGTCCGGGGCTAGGGGGGATCCTGCCGTCTCAGGCCGATTATCTTCAGGCGACCAAAGGCGCCGGTCACGGCGATTATCGCATGCTGGTGTTGGCTCCCGCATCGGTTCAGGAGGCCGTGGAGATGGTGATGACCGCATTCCCGCTGGCGGAAAAGTACCGGAATCCGGTCATGATTCTTGGAGACGGACTGATCGGCCAGATGATGGAACCGGTCGAATTTCCGGATCACCTTAAAACCGAACCGTCCAACAAGGACGACTGGGCTACCAATGGAATGGATACCCGAAAGAGCGATCGCCGGAACCTGGTGAAATCGCTCTATCTTGATCCGGAGTTGCTGAATTCCCACAATTTGAAATTAAAAGCCAAGTATGATCGGATGAAGCGGGAAGAAATCAGATATGAGACTTATCATACCGAATCGGATTACCGCGTACTGATCGTCAGCTACGGCACCATGAGCCGGGTCTGCCGGACGGCCATCGACGAACTCAGGTCTCAACGTCTGGATGTCGCCATGGTCCGGCCCAAGACGGTCTTCCCGTTTCCGGAACAGGCGGTACTGGTTGCTTCGGAAAAGGAAAGCTGCGAACAGGTAATCAGCATCGAAATGAGCATGGGGCAGATGGTGGAAGATGTGGAACGGAGCGTGAGAGGAAAGCGGCAGGTTCACTGGTTCGGGAAATGCGGAGGGGAGGTCCCGACACCCGAGGAAGTCATAGATGCTATAAAAGCGCTGGTGAAGTAAAATCGAGGCGTTTGCCTTCATTATTTAAGGAGTTTAAAACATGGGGAAAATATTTTGTAAGCCGGTATCCCTTTCGGATCAGGCGACCCATTATTGCCCGGGGTGCACCCACGGCGTAATCCACCGACTGGTTGCGGAAGTCATCGACGAACTCGGAGTGCGAGGGCGGACCGTCGGTATCGCACCGGTGGGATGCGCGGTTTTGGCGTATAATTACTTTACGTTTGATTTTCAGGAGGCGGCTCACGGGCGGGCGCCGGCCATGGCCACAGGGATTAAGCGGGTCAGGCCGGATTTAATCGTTTTCACCTATCAGGGAGACGGCGACCTGGCCAGCATCGGGATGAGTGAAATCATCCATGCCGCCAATCGCGGTGAAAAATTTACGACGGTTTTCGTGAATAACGCCGTCTACGGCATGACCGGAGGGCAGATGGCGCCAACGACCATGCCCAACCAGCGGACCACCACCAGCCCTTTTGGAAGGAACGTGGAAGAAGTCGGAATGCCAATTAAGGTTGCCGAACTGATTTCCGCTCTTGAAACTCCGGCGTTCATTTCGAGACAATCGGTCATTAAGCCGAAATATGTGGTTCGCGCTAAAAAGGCGATCAAGAGAGCCTTCCAGTACCAGATCGAAAAGCGGTGTTTCAGCCTGGTGGAAGTGGTGAGCACTTGTCCCACCAACTGGGGGATGACGCCTGTTGAAGCGGTACAATGGGCGGAAGACGTCATGCACCCTTATTATCAGTTGGGGGATAAAAAATCTCCCGATCCGATCAAGGACAAGGAGGACTGATGCAAAGCGAAGTGATGTTTGCCGGCTTTGGAGGACAGGGGATTCTGTTAAGCGGGAAGATCCTGGCAGAGGCAGCAATGGATAAGGGGATGGAGGTGGCTTGGGTTCCGTCATATGGGCCGGAGATGCGCGGGGGAACAGCCTATTGCACGGTCGTCATCAGCGACCGGCCGATCGGATCCCCCATTATCCGGAATCCGATGCACCTGGTTGCCATGAACAGACCATCACTGGAAAAATTTGCCGGCGTGATCAAGCCAGGAGGCGTTATTCTCATTAACACCTCACTGATACCGATCTCGTCCGGCCGGAAGGATGTGGACGAAGTCCAAATTCAGGTGACGGATATTGCCAAGACGCTTGGCAGCGTCAGGGCGGCCAATATTGTGGCGCTGGGCGCCTTTGTCGCAAGGAGCAAGATCATCGAATTTGATATTTTAGAAAATGCGGTGCGGAATGAGTTTAAAAAGAAAAAAGAGTTTATTTCGCTAAACCTCGCCGCTTTGCAAGAAGGAAAGAAGGCCGCTCAGGCATGAATGGGACGGCCGGCCGGGGGAAATTGGGGGCGGAAAACAGGATGAAACAGGGAAATCAATATCGCAAGAAATTAGAATTGCCTGTTCCGGAGTATATCCGTTCCATTCAACCCTACGCTCCGGGGAAACCCATCGAAGAGGTGGAACGCGAATATGGGATCATCGGGGCCGCCAAGCTGGCATCCAACGAAAACCCTCTGGGGCCGTCGCCCAAGGCCATTGAAGCCATCATTAAGGCGCTTCCGGATCTGAACCGATATCCGGACGGGAGCGGAAAGACGCTGGTTGAAAAACTTGCCGCAGCGTTAAAAGTGGCGCCTGGAAACATCGTCCTTGGGAACGGTTCGGATGAAATCATCGGAATGCTTGCCAAAGCGTTTTTGAGATTCGGAGATGAAGCGATTCTTCCCAGACCCTCCTTTCTGATGTATGAGATCATGATCCGCTCCGTCGGCGCTCTTCCAAGAGAGGTGCCTCTGGTCGGTTATGAAACGGATTTAAAAGGGATGGCTCTCCGGATCACCCCGAAGACCCGCATCATCTTTCTAAACAATCCGCACAACCCGGCCGGAACCATCATCTCCAAAACCGATTTCGACTCTTTTTTAAACACCGTACCAGACGGGATAGTAATCGTCGTAGATGAGGCATACATCGAGTTCGTGAGGGATCGCCGATGTCTGAACAGCCTCCTTTATCAGGATTCGGGGAAGCCGGTGGTGACGCTCAGGACCTTTTCCAAAGCCTACGGACTTGCCGGGCTCCGGATCGGGTTCGGGATCATGGATCCTGAAATTGCCGAACTTTTGAATAGGATCCGGCAGCCGTTCAATGCGAACTCCCTGGCTCAGGTCGCTGCTGCAGCCGCCCTTGATGACTTTTCCTTTGTTGAAAAAACCGTTGAGCTGGTGCATTCCGAAATCGATTTTTTATATAAATCGTTAACCACGCTAGGGGTTCGCTATTTTCCGACACAGGCCAATTACCTGCTGTTGGACGTGGAGGGTAACGCGGACGAGATGTTTGCGGAAATGCTTAAAAAAGGGATCATTGTGAGATCCATGACGTCATACGGTTATCCGAACTATATCCGGGTGAGTGTCGGAGTGCATGACCAGAATATCCGGTTCATCGAAGCACTTAAGAACCTCCGGTGATCCTTACGTGAAAAGAGAGGATGGCGTCACGGAAGCGCTTCTTATTACCATTGACGGCCCGTCCGGCGCCGGAAAATCGACGGCCGGGCGTGCTCTGGCAAAACGGCTGGAGTGCAACTATATCGATACCGGAGCGCTCTACCGGGGTGTTGCCTATGAATCGAAAAGGGCTGGGATCAGGCCAAACGACGACGAAGGGCTGAAACGCCTCTGTGCCGGCCTAGACCTGTCTTTTTCGATCGGCGAGTCCGGTTTACGCCTCATGTCCGGTGGAAATGACATCACTGACTCAATCCGCTCTTCTGAAATTGCCATGGATGCATCGACGGTTTCGGCCCAACCTTCGGTCAGAAGTTATCTTCTAACGCTGCAGCGAAGGCTGGCGCAACATAAAAGAGCTGTTTTTGAAGGACGGGACATGGGGACCGTTGTCTTCCCGGATGCCGACGTCAAATTTTACCTTGATGCATCCCTCAACATCAGAGCGAAACGGCGATATGATGAACTGAGGAAACATTCAACCCGGAACCTTCAGGAAGTGGAAACCGATTTGAAAAAGAGGGATGAACAGGATCGGACCAGAGCCCTTTCTCCGCTGAAACCGGCGAAAGATGCGGTCCGAATCGATTCGAGCGGACTTACACTCGATGAGGTCGTCGATACAATGATCGCCTGCATCAGGTAAATCGAAAAACTCCCCTCCTTTTTAATGCGTTTTCATAAAATAATGATTGTTTTTTGAAAATAAGCCTGTTAACAAATAAAAGATACATGTGCTTTAACTAGCGCATCCATCGTTTTAAAATAGGGCAAGGGGGAATACCGTTTCATGGAAACTCGTAACACTGAACCAATCGCAAAACCTATCCAACAGACCGTAACTTCCGGTTCCGGTCCATCATCTGACGTCGCCAACTCGGAACAACTTCATGCCGAGAAAATGGAATCCGCTATGGAAAATCGATCATCCAAAGGGATTCCGGCATCCTCAAAGGATGCGGCGGATCTGGAGGGTCTTTATGAAGAAAGCTTCAGAAGATTTGAAGAAGGAGAAATCGTCACCGGACGGATACTATCTGTGGACAAGGATCATGTCTTAGTCGATATCGGATATAAATCGGAAGGACAGATCCCCATCAACGAATTCATGGACGAAAAGGGGCAACCGAACGCCAGAATCGGGGATTCCGTCGAAGTGATGGTGGAATGGTGGGATGATGAAGAAGAAGTCGTCATTCTATCTAAGGAAAAAGCCGAGAAAGTTAAGGTTTGGGAAGAGATCAAACAGGCTCACGATGCCGATGGAACCGTTAAAGGGATGATCGTCGGGAGAGTGAGAGGCGGATTCACGGTGGACGTCGGTGTTCAGGCCTTTCTGCCGGGATCCCAGGCCGATTTGCGGCCTATCCACAATCTGGATGAGATGGTAGGAAAAACGTTTCAGTTTAAAGTATTGAAATACAATAGGAAGCGGAGCAACGTGGTCCTTTCCCGGCGGGTCATCCTCGAGCAGGAAGCCGTTTCCAAACGGGCTACCACGCTGGCATCCATCCGTGAAGGAAAAGTCATGGATGGAATTGTTAAGAACATCACCGAATATGGGGTATTCGTGGATCTGGGCGGTGTGGACGGGCTGCTGCATATAACCGATATCTCATGGGGGCGGGTTAAGCATCCTTCGGAACTTTTTGCCATCGGAGACAGAATTCAGGTCAAAATTTTAAATCTTGACCTTGAGCGGGAGCGGGTTTCTCTTGGGATGAAGCAATTGAGCCAGGACCCATGGCTCAACGCGGCTGAAAAGTTTGCAGTGGGGTCCCGCATTAAGGGGAAAGTGGTGAGCTTGACCGATTACGGGGCATTTGTGGAACTCGAAGAGGGTGTCGAGGGGTTGATCCATGTGTCGGAGATGTCGTGGACCCGCAAAGTCAGGCATCCATCAAAAGTGGTTTCGGTTGGGGAAGCGGTTGAAGCAATTGTGCTGGACATCAAACCGGAGAGCCGTCGTATTTCTCTTGGAATGAAACAGGTTGTCCCCAACCCATGGGATGTTATCTGCGAAAAATACCCGGTCGGGACCATCATTGAAGGTAAAATCAAAAATATCACCGATTTTGGTATTTTCATCGGAATTGACGAAGGAATCGACGGCTTGGTTCATATTTCCGATTTGTCGTGGACCAAGAGGATTAAGCATCCTTCCGAGTTGTATAAAAAAGGAGATGTGGTCCAAGCCAAAGTCCTTGATATTGAAAAAGGAAACGAACGCTTCTCCCTCGGAATTAAACAACTCCAGCCGGACCCATGGTCGACCGTGGAAAAGCGGTATGAGGTCGGAAAAGAAATTACAGGAACGATAACCAACCTGACCGATTTCGGAGTTTTTGTTGAACTTGAGGAAGGGATTGAAGGGCTCGTTCATGTTTCCGAAATCAGCAAAGAGAAGATCAAGAGCCCCGTCGGCCGGTTCAAGGTTGGTGACGCCATTACCGCCAAGGTAATGAATATCAATGGAGAAGAACGGCGGATCGGTCTCTCGATCAAACGACTCGAAATCGAAAGCGAGCAGTCCCTTTTAAGCGAATATGTCAACAACATGGGGCCGGCGACATCCAAACTCGGAGAGCTTCTGAGAAACAACCTGCAGGAAAAACTAAAGGGCGAATAATTTCAGGACGGGGATTACGATGTTCTCCAGAAGGCATCCGTACCTGTTTTTTATACTGGTTTTTAGCTCTGTTTCCGCTGCTTTCATCCTCGGTACATCCATTCTGATCGTGGTTTCAAGCATGGACTCGGACCTGGATTTCGGTGAAAAAGTCGGAGTGGTCGAAGTTTCCGGCGTCATTTCCGAGTCCAGGGAGATCATTGAGCCGCTGAATCGATTTCGGAAAGATGAATCAATCAAAGCCATTGTCCTGCGGATCAATTCTCCGGGCGGCGGTGTCGGACCTTCTCAGGAAATCTACAGGGAGATCCAAAAAACGATAGAGAAAAAAAAAGTGATTGCTTCCATGGGGGGGATTGCCGCTTCCGGCGGTTACTATATCGCCTCGGCGACGGATGGGATTGTCGCCAGCCCGGGAACCATTACCGGGAGCATCGGCGTGATCATGGGTTTTACGAATTTCCAGAAGCTTCTTGAGAAAGTCGGGCTTGTCCCCATCGTCATCAAGAGCGGTGAATTCAAGGACACCGGCTCCCCGGTCCGGGAAATGACGAAGGAAGAAAGGGAGATGCTTCAGGGCTTCGTGAAGCGGATCCACCAGCAGTTTGTCGAAGATGTGGCCAAAGGAAGGAAAATCGACAAGCACCGGGTGGAAGCCATAGCCGACGGCAGAATTCTCACCGGAGAAGAGGCAAAAGCCCTGGGCCTGGTGGATCGCATCGGAAACCTTGAAGATGCTGTGGCATGGGCCGGCAAGCTTGGGGGAATTGAAGGAGAAGTTAAATCGATTTATGCAAAGGAAAGAAAATTGTCCTTGCTCAAATATCTGATGGAATCTTCCATCCGCTCCATCATGGATCAGATCATCACCCAGGCTCCATTCGCGGGATATCTGTACCGGCCGTTGGCGACCGAGGCCGGCTAGGCTTCATTCAACTTTCTCCTCATAAGCTTATTTTTTGAATGTTTTTTTATCTCTTGTTCGGATACCCCCCGTGTCCAGGATCATTCGAAGACCGTCACGTCTCCCATCCCCTTCCGGATGATGTCCGGGATGTCGTCGATCAGCGAGATCACGCTTGAAGGCTGGCCGGGAACGGGTCCTCCGTCAATGACGATCTGAATTCTTAACCGGAAAAACTCTTCGATCAGATACGGATCGTTTAAAATCATCCCATCAGACGTGGCAGCGCTGGTAGTGATGATCGGATTTCCAAGCTCCCTGACCAGGGAAAGACAAATGGCATTATCCGGAACTCGGATTCCGGCGGTTTTCCGCCGGGTCAGCATGATTTTGGGGACCAGCCTTGAGCCTTCCAGAACAAACGTATATGGCCCGGGCAAAAGCCTCCTCATGGTCTTATAGGCATAATTGGAAACCTTTGCGTAATGGCTGATGTTTTTCAGATCGGAGCAGATAAAGCTAAACGGTTTGCTTTGAATCCGCTGTTTGAGCTGATAAACCTTTTGAATCGCTTTTTGATTGAAAATATTGCACCCGATCCCGTACATGGTATCGGTCGGGTATGCGATAATCCCCCCTTCTTTAAGAACGCCGACGACTCGAGAGATGTGGCGGGCCTGGGGATTTTTCGGATTGATTTCAATAATCATGGTTTAACCTAAATTGAGCGTTATGAACGCATTGGGCGCCTGCATGGATCGACGGGACTTATTTATGACGCAAGCCTCGCGGCTGTCAAGAGTTCGTTCGTATCGGCGCCTGTTTCATACCTCCCGGCTGAAGGGAGACAAATCAGCCTGAGGCTGATAAATAAGCCTGAGGCTGATAAACCAGCGTGAAACGGACAAACCAGCCCAAGGATAGGCAGGCCCTCCAGAGGCGGGCAGGAATTGCGGAAAAGGGTCGCTTATTATGGATGGAAACCAAATAAAAGATTGATAAAAGAAACCCTTTTTGTTATGCCATCCACAAAAAAATTGATATCGGAATGATGCGCTCGGCCTTACCAGGCCAGATTCATCGCTGGAAAAATCGCCGACGCGGCATATCTCATAATCTTTGTTTTGGAGGAAGCCCATGGTAATAATGCAAACCGAGGAAGCCCTTTCTTTTGATGATGTCCTCCTGATCCCCGGCTATTCGGATGTCTTGCCGAAAGAGACAAATGTCAACACTCGCCTGACCCGGAACATCACCCTTAACATTCCCATAGTCAGTGCTGCGATGGATACAGTAACGGAATCCCAGTCGGCCATCAGCATGGCCAGGGAAGGGGGGATCGGGTTCATCCATCGGAATATGAGCATCAAAGCTCAGGTGACCGAGGTAGATAAGGTTAAAAAATCCGAAAGCGGAATGATTATCGATCCGATCACGATTAACCCCGATCAACCGGTTCATGAGGTGTTAAAATTGATGGAACAATACCATATCTCAGGCCTTCCGGTTATCAAGGATGAAAAGCTGGTGGGGATCGTTACAAACCGGGACCTTCGATTCGAAAACAGCCTCAATAAGAAGGTTTCAGAGGTCATGACAAAGGAGAATCTGGTCACTGTTCCGGAAGGGATCACCCTGGAAGACTCAAAAAAACGGCTGCATGAGCGACGTATTGAAAAACTCCTCGTGGTCGATTCCAAGGGAAGGTTGAAGGGGATGATCACAATTAAGGATATTGAAAAGATTAAAAAATATCCCAATGCCTGCAAGGATGGAAGGGGAAGGCTTCGGGTAGGCGCCGCCATAGGCGTCGGCCCCGATATGGAGCGGCGGGCTGAAGCGCTCTTAAATGCCGGTGCGGATGTGATACTTATTGACACATCACATGGCCACTCAAAAAACGTCATTGATGCCATCACCGCCTTGAAAAGCACCTTCAGTGCCATAGAGCTGATTGCCGGAAACGTGGCTACTGCGAAAGGTGCGGAAGATCTGATCGAAGCAGGCGTTGACGGAGTTAAGGTTGGAATCGGCCCTGGCTCCATTTGTACTACCCGGATCGTGGCCGGCGCCGGAGTTCCGCAGATTACTGCCATTATGAACTGCCGTTTCGCATCCGGTAAAAGCGGCATTCCGCTGATCGCCGACGGCGGCATTAAATTTTCAGGGGATATTACCAAGGCGATCGGAGCCGGAGCCCATTCGGTGATGATCGGTGCACTTTTTGCAGGAACCGAGGAAAGCCCCGGAGAACTGATCATATTCCAGGGACGGAGTTATAAAGTGTATCGGGGAATGGGCTCTCAGGAAGCCATGAAAAAAGGGAGCATGGACCGATACTACCAGGGGGATGATGAAGACGAGGACAAGCTTGTTCCGGAGGGGATCGTCGGTAGGGTTCCCTACAGAGGATCTCTTGCATCGAATATTTTCCAGCTTGTCGGAGGATTGAAGGCTGGAATGGGTTACCTGGGATGCCGGAATCTTGAGGAATTAAGGGAGAAGGCGCGGTTTCAAAGGATCAGCGTTGCGGGATTAAAAGAAAGCCATGTCCATGATGTCATCATCACAAAAGAAGCGCCAAATTACCGGCTTGATTGATTGTAATTGCCGAAATTGCCCATGAGTGAAACCAGCCAGGACTTTGTCCATCTTCACGTGCATACCCAATACAGCCTGCTCGACGGCGCCATCCGGATTGATGCACTAATGAAACGGTGCCTTGATTTCCAAATGAGCGCAGTCGCCATAACCGATCATGGCACCATGTTCGGCGTTTTGGATTTTTATGAAAAGGCGAAAGCCAGTGGAATCAAGCCTATCATCGGATGCGAGTGCTATCTTGCTCCCCGGAGTTTGAAGGATAAAAGCCCTCTGGACAGCAAGGGGATGATGCACATCATTCTTCTTGCAGAAAATGAGACGGGATATAAAAACCTCTGCCGGCTTTGCAGCATCGCTCATCTTGAGGGTTTTTACTATAAACCCCGGATTGACAAGCCGCTCCTTAAATCCTGCTCCGAAGGGCTCATCGCGCTTTCTTCCTGCCTTCATGGTGAAATCCCGGGTTTGATCCAAGAGAGGAGAGTGGAAGAGGCGGAAAAGGCGGCCCGGTATTACGAGCAAATTATGGGAGAAGGGAATTTTTTCCTTGAGATTCAAAACAACGGGATCGAAGAACAGAACGAGGTCAACCGGGTCATCAAAGAGATGAGCAAAACCCTTTCCATCCCCTTGATCGCAACAAATGACTGCCACTATCTGAATAAAGAGGATGCGCGGGCGCATGATGTTCTTCTCTGCGTCCAGACCGGGAAAACCATTCATGAATCCGAACGCCTGAAATTCAAAAGTGAGGAGCTTTACTTCAAATCCAAATCGGAGATGACGGCATCGTTCAAAGATCGGCCGGAAGCCGTGGCTAATTCCCTCGAGATCGCCAAACGCTGCCATTTTGAATTCGATACCGGAACCTACCATTTTCCGAAGTACATGACCGATAGCCAAATCAGCGAGGAAGCGCTTTTCAAGGAAAATGTCCGAAACGGTTTTGAACGGACTATTGCTCGAATCAAGGGGAAAAGGCCGGATGTCGATGAAACGGTTTATCGGGACCGTCTTGAAAACGAAATCGACGTGATTACCGAAATGGGCTTTTGCGGCTATTTTCTGATCGTCTCCGATTTCATCCGGTACGCCAAATCGAAACGGATACCGGTCGGACCCGGAAGAGGGTCGGCGGCGGGGAGCCTGGTAGCCTATTCGCTTGGCATAACGGATCTGGATCCCATTGCCCATGGTCTCATTTTTGAAC
Organism: Deltaproteobacteria bacterium RBG_13_49_15; assembly: GCA_001797695.1. GTDB lineage: Bacteria > Desulfobacterota > Desulfobacteria > Desulfobacterales > UBA2156 > RBG-13-49-15. The sequence goes on along the minus strand of MGQD01000178.1, from coordinate 19,486 downwards.
GCTTTCTGAACCCGGCAAGAAAGAGCATGCCGGATATCGATGTCGATTTCTGCATCAGGGGAAGAGAGGATGTATTTAGGTATGTTGTGGATCGATACGGGGGAGGAGAATATGTCGCCCAGATCATCACTTTCGGAAAACTCAAAACCAGAGCGGTGATTCGCGATGTGGGCCGGGCGCTGGCGATTCCGCTGAATGAGGTGGATGGGATCGCCAAGATGGTCCCGGACGTATTAAACATCACGCTAGACGATGCACTTTTGATGGAACCCCGGCTTTCAGAGGCGGCCAAAAATAAACCGGTCTATGCCGAATTACTCAAGGTCTGCCACGTCCTTGAAGGGCTTCCGCGGCATGCCTCCACCCATGCTGCAGGAGTGGTGATCGCCGACAAGCCTCTGGTGGAGTATATGCCGCTTTATCGGGGAAAAAAGGGAGAGGTTGTCACTCAGTTTGAAATGAAATCGGTTGAAAAGATCGGTTTGGTCAAATTCGATTTTCTGGGGCTTAAAAATTTGACCATCATCGCAGACACGCTCTCCTTAATCACCCGGCAAGGGAAAACGGCGCCGGATCTGGAAAATCTTCACTTAGACGATCCGTTCACATTTCAGCTTCTCTGTTCCGGAAACACCACCGGTGTATTCCAACTTGAAAGCGCGGGGATGAAGGATCTTTTGGTACGGCTGCAGCCCGGATGTTTTGAGGATGTCATCGCCCTTGTGGCGCTCTACCGGCCCGGACCACTCGGCGGGATGTCGGAGGATTTTGTGCAACGCAAACACGGCAAAAAAGCCGTGGAGTATCTTGTTCCGGAGCTGGAGCCCATATTGAATGAGACCTACGGGGTCATCGTATATCAGGAACAGGTGATGAAGATCGCCGCTGTTCTCGCCGACTATACGATGTCGGAGGCGGATGATTTACGAAAAGCCATGGGGAAGAAGATCCCGGCGATCATGCAAAAGCAGCGGAATCGATTCATGGAAGGCGCGAGAAGAAAAGGGATCCCGACGCTACAGGCTGAAAAGATATTCGATCTGATGGAAAAATTCGGAGGGTACGGGTTCAATAAATCCCACAGCGCCGCCTATTCCATGATCGCCTATCAGACCGCTTATTTAAAGGCGCATTATCCGCTCGAATTCATGGCCTCGCTTCTGTCGAATGAAATGGAATCAACGGAAGGGGTGGAAAAATTCATTTCCGAGTGTCGTTTGCATAAAATCCCCATCCTTCCACCAGACATCAACGAAAGCGAAAAAGAGTTCATTGTGGAGGGGGATCGGATACGGTTCGGCTTGATCGCTGTTAAGAACGTGGGTGAAGGGGCCATCGAGTCGATTCTGGAAATACGACAGACCCGGCGATTTACATCCCTGTTTGATTTTTGTGAACGGGTGGATTTGAGAAAAGTGAATAAACGGGTAATCGAAAGCCTGATCAAATGCGGTGCTTTTGACTCGACCGGTGAATTCCGCTCCAGAATAACGGCAATTTTGGAAGAAGCGATCGAATTCGGGCAAAAGGAGCAGAAGAAGAAATTCGACCCTCAAATGGGATTGTTCGGATCGGGGAACAGCGATGAATCGGCCGGATATCCTCCCATACCTCAAATCGATGAATGGGATGAACAGGAACGGCTGGGATTTGAAAAGGAAGCGCTAGGATTTTATTTGAGCGGACATCCCTTATCTCCATATGAAGCCCAGCTTCACCGGTTGACCAGCGCCGTGATCGTCGATCTCAGGGAGCGAAATGACGGTGAAGTCGTTCGAATCGGAGGCATGGTTTCGAATCTAAAGATCGTCTCAACCAAAAAGGGAGGGTCGATGGCGTTTATGATGCTCGAGGATATACAAGGTGCGGTGGAGGTCGTCTTGTTTCCCACGGTCTATTCGGCCGTATCCGGCATTGTGGCTCAGGATGCACTGGTAGTGACCGAGGGAAGGATTCAAAAGAATGAAAATGCCATCAAAATCATCGGTGAAAAGGTTATGTTGCTGGAACGGGCCGAGGAGGAACTGGCGTGCGGCATTCATTTGTATCTTGATGTGGCAAAAATCGATGAATCCTTTTTGATTCGGATCAACGGTATTCTAAAAAAATACCCAGGGAAATGCCCTGTCTATCTTCATCTTCAAGACACCGGAAAAACAGAGACGGTAATTGCCTTTCCGGAAACTCTTAAAACCGCGGCTTCTCCGATGTTGTTGAAGGAGATCCGCGACCATGTGGGTTATGAAGCGGTGAAGACCGAAATGCGGCTTGTCCTGAGCAGCTCCAAATCGAATAACCATGTTAAGAGGCAATAAAAAAAAGGACCCGATCATGCGTAAACGGATCGTGCCGACCTATGCGGTCCTCCTCGCCGGAGGGGTCGGAGCACGCTTGTGGCCGGTTTCAAGGGAGATGTTTCCCAAGCAACTGGTGCGTTTCTTCGGAAACCGTTCGCTTATTCAGGAGACCGTCACGCGCCTTGAACCGGTCGTAGATTTGAATCGATTGCGCGTAGTCTGCGGAGAGCTTCATTTCAATGAGACCACAAAGCAGATTGAACAAATGGGGATCAAGGCCAGAAAAAAAATCATATGTGAACCCTGCGGAAGGAACACGGCCCCCGCCATTCTCCTGTCGATATTGACCATATTGGAGAAGGAAACGGATGCCGTCATATGTATTTTCCCGGCGGATCATGTTATTAAAAACCACGGCCGATTCAACCAAAATGTCATGTCTGCCATCGAGCTTGCCCGGCAGGGGTACATCGTCACCTTCGGTATAGAACCGCATTACCCCGAGACGGGGTATGGATATATCGAAGGAGGCCGACCGGTTGCCGGAAAGGCTGTGGCGATCAGACGGTTTGTTGAAAAACCGGATCGTAAAAGCGCCGGACGCTATATTCGTACAGGACATTTTTTCTGGAATAGCGGGATGTTCGCGTTCAAAGGATCAGTGATGATTGAAGAATTCAGGGTTCATCAGCCGGAAATGTTTTTCCTGATGAACCGTTTTCTGAAAGAAACCCGGGATCAGCGCGCCGCGATCTATTCTGAGATACCCAACATCTCGATCGATTATGCAATCATGGAAAAAACCGACAAGGGCGTCGTTTTACCTTCCGATTTCGGATGGAGCGACATCGGCTCCTGGAAGTCCCTTTTTGACTTTCTCTCCAAGAACAAGGATGGGAATGTGATCACGGGAGACGTTCTTGCCAGAGAGACCCGGGGATGCCTTGTTATGGGAGAAGGGAAGCTGGTCGTCACCAACAACATTGCCGATATGGTCGTGATCGGGACGGATGATTCGGTTTTCGTCTCGGATCTGGAAAACAGCCGGGACGTCAAATCCATTTATAAACACCTCCAGCAAACCGGTCGCAGGGAATACCGCCGGCACGCGACCGAGTCTTTTCCATGGGGAACCCGGACAACCCTGGAAGAACAAATAGGCTACCGCCTTGAGCGTCTCGATATTATACCAGGCAAAATATGCCGTCTGAATCAAGAGAACACCTCAGTGAAGAGCCTTATGGTCATTGATGGGGCGGCGGTGGTCACACTGGGAAAGAACGAACGGATCGTGCTTAACAAAGGGGGATCGAAGACGTTTCAGAAAAAGGGATCCGTGAAAATTCAAAATACCAAAAGTGAGATGCTTCATCTTATTGAAATCTCCCTATCCGACAACTCATGAAAGGTGACTGTATGAATGTTCCCCTGCTTGACCTAAAGGGGCAGTATCAAAAAATCAAGGATGAAATTCTGGCATCCGTTCACCGGGTGTTTGAAGAGCAGCAGTTTATTCTAGGCTCTCCGGTGAAGTTGCTGGAAGAAGAAATCGCCGGGTATTGCGGATGTAAACACGCCGTCGGTGTCTCCTCCGGAACCGACGCCCTGCTGATATCCCTGATGGCTTTTGAAATCCGGCCCGGTGACCGGATTCTGACTTCCCCGTATACCTTTTTCGCGACTGCAGGTTCCATCGCCAGGTTGGGAGGAATTCCGGTCTTCGTGGATATCGACGCGGAGTCGTTTAATCTTTCTCCTGACAAATTGGGAGAGGCCATCGACCGGCTGGAAAAAAAAGAAAAAAATCATCTCAAGGGGATCATGCCGATCCACCTGTTCGGACAATGCGCGGATATGGCCCCGATCCTTGAGATCGCAAGCTCCCATGGGCTTTTCGTCATTGAGGACGCGGCCCAGGCGATCGGGTCGGAATATCTGGGAAGACGGGCCGGATCCATAGGGGATGTCGGATGTTTTTCCTTCTTCCCGTCAAAGAACCTGGGTGCTTTCGGAGACGGAGGGATCGTGACAACCGATTCGGACGAGCTATTTTCAAAACTTCAGATCTTTCGGGTTCATGGTGCGAGCCCTAAATATTACCATCAGGTGATCGGAGGAAATTTCAGGCTCGATGCCGTTCAGGCAGCGGTCGTATCCGTCAAGCTCAAACACCTCGATCAATGGACCAGAAGGAGGCAGGAAAACGCTTCAAAATACCGCAGTTTTTTTAAGAATGAAGGGCTTGAAGACCGCATCACTCTTCCCCATGAAAAGGGGAGCCGTCATATTTACAATCAGTTCGTCATCATCGCTGAAGGGAAACGGGACGGGTTGCAGCGTTTTTTAAAAGAGGCCGGAATTGGAACGGAAATCTATTATCCGGTGCCGCTCCATCTCCAGAAATGCTTTTCCTACCTCGGACACCGGCAGGGGGATTTTCCACTTTCCGAATATGCAGCAGAAAATTCTCTTGCCCTTCCCATCTATCCGGAGCTTTCGGATGACCAGTTATCCTATGTGGTGAAGATGATCCGGAAATTTTACCGGTAGGGTGCGCCCAAAAATCCGCCTTTTGCGGAATGTCGGCATGGAAAAACAGGAACTCTTATCTTCGCGGGTGAAGGCGGTCGTGAATTTCTTTTAAATACTCACGCGCCACGTGAGTATATATCTGGGTCGTGGAAATGTCGGCATGACCCAGCATGGCCTGAACGGATCTCAGATCCGCTCCTCCTTCCAGAAGGTGGCTTGCAAAGGAATGACGGAATGAATGGGGTGTGATGCGTTTGGAGATACCGGCGTTTCGGGCATACCGCTTGAGGATTTTCCAAAATCCCTGGCGGCTCAATGGCTTTCCGCCAGGACCCAGAAACATAAACCGGCTCGTACGGTTCTTCAGCAGATGGAGCCTTGCGATCCGGATATAGGCATCGATTTTTTCTTTTGCAAAAGCCCCGATCGGGACCACCCGTTCTTTTGATCCCTTCCCCAGAACCCGGACAAACCCTGCTTCCGTGTTGACATCCCCCATACGGACATAAATCAGTTCGGAGACCCTCAGGCCGGCGGCATAGAGGAGTTCAATCATGGCGGCGTCCCGAACCCCGGACGGCTTGCCCATATCCGGCGCATTGAGCATTTGCGCTATTTCCTGAACCGACAGGACATCCGGCAAGGTAAACGCGCTTTTGGGAAGATCCACCAGTCGGGCAGGATCAATCCGGATAACCTTTTCTTCCACTAAAAATCGGTAAAAGCCTCTCAGGGTCACCAGATGTCTCGCTCTCGATCTGGCGGAAAGACCTTCCTTTTTCAAAGATATAAGGTGTTTTAATATCACGGCGGTATCGTCTTCGGAAATTCCGCCGGTGCTGTTTTGATATAAAAAATCGAGATATCGCGTCAAATCCCGGCTGTAGGAATCGATGGTCTTGGGTGAAAGCCCTTTTTCAATAAGAAGATAGTGAATATAGCGATCGACATATTGATCCAGGGATGGCATTTCCCTTTTATCGGCATTTGGATCCATCAGAAGCCCTCAAAAGAATAGGAGAGGTTCAGATGATTCAGGGTTTCGGCGCCTTCTTTTCGAACTGCGACCATGTTTTCCAACCGAACCCCGCCTAAACCGGGAATATAAATACCCGGCTCCACGGTAAATACCATTCCAGGCATCAGGGGGATGTCCTTGAGCGGGCTTATCCTTGGTCCTTCGTGAACCGCTAAGCCGACTCCGTGTCCCAGTCCATGCCCGAAACGGTCCTTAAACCCCTTTTTTTCGATGTGACTTCTTGCGATCCGGTCAATGACCCTGGAACTGACTCCTGGCCGGATGGCATCAATGGCCTTTTTTTGGGCATCGGAAACGGTATCAAACATTTTTTTGAATACCGGGTCAGGTTTTCCGATAAAAACGGTTCTGGAGATGTCTGAGCAATAACCGTTTAACCTGGCTCCCCAGTCGATAAGGATCGGTTCTCCGCTCTTGAAACACCGTTTCCCAGGTATGGCATGGGGAAGAGCGCTGTTCGGCCCTGAAGCGACAATCACAGGAAAGGAAAGGCTTTCCGCACCGGCTTCCCTCATCTCTTTTTCAAGGGACCATGCGGCTTCTGTTTCCATTACTCCAGGGCGGATATGGTCGGAAACAGAGAGTAAGGCCGACTCCGCCACGTTCAGGGCGCTTCGGATAGCGTCGATTTCCGCTCTTGATTTGATGAGCCGTCTCCGTTCAACCAGATCTTCGATCGGAACCAGTTCAACAGGATTTTTTTTCGACCGGATCTCCTCGACAATCCGCCCGTGATCTCTAACCGACATCCGGATGCTCTCGAATCCAATCCGTCCGGGTTTGAGAATTCGGAGGATTTCCGGAAACGCTTTTGCCAAGCCTTCCTTATAACAAAAAATCCGATACAGGGGGGCTTCGGATGCCGCCTGCGTCTCATAACGGGAATCGGTGACCAGTAAAAGTATCGATTGGGTGATCATCAGAGCGCCGGCGGACTCGTCAAACTGGGTGTCTTCTCCGGTAAACCCGCTCAAATATCGTCGGTTTTCGGGGATAAGGACCATGAATGCATCCAGATCTGCCTGGCGCATCAGTTTTCGAAGGGATTTCAACCGGGATTCGTAAACTCGTCCCGGATTCTTGTTTGCGTTTTTTTGCGACATGGGATCTCCTGTTTAAAAGGGTATCCGTCGTTTCCGTTTTTCCCGAATCGATCTTATTGTTTCTGAGCAGGCGAACAGCTATAACCTTTTCGCATATTTGATGAATCGCTCGGGAACGATGGCAAGAGAACGGGCATCCGGGTAACGGTTCATCTCGGTATGGCATCGGCCGATCCGCTGTGAAAGCGGCGGATGGGTTGAAAACCATGTCCCCTTTTTTTCCGATGTGTCTTCTTTCTTTTTAAGCATTTCCAGAACCGAGAGCATCCCCGAAGGATCGTATCCGGTCCGATAGGAGATGTTCATACCCGATCGGTCCGCTTCATACTCCATCTGTTGGTCGAGCCCTTTGTCGAAAAGAACGGTTTGAAGGGAATCCATCATTTCCGAATATTCTTTTTTCTTATCTTTTTTTGCCGTAGCCACGGTAATTTTGCCGACGCCGTCGAAGAATCTGGCCCTTTGAATGGATTTTAAGGCATGCTTATGCCCGACATGGGCGACTTCGTGTGCCAGAACCGCAGCCAACTGGGATTCATCCCGCATTCCCTGAAGAAGCGCCGATGTAATAAATATGATTCCTCCAGGGCTGGCGAACGCATTGTATAAGTGGCTTTGAACAGCAACGAAGAAATAGGGTATGTTGGGACGACCGGCGTTTCTTGCCACTGAATTCCCTACAAGGCTGATGTATTGTTGAAGTTCATTGTCTTTCACGGGAAGCCCGTATCGTTTGAACCCTTCGACGGCAAGGCTTTTCCCGATCATCAGCTCTGATTCGTAATCGATTTCCGCGGCGCTCCCGATAATGCTTTTCGCACCTTCCAAAATTTTTTTTATTTTTTCCTGATCGCCGGACTTATCTTCAGGGTCAAGCAATTTCAACAGATCCACGGCGCCGGATGGAACGGAAGCCATAACAACGGCAAATCCGATCATTTTCATAAAATGTCGGCGAGTTTTTGAAATTGTAGTAAAGCTGTTCATCTGTCTCACCTACTCCCCATACTCGCCGACTTTTCCCTCTAGAAGAAACCGGTCGATCTGGGAGCTTGTAATTCTCCTGGAAAGGAGGTTGTTGAGTTCATCCTGAAGGACCAGTTCATTCTTGGGTTCCTTTTTTTTCTCTTTTTCAACCGTAAGCGGCCGGATGCTTCTCGATGTATCAGCACTATCTCCTTTGATATTGCTGTCGGCAACGCCGCTCAGCAATTTTCCCAGCGGATCTTCCCCAACCTTGCCCTGGGCCCCGGTGGGCGGTTCAAAGGAAACCCTGCCTCTGTATAAAAATCCTTTTTTCCCGTCGGCCGTGGAAACATGGTACCATCGGTCGTCAAAAGAAAAAACGAGAAGTTCCGTCCCAAGTGGAAGGGTGGCGATGGTCTCAGATGAAGCGCTTTTTTCGGCCTTTAATTTGGCATCATAAGAGGAGACCCACACCTTCTCTCTGGCCGCTGCCTGTCCAAAAGCAAAAAGAACCAAGAAAAAAAGTCCCCAACCGGTAAACATTTTTCGATGCATGGTGTTCCTCTTCAAGAAATCGATTGGATGTACGTGTTCAGTAATAGTCTCCAATCAGGGTAAACGCTCCCCAGTATCCGGGATGCGGGTATCGGTTTTTAACATGTAATACGGCATTTCTTAACCCGATTCCTTTAGTCGTCTGAGCATATTGGCGATAGAATTCCTTAATTAGTATGGCGGTTGAAATATCGCTGACTCGCCATAGACTGGATATCAGAGTATGGGTTCCGGCATAGAGAAACGCCCGGGTCAATCCGATTACATCGTCTCCTTGAGTCACTTTTCCAAGTCCTGTCTGACAGGCGCTTAGGACCACGATATCAGCATCGATATTGAGTCCAAAGATTTCGGCAGCTTCCAGGTTCCCATCCCGTTCGATATCCCTGGCAAGTTTAACCGATGAAAAAAGGGGATTAATGGGATTAAATTCCCCGTGCGATGCGAGGTGAATTATTCCAAATTTTCCGATATTGTCAACGACCCATTTCTCCGTCGCCCGTTCTTGGGTCAAAATGGTGATGTCCGGGAAATTCCACTTCATGGAGTGAACCTCATGTTCGGAAAAGGGAAGGTCAAAAGCAGGATCTCCGAGATCCGGATTTCCGATCGCAAGCACCCTTATTTTTTTTTGAGCGACCCTTTTGGCCATCGTGTATTTGAACACCCCGGCGCTCGGAAGATAAAACAACGGAAAACGATCGATCAGATAATCATTTCCATCCGATAACGTTGCGAAGGACAGGTAGTGAAGGTACCCATAAGGAATAATTCCAAGCATCTTGATTCCGTCAAGATGCTTGGAAACCGGCGAAAGGAGCTTGTTAAAAAGAAATTTTGAGAGGTCTTCGAAAGGTTCCAGGTTTTGAATACGCCGGCGATAATCGAGTATGGCCGATCCCAGTGCTTCCCTGTTCACGGGGGTGCGGAATAAGCGGATTCCATTCGACTGAATAAGCCAGCAGAATAGTTCTTCATTCAGGATGTAATAATCAAGAAGCGCCGTATCCGGTTCGATGATTTTGACGAGTTCCTTCGCACTCATCGGTTCAACCGAAATCAGGGATCCCAGTTGAGGGTTTTTGGATTGAATTTCAAGCATCAGGGTATTTAATTCACGTTTTACCGAAGCAAGGAGGGCTTCATATCTTTTCCGGTCATCTAAATTTTGCACCTGCAGCAGGCGGGCCGTCAGTTCTTCGATCTCCTCGTTTTGCTTCAACTGCCGCTGGTACAACTCCTGATCGACGGTTCGGCTTAAGGTCAGGCGTTGATTTCCCAAAAGATCGATGAAATTCCGGGAACGGGAGCGCTCGGCGATCTCGAATGCTTTTTCAACATCGCCCGAGTCGGCAAAAAGCCGGCAAAGCGTTTCATAAACAGCTAGTTTATTCGTGAGGAAGCTGTCTTTAAGCTGGGACAACCGGATATTCGAACGGATCGTTTCGATCATCTCCATCGCCTCAATCAGAAGAGGTTTTGCCTCATCCGGCTTTCCGGGGAGCCGGAGCATTGCGAGTCCGTATAAAGCGCGCCATTCGATCTCACGTAAAGCGATGGAGCGCGACATGGACAACGCCGCCTGATAGGCGGTCTCCGCCTCAAGGAGCTTTCCGCCGGCAAGGAGGGCATCTCCCAAATCGAGCTGGGATCTCGATTCGTTGATCCGGTTTCCGATAGCCGCCGCTTCTTCGAGAGCGCTTTTTAGCAGGGGAAGGGCTTTTTGAATCTCACCCATTCTGGCCAGCGTCACCCCTTTATGCCGAAAATCATAGGCCAAGGCCCATCTTGATTTCAGCCTCCGGTCGATGGCGATGGCTTCATCAAAGTACTTGAGCGATTCCTGGTAATGTCCCATTTCCCGTCGCACAAATCCGATGTTATTCAATGTTGTGGCGATTTCATCCTCCCGAACCCGAAGTGTTTCAGCCAAAGAGAGCGCCTCCTTCAGTTCGTCAAGAGCTTTCTGATTTTCTCCGAGAGTCCACCACAAAAGACCGGCCGTATTCAGGGAAACGACCTGCAGCAACGGCAGATTTTTTTCGCGTGCGATCCGCAGGGCGGCGCGTTGTTTATTGAAGGCGTCTTCATAATTGGCTTGGAACCATGCGTTATTGGCCTGTTCGATGACGATTTTTGTATACATCTCAGGGTTCAGGGATTCGGACCCGATGCCGAGCAGAGCTTCGTCAAGGGTCTTCTCAGCCTGGATCAGGTTGCCGAGGAGGCGGTGGCAGCGTCCGATGTTAAGCAGGGATTGGGATATATCCGCTCTTTTTTGGTTTCCGGTATTCATTTCCCGGTAAAGCGAGAGGGCTTTTTGATAATTTTCAATCGCCGGGATGTAGTTGCTCAACCGAAGATCGTGGATCCGCCCGATGTTCGTATACTGCCGCGCCAGATGATCTCTCTGGTCGGAATTTCGGCTTAACGAGGCGGCCGACTGAAAAAAAGAGAGCGCGCGATCATATTCGGTTGCCTGTTCTGAAACGACGCCTAGTCCTGATAAGGCTTCGATCTGCCGGGGCGTCATGTTTAGAGCGGCGTATATGCCAAGGGATCGGTTCAACGTTTCCACCGCCGTGCTAAACATCTCCGATTGAGCCTGGAGAAGGCCCAGCCGGAGAAGCGCTTCGGCGTGGGCGTCGGTGCCGGGTTTTTTTCCACCCAGCCATTGAGCAAGGACCTGAGCGTAATACAGGGCCTTTTCCCGGTTTCCGGCCTGATGGGCGCTTTCACGAGCATATTGGTAAAGGGCAGGGCGATACGTCTCGAATGAATCCGCTTCGGATCCGATCAGGATAGCGTTTTCAAAATGCAAAAGGGCTTCGGCCGGAGCTTGATTTTCGTAAGCTTTTTTCGCTTTTTGAACAATAGTGATAAAGTGCTTGCGGGCATATGCCGTTGCATCCCTAGGCGACATGCCGGGATTCCCGAGCAGGAGCCAATGGCTCTTCCGGGCCGGAGTTGCTTTGGCTTGACGGATCGCTTCGAGCGCCGAATTCTGCGAATATCGATCCAAAAAGGAGTTGACGAATGCGCCGTCGGCATCGGGTGTCAACGAAAGGATGATGGTGGGACATCCGAAAATCGAAAAAAAATGTCCGATCCAGTAGGCATTCTCGGGAGATGCATTTGAAATAATGGAAAGCGAACTTTGGGAAAGACGGCCGAGAAGTTCGAAGATGTTCGTTCTTTTTCCACTCTCACGATCCACGACGGCAGAAGGGATTGCCGATTCTCCCGGACGCGTTGGAACCGTATGGGCAAGCAAGACCGGCGCCGAAAGGATCAGGGTATGAAATCCTTGCGGAAAGCGGCCCGGCTCCGGATCTGAAGGATCCGGTTCTTTCAAAACCTCGTAAGCGCGTAACGATTGCGGTAACTCCGGAATCGCGAAAACGGATCGCTTAAACGGTTTTTTGCTGATTACAGACCGGATGAAATGGCCGGCGCTTAAGACGAACGCATCCGGATTCGCCGCCTCGATCGCTTCGGGCGGCAGTTCGTCGAGGTGGTCATAGGCGATGTAGACCGGATGGTTCCCTGTTTTTTGAATCTTCGAGTTCAACAGCGCCTCTGAAATGGAACCCCAAAAGGAGATGCCTAACCGATCCGGATCCAGAATGAAAGAGAGTGCACGATTTTCCGAAGAGCGTTCACCATGCTTGAATTGAAACAGCCGGATAAATGTCGTTTTTTCGGGAAGATGATCCATGACATCTGAGGCCTCAAAACGCTGTGGGCCGAAAAGGCTGATGGGGTTTGAACTCTCCTCAGATGCCAAAGCGTTCTCTCTTTGTTCCTTATACTGGGCAACCAGTTTTTCGTATTTCAAAAGAAGGTCCGCCGGCCTCCCGTGTTGAACATAGTCGTCGGCGGCGGATTCGGCTTCAGAAGCGATACCTACCAGCATCATTGCCTGCTCTTGAAATTTCTGTTCAGGGAGAAGCCTGATCAGATCAGGAATATTTTTATTATTTTTACCCAGAAGGTCCTGGAGACGCGCTTCTTCGAGCTTCAGTTGCTGGGAAATAAGTCGTCTCCCATGGGGGTCCGGGAAGGAAATCTCGCGTTTTAGCTCGTGAATCCGGTTCAGTTGAGCGAAGATTTTTCTAAAGAGCAACCGTTCGGTTTCCGAAAACGTATTGATCAATGATGCCAGGCGATGAAACCGTTCGATTTCAGACAGCCGTTCAATCCAATTGAACGCCTCTTCAAACTGTTTTTCAGCTATAAGATCAGCCGCTTTTTTCTCAAACGCTTCCATGATTTCGCCCCCGGCAGATCCGGCGCGTAGAATGGTAATCGATTCCAAGACCTTTATGGCTTCATCCGGTCGCCCAAGGCCGATCAGAGCCCTCCAGCGGATCTCCGGCAAAAGCCCGGCCTCGGATAAAGAGAGTGCCTTCTCGTAAAGGGCATAAGCGGTCGACCGATCGCCCATATCGAGTGCGATTGCGGCCATATTGAGGTTCAGGCTTGAAAAAAGAGCGATCTCCCTCCGGCTGCGGATCGTCGCCTCTCCTTCGAGCAGCCGGATTCCGGCGGCAAAATGGATTCCGGCTCTTTGCAAACGCCGTGCGGCGGCGGCAGCATGTTCCAGATCGGATTTGAGTATCCGATTGTGTCCGGCCAGATAGAATCCCGATGCATTGTGATAATCGGCCTGAGCCGGTTTGGACGGCGCTAGAGCCGGTTGAGAAAAGAGATAAATCACCTCACTGTCGATCGCTTCAAGTTCTCTTTCAAATTGAACGCGTTCGGACCCGGCAACGGAAAGCATTGAGAGGGCTTTGGCCATATTGACGGCATTGATGGCGGCGTTGGCGGTATTTTTAATCTGGAGCGCCAGGACAGCCGATTGCCTGAAATGGTTAAACGCTTTTGTCCAATCTCCTTTGGCGCTGCTAAAATGGCCGGCCCGGTGATACAGGAGGGAAACACCGAAAGCATCTCGATCCGAGATCTGTTGTTTGGTTTGATAGAACGCCAATTGCTCCGTGAGCGCTTTTTCGGCTGAATTGACATCTCCCAACTCG
>MGQD01000178.1:885-5936 GCA_001797695.1 Deltaproteobacteria bacterium RBG_13_49_15 | reverse complement strand
TAAAGGATTCAGCGAGCCGTTTTTCCTGCTCTTTCGAAAATCCTTTTCCCGCTTCGGTCGTGTCGCTTTCATTAACGGCCATCCGCATGTCGATCTGCTTCAACCCTTTTCCTCCGGTTTCAGGCGGATCCGGAACGCCGTAGCGGTCCAAGTAGGAAAGGGTCTCCTGAAAATCGGTTATGCACTTTCTTAATTCCGATCTCCGTAGGTCACCCGAAAGGGTGTTCGACAGCAGATAGCGGTTATAGGCGATGGATCGTTTATTCCTGGAAAGGTTTTTAAACTGCCCCAGGTTCTCGTTTAACGCCATCGTTTTTTCGAAAGCGCCGATGCTCTTTTCAAAGGCGCTTGAGTCCTGATATACAAGCCCGAGCCGGTCAAGAAGTTCGGCTTTCAGACCGATCATTTTTTCGGAAAACTGCATAGCGTCTTTGGCCTTTGATATAATCACTGTCACCATCCGTTGCACCTCTTCCGGTTCCGGCTGACCGGAAGCGCTTTGGATCGGCCGTCCCTTCAGGAGAAGGATCGCCTTGTCGTTGATCTTTTCTTGATTATCAATCAGTTTCTCAACGCCTTTCCGAAATGCCCGCCATTCCGTTGTTGGAGGAGGAGCATAATGTTGGATATACTCTGAAAGGGACCGGCCGATTTCGGACTGTTGTTCGGCAATCTCTTTCACCTTCCCGGAGAGACGGCCGTTTTGTTCAACGGCCGGAAGGATTTGATCCATCACAAACCGGTGATTTCGATCCAGGTAATGGGAGACCTCAGGCTGGTTCAACCCCTTGTCGATCAATTCGATCGCTTTTTCAAACGCATTGATGGTTTTTTTGTTTTCTTTTACATGAAAAGCGCTTATCCCCAGCCGCTTGTAAAATAGAACCGCAGCGCTGGGGTGAGGAAACGGTTTTCCGGTATTGAGGCGTTCGCTGAAAAAATGGAAGGCCTTGGCATTCTGCCCCAAAAGAAAATAAACGTTTCCCAGATTGAGCAGCAGATCAGCATGATTGGACGGGTTTTGTTCCGGGTCGTTTAGAAAATAGGCTTTTTGATAGGAATCGAGCGCCGCCTCCAGTCGGCCGGAGCGGTGGAATGCCGTTTCAAGAACTTCCTGGATGTATCCCAGGGTCTGGTGAAAATATTCAACCTGGCCATTGATGGTGATCGCCCGCAATAGCAGGGCTTTCGCTTCATCAAGGGATCTTTGATCTTCGAGGTAGGTGAGGATCAGAGCAACTGCATAAACGGCCACCGCGTCATTCGGGTTTTTCTTCATTTTCGCCCGGTAAGATCTCAAGACCTCTTTCAGGTCCTGTTGTGCGGCAGCGCACTGAATGTATCCCCTGTGAGCGGCGACGATGGTATCGTCAAAATCGAGCATCTCCTTAAACACTTTTCTTGCCGTGTGGATTTCTCCCAATTGAAAAAGGAATTTTCCACCTTCAATCGATTTTTCAATATACCCTCTGCGGGCTAGAGCGTGGATTCGATCCTCTTCAGGCCGATTCCGGATCTCTTTTTCATACAGATCAAGGGCTGAGCGGAACCTCTCTTCCTTATATAAGATCTCGGCAAGGGCCAGCCTGGCGGCCGCCGTCTGAGGCGTTGAAGTTGGAAATTGTTCGAGGACCTGTTCGTAAGCGCTTTTGGCTTTCGACCATTCGCCGGCTTCATAGTACAGGTCGCCGATCCGGTTCAATGCACCCGCGGAAAGGATCGGAACCTCCTTCCGGTTGTCATCCGCGATTTTCCGGAGCAGACCGATTGTGTCGCCTGAAAAAGAGACAGTTTTTTGAGAAATGACCAGATCCAGCAACCGCTTCAACGCGGCATCCGCCCAGTGATCGATTCCGGGGTAGGTTTTAAGAATGGAAAGGTAAATCGGATAGACGCTCTCCACTTTTCCGATCCGGGCATAAATATCTCCTTTGATCACCATGGCTTGGGCAATCTGATCCGACGCTGAATGCGCGTCCCCGACCACATCTTCGGCAAACCGGATTGCTAAGAGGAGATCGGACGACCGGCCGGAAAACTCCATGAGAAGTCTGGCTCGTTCAATTCGGGAGCTGGAAACGATGAACGGGTCCTTTCCAGCGACGATATCGCCAAGGCGCGAAATCCCTTCCTGGAGGATGAGGCTCCGGTCTGATTCGTTTTGGACGGTTTTGATTCGACGAGTGGTTTGAATGACGATTTGTTGAATTGCCGAAAGATCGGCTTCAGGATTCTTGCCGGGATACTTGTCGATGATCCGCTGATACGAACGATCAGCCTCGTCGGGCATATTCATTTTTAACAACAAGTTGCCGAGGCGATACGCAGCGGGAGCCGAAACATCGGCCTGATTTGGATATCGTTCCAGAACCCTGCCGAAGGCGGCATGCGCGAGAAAAGGATCGCGATGAAGATCCGCGGAGATGCTATCGGCAAGATTCAATTGATCCAAAGGATGATCCCTGTTCGGGATCTCTCCTTGGGAGGGAAGAAACCAGGCGTTGCTCACCCCTTTTCGGTTGGAAAGAAAGCAGAACCCGTTGGGGACAGGGATCGGCTGGGAGCAGGAAAAACGGGCAGACGTCAATGGATAAGGGTGTGGTTCGGTATCATCGACGCTGATCCGGAATATGGCCGCGTTGTCTCTGGTATCGATCATGCCGTCGCTGTTGGTGTCATATGCGTTCCGGGTAAACAGCAGATATGTGCCATCCTTGGACCAGGCGGGGAAAAGATCCGGATAATGTCCCGTTGTCAGTGGCGCTGCCGTCTTTGTTTTTAAGTCTAAGACAAATAGGGTTCCGGAAGGGGTTGTCTGATAGGAGATGAATGCGATCCTGAATCCATCCGGGGAAACGGACGGAAATGCGGCATCGCCGTCGAACGGTATGGTCTGAACCTGTGGAATCGGGCGACTCCCGGTCCACCCCTGACCGATATCCATAAAAGCGATCCGTCGAATCGGGTCGTCCGGCTTTTTCCGGTGAAAATAGATCCGCCTTCCGTCTTTGGAAAAGGAAGGGGCTCCGTCTTCGGTCTCCCTGTCGGTTAAGCGCAAGGATGTCGGCTGTTTCTCTCTTAAATCCAAAAGGTAAATATCGCCCTTAACATCGTATCCGGTCCCGACGTAAGCGACAAACCGTCCGTCCGGAGATATGGCGGGGGTTGCTTCCTCAGCCGGATCTTCAGTAAGGCGTCTCGGGAAAAAGATCACCGAAGGGTCGGCTGAACGAAGCCACAGATCCGTGAACTGTTCACGTCTGGAAACATAAACAAGGTATTTTCCATCCGCGGAAACCGATGCGTATTCGATAGGGTCCGCTTCCGCGGTAATTTGCACCGGAGAGTTGAGTATGGGGGGGATGGAATCGGCCGCCGCCGCCGCAATACCCGGTAACCAAAAAAATATAAAAAAAATGGAACTTACGATTTTCATCTTTTAATTGTCCATTTGTCGTCTTCGGTTTGAATTTTTTCTCCCGGGCGTGCGTTTTCAGCATTGAGTTTCCCGAAAATCTCGCGGATTTTTGAAAGGTCCGAGCCGGGTATGGTTTCGTTCATCGAAACAACCCGGGCCATAATAGTTTCTCTGGCGGCATTGATCTGAGAGACCACGGATTCGAACTCTTCTTGGGTGAATCGCATCGCATGGGGTTTTAGATCATCAGGGATATTCTCCCGTGTCATCTGAAACATGGTCAAAAGGCCATGGTTGTTTTCTCCCACCCATTGAAGCCGTTTAAACAACTGCAAATCGTCGGCATGAAATGCCTGGACCTGCATTGCGGAAACGGCATCCTGATGTTCCCGGCTCTGTTTTTGTGGAGATGCGATACGGCCGGAGGAATCGACGCTGCGGACCGAGGCGAGGAGCAACATTTCACGGTCAAGGGTGTTATATGTCCCAAGAATCTGATTTTCAAGGGCCGTTCGTTCGCTCAATACGTCCACCTTAACCTCTGCCAGCGTACATCCGCAAAGCAGAGCCAGGACAGCGATGAATCGTTTTTTCATGATCGATCCTTTCCGGCGTTTTTTTGTTCTCCCTAAAGCTGCCGGTTTAACCGGGATGTCGCTTATTCGATGAACAGATGCCGCCTTGAAGCGAGGGTCAGCATATCGATCAGCGGCAGAAGCCCTCTCAGCTCTTTTTCGTAACGGTCGAGGCCTGAAATATCGGATAGATTCAAGCGCTCAAGGCTTGGAATCTTGATAGGCACTCCTTTAATGATCACTTCTCCGTTCAGAGATAAAATTCCGTTTTTGACATTGATTTCAATCCATCTGGGGATCCCGGTGCGAAGCAACCTCCGGATGGATATAATGGTTTCATTATGCTCATGAGGATCCAGGATATGGAGCATTTCCCTCATGGCGCCGGGGCCGATGTGGCTGAACTGAAGATCAAGTTCGAGTTCTTTTAGGATCAACGGCAAATGGACCGAAAGGGGGGCTAAAACCGATATCCGCCCGCCGATCGTCAGGTCCTCGCTGTCCGGTTTTGTGTCCACTCCCTGCAGAGATTTTCCTGGGTTTAACGCGGAGAAGGAGGTCCTGAATCGGAGAAAGAGCTCTTCCCCTTTTTCGAAAACAGATGCCGAGCCGATGATCGATCCCCCAAGGAGACCGGATTCGAAATAGGTGATCTTCGGAATCCCTTCCTCCAGCTCCAGATCCACCACTGTTTTTTTTATGTGAATCGATTGGGGAGCTTTCCCAATCCGCGCGGAATTCAAAGAAAAAGTATGATTTTTACCCAGGCGTTTCTGCCACTGCCCGGAAAGAGAGGAGATAACATCCCCTTCAGGATTGATATGAAACAATGCCAACGGGTTTTCTTCCATCACTTTCACCGACAAGCGCGTTTCTGACGTCGATGCCGGCGGGTTAGCGGAAACCGTATAATGTTTTTGAAATCCAAAGTTGATGTTAAGGTCTTCAATCGAGGCAGAGTCCCCGACCGTAATATCCAACCCGTCGCTTCCTGTCCACCCCTTGACAATCAAGCTCTTTTTAGGGATCAGCTCGGCTTCGACTTCGGCGCTCATTTT
>MGQD01000178.1:0-794 GCA_001797695.1 Deltaproteobacteria bacterium RBG_13_49_15 | reverse complement strand
AACCACGAAACCAACGGAACGTCGTTTTTTGCAAAAAGGATCCGTTCCAACCCATGGATCGAGGATCGGAAGGTTTGGCTGATTCCAAAAGGCTCGATAACGAGTGATTGGGCAAGCTCCATCGAGTTGAGTCGGTGATGCTCTCCGGAAATGTTCACCGTCAGATCAATAGGTTTGCCGGCAAGTGGTTGTTCTTTACCCAAAAAGAAACCAAAATCCATTTTTTTTGCCTGAAATGAAGCTCCGATCTTCCCCTTGCCTGTTTTTCCGTCGAATGTATATTCAAGAGGCACGGTGGTTGAAAGAGGGCCAAAATGAAAAGGGATCTGTTTATCCGATATCCGGTCAAACAAGATATTTTCCAATCTGCATGTGAGATGCAAATGGTCAGGAAGCGGATTCGACAGTATTGCCAGGGGGAGGTTTTGATCGGCGGGTTTCGTATCTGTCGTAAAGCGCCCTGCCGCATCCCACAGCAGATCGATCCGTCCGCTCAAGCGTTCTTCATCCGTCTTAATTCCCCTGATCCTTGACAGGAGCTTTTTTAAATCGATCGCCATTTTGCCGGCGCTCGCCATCCGGCGTTTCCCAAGATCGGAAAGTCCGGCCTCCAGATCGAGCTTCAGGGTATCATCGTCGATTTTTAAATTCGACTGAATTCGATCGATATCCGCACTTAAGGGATGCAATTGTTTAAGCCGGATTCCATTCACCTTTGATGAAAGCCGGATCACTGAAGGAAAAAAAGTAAGATCCCCATAGGCAAGTTTCGGCTCTGAAGTGATGATTTCATA
>MGQD01000177.1:5349-5822 GCA_001797695.1 Deltaproteobacteria bacterium RBG_13_49_15 | reverse complement strand
AGCGGATGATCTTCGGTCCAAACTCTTTCTGGGTTTTCGAACTGACATAGATGCCGATGTGCCCCGTATCGAGGCAGAGATCTTCCTTGTCTTTGCTTCCAATTTTACCGATGAACTGATCGCACATTGTGGGCGGGACGAGGTGATCGTACTTTGCATAGATATTTAACACAGGCATGGTGATCTTCTTGAGATCCACCTTCTTGCCGCCAACTTCCAACTTGTTTTTTATCAGAAGGTTCTTTTTATAGAAATTGATGATGAATTCCCTGAATGTCTCCGCCGATAAGTCGGGACTGTCGAAGATCCATCTCTCCATGCGGACAAAGTTTTCTACGAAATCAAAATTATTCACATTCTCGAGAAAACCTACATATTTATCAATCATCAGGCGGGCCGGATTGAGGAGGAGAAATCCGAGATTCATGATGTCTCCCGGGATATTTCCATAGGTCTCTACCAGTTCGTCTGGA
>MGQD01000177.1:4686-4941 GCA_001797695.1 Deltaproteobacteria bacterium RBG_13_49_15 | reverse complement strand
GTTTTTCGGTGTACTCGGCAGACTTCAGGAGAGCCATATAGTTCTCTTCCAGTTTTCTTATCCACAGTTGATAATAGGACTTGGAGTCCTTGAGAGTCTCCTTTCCCTGTTCTTCCAAGTTTTTAATTTCCTCCTGCACCGCAAGATAGGCCTTTTCCATGGGGATCAAGAGAAACTGGACGAATTCGGTCAAGGCTCCCTGGAACTGAGTAAATTTTTCAATAGTTTGGTTCACCCTCTCCTGGTAGACACGTG
>MGQD01000177.1:4477-4595 GCA_001797695.1 Deltaproteobacteria bacterium RBG_13_49_15 | reverse complement strand
AAATATTTTCCATGAATCCTCGGTGCTTTTATCCCCCCCTTCTTTCCCGGCTTCGCCCGGTACCGGTGAAATCCCCCCAAAGGGGGCGGGCCACATGGATGCTGTAGATTTCCAGAAA
>MGQD01000177.1:4326-4468 GCA_001797695.1 Deltaproteobacteria bacterium RBG_13_49_15 | reverse complement strand
GCCTTGATCCAGGATTCAAGGAGGGTGTCTTGTGGCATGCTCTTTTCTTTTTCTTCTTTATTCACGTTTCCCCCCTTTTTTCTAATTTGATGTTTATTTTGTAGTATATATCAGAAATACAGACTCTTCTGAACGGCTGCGT
>MGQD01000177.1:2943-4245 GCA_001797695.1 Deltaproteobacteria bacterium RBG_13_49_15 | reverse complement strand
TTTCATAAGCATCTCGAATCCTTTTACGACCTCGCCCTGATCGATGTCCCTTGCGGTACTCTTCATCTTCAGGTGACGGATCGTTTCATCCTGGGAAACGAGCCTTTCCTTCAATGCTTCATATTTTTCTGCCAGGGTAAGATATTCCTCTTTTGGAACCAATCCCATAAGGCCCAGTAATTCCTTGTAGGAATTCTGAAAATCAGATGCTGCCTTTGAGCACATCTCCATGTAATTAGGGGACGATTTGGATTCACGATCGAGGCCATAGCACTTCCGGAAAAGACTCATTTGCTGCTCAAAGCCTTTGAAACCCTCGCGGAACCATTGGGTCATGTCCTCCAGCTGCTCCTGTCCCTTGGCTGCATTCAGCAGGAAATTCCCCCAGAATTCAAGAAATTGTTTATCCATCACCATTTCTCCTGTTTATAAATGCCAGGTATGTTCCGTTCCCGGATAAACCGGCCCGGCAACGTAATGGAACCCGGGCCCTCAGGTAAACCGTCACAGGTTCAATCAAGCGGTTCCTTTATCGAGGTCTAACTGGTAGCGTAATGGACCACGGTATCCACCCCGGAAACACTTATGGAGCGCGCATTCAGATGTCGGGAGAGACCAGGATGTCGCAATGGCGCCGTGACCCTTGGGAAATACCGTAACTTCCACATCAACATAATCCAGCGGTGCCAGAGCGGCTTCTTTGTCTACGAGGTCATCCTCCTCCCCATAGCAGAGGAGCCACTTCATATTCATTTCTTTTAATCGCTTGAAGTTCAGCTCCTGCCCGAAGAGCTTAACAGGCAGGGTTCCATCACTGGTGATCGGTTTTGTATAAGAGTCAAAGCTCAACTGGCAAATGTCGCGGGGAAGATCATTGCGTTCATAAGTCAGCCAGTAATTGAGAGCTGCCGCTGTCTTGCTGATTTTCACCTCATCGACGTTTGGTGCATCAAACATCTTCAAATCACGGTAGAACGTAAAAATGGGCGCCTCTCGCTCCATGCTTTTCAGCTTGTAAACCCAGCTCATGACTTTCCCATCAACAACCTGATTCCCGCCGGGTACGGTTTTCAACGCATACCCCAGATCCCTGAATCGCTCCGGGATGTGTTCGAGGTACTCCACGAGTGACGTGCTGCGCGTGCCGTCAATCGGCGCCACACAGGTAATAAAGGCATCCACCAGGCCGTCCAGTTTCCCGGAGAGCAAGCTGAGCAATGCAACAAAACCGCCCTGGCAGTAACCGTTCAGGGTTACCGGTTTTCCATGTCTTGCCTTAATGATTTCACAGAAATATCGGGT
>MGQD01000177.1:2746-2874 GCA_001797695.1 Deltaproteobacteria bacterium RBG_13_49_15 | reverse complement strand
GATATAGGTTGGAATGCCCTGGTTTGCGAAGCAGTGGGTATAGCTTTTATCCTCACCAGGCAAGAAGGCAAGAATGGATGCGCCCAATACATAGGGGGGAATGATGAGGATCGGTTTGCTCTTCTGCC
>MGQD01000177.1:2411-2552 GCA_001797695.1 Deltaproteobacteria bacterium RBG_13_49_15 | reverse complement strand
CCTTTTCGGTCGAGGACCGTATTTATCCATGCCGAAATGGCTCTTTCCAGCTCACGGGCATGAAAATGATTCACCGTCCGCTGCGAGCTGAGTAATCCCTTTTTTGCAATTTCGATGTTGAATCGGAAAAGCTCAAGATAA
>MGQD01000177.1:1621-1837 GCA_001797695.1 Deltaproteobacteria bacterium RBG_13_49_15 | reverse complement strand
CTTAATATCTTAATGTTAATTTTATTCTATTAATGATTCCGCAACGTACTGGGAAGAATATTTTTATTGCATTGCGACATAATTTGAGCTATAGGTGCGATTCAAGGAGACGGGATATGCGCGATGTACTGATCATCAAGAAATATAATAACAGGCGATTGTACGATACGGAAAACAACACCTATATAACCTTGAGCCAGGTTTCTGCTATGATCA
>MGQD01000177.1:894-1529 GCA_001797695.1 Deltaproteobacteria bacterium RBG_13_49_15 | reverse complement strand
AAGAAAAACTTCCTTTTGCCCGTTCCCCTGCTCCACCTGATGATCCAGTTCGGAGAGACGGTTCTCAGCGAATTTTTTGAGAAATACCTGCAGCAGATCATCCGGAATTATCTGGCCCATAAGTCCTCGGTAGACGAACAGTTCGAAAAGTGGCTTGAACTCAGTACAAGCCTTGTCGATCAGGCAAAGAAATCGATCCCGACCATCAGTCCCTTCAAGTCGATCTTTGATCTCTTCTCGGAGTCGCCGCAGAAGCAGGAAGGCAGGGAAAAAAGGAAGGCCGACTGAGCGTGTAAGAAATTCTCTTCCTCCCGTTCTTCCAGCACAATGCCCTGAGGATGCTCCAGAAACATGGAAACCAAAAAACACTTTTCAAAAAAACTAATGTTGACGATTTTGTAAAAGAGTTATTTAGCCAGTCATTGCGAGGTGCGAAGCGACGAGGCAATCTAATAAATCCGTATAGTTATGAGTCATAAGATTGTTTCACTCCGTTCGCAATGACGTCTTTTTTGACTTTTTACAAGTCCATCATTTCATAAAACTTGAAAGAAAGATGGCAATCTGGGGAAAAAGAATCAGAAGGAGAGCGGCTGCCAGCAATAGTGCGGCAGGATTTTATAAACCAGGAGGTT
>MGQD01000177.1:495-716 GCA_001797695.1 Deltaproteobacteria bacterium RBG_13_49_15 | reverse complement strand
GCCGGGATGGACCCGTCCATCCCCCCGGAGGGTTATGACGGTGAGTATGCCGCCTACCTCCACAGCTACGTGGACAACCGCCTCGTCTTCAAGACGGAAGCCCTGGCCGGCGAACTGGCGAAGATCCGGGACGAGGCATCGGCCTTCGATTTCGCCATCCGGCGGGAGCTCGATTCCATCCTCTATTACCGGGAGATCCGGGAATTCCTGCCGGCGGACCG
>MGQD01000177.1:0-379 GCA_001797695.1 Deltaproteobacteria bacterium RBG_13_49_15 | reverse complement strand
ATTGAAGAACAGGCCCTCGCTTTTCATACGATTCAAAGCTCTCAATCCCTCCAGGGGTGGCGGAATCAGCGGAATAGGCACCCAATCGTTAATCGTTGAAAAGCCGATAAGAATTTTGGGATGAAGGCTGAATCACCGGTTTTTTCATTCCGAAGGAGAAAAAGGAGCCAAGAGGGGAATGAGCGCTGAAAGCAAAAAATACGACATCGTCGTCGGTATCCCATCGTATAACGAAGCGGAGAGCATCGGTCACGTGACCGAAGCCGCCGGGAGGGGTCTGGAACACTATTTCCCCGGTTTGCGAGGCATTGTCGTCAACTGCGACAACCGGAGCCCCGACGGGACGAAAGAGGCCTTTTTGGCGGCGCCGTTCCCGAAG
>MGQD01000176.1:8795-10210 GCA_001797695.1 Deltaproteobacteria bacterium RBG_13_49_15 | reverse complement strand
AGGGCCAAACAGATAGCCGATAACTCCGGCGGCGAGACACATGACACCAATGCTGGTCATGATGAAAGTGACTACAATTTGGATGACGGGCCCATTCAAAAGGAGTTCCGGGTTATAAATAAAGGCGAAAGGCACCAGAAAACCGGCGATCCCTAACTTGAATGCTTCGATTCCTGTGGCCATCGGTTCAGAACCAGCCAGGTTTGCGGCGGCAAAGGCAGTAACAGCGTCCGGTGGGGTTAAATCAGCCAGGACCGCATAGTAGAAAATAAAGAGGTGGGCGGCCAAGAGAGGGACGCCGAATTGACCCAGTACAAGGGCGCCTACCGTGACGCAGATGATATAAGCGGCCGTGGTCGGAATTCCCGTACCGACAATACTGACTACAGCGAAGACCAGGAGAAGGGCTACCAGTAGTACTCCCTTGGAAGCTGAGAATAGAACCTGGTTAAAGGCTAACGCCAGACCGGTTCGGGTCAGAACGGACAGGGCCATTCCGGCACAAGCGAGTACGGCAGCAATGAGGGCGGCGCTCTTCAGGGTCATGATCAGCATTCCTAAAAACTTACTTGGGGTAAGCCAGGTATTTCTGTCAAAAAAGCTTAAAAGAAGAGTGATCCAGATGCTGTGAAAGGCTGCTTTTGAGGGTGAATAGCCGTAAGCCAATAAAGCGATTACCGCCAGGAACGGAATAAATAAATAACTCCGTTTAAGGATCAGTCGGGTATTCGGGCGTTCATCCGGCAGAATTGCTTTAGCCCCGCTTTTCAAAGCAATGAAGTGAACCATCCACATTACTCCAAGATAATATAAAATAGCCGGAATCACAGCCACTTTGATAATAGTAAAATAAGGTATGCCCGTCACTTCGGACATAATAAACGCTCCTGCACCCATGATCGGAGGCATTATTTGACCGCCCACTCCTGAGACGGCTTCTATGGCCGCCGCTTCTTTGGGTTTATACCCAAAACGCTTCATTAACGGGATTGTGAAAGAACCGGTGGCAAAAACATTAGCCACTGTCGATCCGGACACGGTGCCGTACAGAGCTGAAGCGACGACCGCTACTTTTGCAGGCCCGCCCCTAGCCCAACCGGCCATCCAGGTTGAAAATTGGATTAAAAATTCCCCGGTGCCGGTAACGGTCAGCACGCTTGCAAAAAGGATATAAACAAAAAGCAATTCAGCCGAAATTCCTATGAGCCAACCAAAAACACCGTCATCATTCGGCAGGTAAAGGATTTCTACTGCCCGATCAAGGGTAAATGCGCTGAAATAGAACGCGCCGCCCAATAGGTGACAGGTTAGTAAATAAACCAGGACGATGCCGACCGTCAGTGCGTAATACTTGCTCAAAGATCGACGTACGGCTTCGAGAGAAAGAAGGCACAGTAGCCCGCCTAAGACAACTT
>MGQD01000176.1:4261-8768 GCA_001797695.1 Deltaproteobacteria bacterium RBG_13_49_15 | reverse complement strand
TAAAATGCTGATTAAGCCTGTCAGCCTGCAGAATTGTATATCCTGAGGCAATAATGCAAAGCATTGCCCATAAAACGTCAAATACACTCGGCCTGCTTTGCGGAGATTTCCTGGTGGCTGGGAAAAGTAGAAAGATAACAGGCAATAACATTAGTACGTGCCAGCCTCTGAAGACCCGGGGTTCCGGTGATCCAAAGCCGGATGTGTAATAATGAAAGAGACCTGTCGCCACGGCGTCCAGGATAACAAGAAGGTTCCAGAAACCTGATAGCGATCTCATCGAGAATGCTCTCCTGTATCAGATCTTGGCTTTTCCGCAATCAAACCGATCGCGCCCGCTCTCGTGCGAGCGCGATCGTGGCATTGGGTTAAGAAACTCGAGCTAGGTTATTCAAAAAAAGGGGCTATTTAAGGAGGCCCTTTTCTTTGTAATACTTTTCAGCCCCAGGGTGAAGGGGGATAGTTTTATCAGTCGGACCGCTTTCCGGCGCGTAGTCCTCTAAACTAGCATGGACCTTTCGAACCTTATCTACGTTGTCATTAAAAGCCTTCGTCATTCTGTAGGCCACATCATTGGACATATCTTTATGAACCATGATGACAGAGCCCGAGCAGCAGGTTTTAACCGGTTTATCGTTGTTGGCTGCTTTGGGATAAACGTTCGCGGGGATCTCGCAGGGTACAATACCGAATTGCGCCAGATAGTTCGATGCTTTTTCAGAAAAGGGAATAAACTTCATCGAGCGGCCGACGGAAGCTTCTATGACGGCCGCGCCAGGAGCCGCCAGGAAGGTGAATACGCCATCTACGTTTTTATCTTTGAACTGGTTGGCTTGGAAAGCATAGTTACCTCGCGCAAAAACAAAACCCGCTTTTTGTAAGTCGTCAAGGCTGGTGTTATAGGCTTCCAAAATCTTTTCAAAGAGCCACACATCGGAGCTTCCCGGCTGGGTGATAGCCAGTCGAAGCTTTTTTTTCTCTCCAAAAATTTCGTCCATGGTTTTGTAAGGAGATCCTGCATCGACGTAAAAATGAAGGTGGCTTAAGCTCATACCGGCAGCAATGAGACGCAGATTTTCATGTTTCTTGTCAAAAGGCTGAATTCCTTTAACCGCAGCCGCATTCATGAAAGGAAGTCCCCAGGCCATCTCCACATTTTTACCATCCACGGCAGACGTGTTCTGCACCCCGCCTCCCGGAACCACCTTGATTGTAAGCCCTGGGTCCGCAGCCGAAATGATGGCGGCAATGCCGCCTGCCATTTGATACCAACCGCCGCCGGCGCTGCCGGCAGCCCAGACCAGCGTGGCGTCAGCCGCAATCCCCATACCGGGAAGCATGATTACACCAATGATTGTCGCTACAACGATTAGTCTCCGTAACATCGCTCCTCCTCCTTTTTAAAATTTAAATAGATGATGGATAAAATGAGACACTCAAAAACGAGGTCTCGCTCCCAACAACATCCGTGGTATTCAAAATCAAAGTAGGCTTCACATATATCCTGTATATTTCTCGTGCACCACAGACAAAAAAGCGTATTTGATCATGGTCACTGAATCAAAAACGGGCAATTTGACCGCCCGTTGAACAGCCTGGGAAAATGGCGGCATATTGGTACATTCGAGAACAATGGCTCCGACTTCCGGGTTGGCATTTATTAGTTCTCTCGCTACGCTAACCATTTCCATTTTACATTTCTCAATATCTATTTCAGCCTTACCCTCAAAAAAGACAGCCCTGAATTCTTCTGTTTTATCCATTCCCGCTACGGCCATAGGTATGCCCTGAATGCCGACACCGGCAAAATGTTTCTCGGTGAGGGATTCGGCAAGGGCGGTGAGAATTCCAACCTTCTTTCTCTTATTTATGATCTGATAGGCCATGTTTACCTGCAATAGGCTGGAGGTGAAAACAGGAATGCCCACCGCCTCGACCAATTCCTGATGAAATAATGACAAAAAACCACAACTGGTTGCAATCGCTTTTACACCCTCTCTTTCAAGCTCTTGGGCGGCATCCACAAATGATTCGATCAATGCAGGGTCTGCTTCAATGACCACTTTTTGCGGGGATGCGCCCAAAACGATCTTATACCGTACAGGAAAAGGAAAAGTCGTTGCGTTCCCGATATCACCCGGGATTCTAGGAAAACGCGTATCAAGCATGATTATTCCGATGGCCTGGCCATAAATAGGGTTCCCGCCACGGGGGGAAAAAGTCACTGGGTTAGCCTCCATCTTCTGATGTCGTTATTGTTATTCAATAAATCCATTGACAAAAGACATCCCGATCATAAAAAGAACAAATGTTCAGGTCGCTTTATCATTCCTAATCTTTTGCGAAGCATTCAACCAAGAATAAACCGGTGGAATATCTTTAAAAGGCGGTTCGGTTTGCACATCCAGGAAAATAGGTCCGTTGTTTTCGAAAGACAGGTCCAAAGCTTTCTCCAGTTCCTCCGGAGCGCGAATCCTCAACACTTTTAGACCGAATCCTTCAGCAACGGAGGCCGGATCCCCGGGGGTAAAATCCACGGAAAGGTACTTTCCCTTGCTGCGAAAAAGCTGTAAGGCTTTGATCCAGCCAAAGGATCCATTATTAAAATGGATCAGGATAGCGGGTATGCGGTATCGTACCAATGTTTCAAGATCTCCGGCGGACATGCCCAGGCTGCCGTCTCCAAAAAGACCGATCAGCCGCGCTTTTGGACGGGCGAAATAAGCACCGACCAGAGCCGGTATGGTGTAGCCCAGGCCACCATATGATCGGGGAATATGAATTTCTGAACCCATTTCTCTCAATATCAGAAAACGGGTGACATAGGGAGTGGGCGTGCCCGCATCGGCAATAACCACGGTTTCCGAATCCAGTCTCCGGTTTATTGAAGATACAACCCTAGCTCCTCTAATTGGAACAGCCTCGGAAGACAAGAGAACCTCGGATTCCTTCCAAAAGCGAGCTCGATCCCGATTGATTGACTCAACCCATGCCTCACTAGTTCGAGCTTGCCCCCGGTTTTTAATGAGTTCGAAAACTTCGTCCAGGACCAAAGCGGCATCTCCGGCCACGTTAAGGGTGTTATGGTAAACGTTGGATAATTTTTCAGGGTCTGCGTCTATTTGAATTATCTTCCTGTCCGGTTTGAATGAAGGAAACGTCCAATGCATGGTCGAGACCGAACCCATTTTACAGCCGATATAAAGTAAGACGTCTCCTTCTTCAACTGCACGAAGCGCATGCGGATGAAAACCATTATCCCCGATGACGCCCATACTTAAAGGATGATTGTCCAAAATTATTCCCTGCCCCGACATCGTGGTTACCACCGGGCAGCCCAACCATCGAGCCAAAGCCAGAATACCATGACCTGCTTGGGATTGGATCGCACCTCCGCCTGATACAATTACCGGTCGCTCTGCCGTCAATAGAAGTTCCACCAGCTTTTCCAAAATTTTTCTGCTGGGGCGCAAGCGGTAAGAAGGATAGGACATGCATTCCGGTTCACTGTAAATATTCTTTTTGTGGCTGGTGAAAACCCCGGTCATGACCTCTTCGGGAATCGCCAAGTGTACAGATCCGGGCGCGCCTGAAGTGGCAATTCGAAAAGCACGTCTTACCGTTTCCGGAATCTTATTCACCTGCTTCAAAAGGAAGGATTTTTTGGTGATAGGTTCATACAGCTTCTTGCAGTCAAGCTCGGTAAGGACGTTCCTGCCTTCGTCGGTTAAGGGCGTGTCGGATGTAATAATGATGCAGGCTCTTGTGGCGTCAAAGGCTTCCGCCACTCCCGGCATAGAAAAGATCGCACCGGCGCCGCTTGGACATTCGCAAACACCGGGCCTGTACGAAAAGCGGGCATAAGCGTCGGCCATCACCGAAGCGGATCGTTCATCCCTTGCCATGACATGACGAATTCCGCGTCCGGCGTCGTATAAAGCTTCATAAAGGGGAAGACTCGTATCGCCGGGAACTCCAAAAATAACTTCCACCTTGTATTCCTGTAACATCCGAATCAAAACTTGAGCACCGTTTATTGCAATACCCATGATCTTCTCCAAAGATTGAAGGATTAACAATCTTGCATAGAGGCGCCCAGCCTCATTTCTTTCACCCCTCTAAATCTGCTTCGGCCAGAGTCTCAAGCCGTACCAATTTAACCGGCATGCGGACTGACAGCGGTTGAACTTCCTCAGGCCTGTCGGGAATAAAAGCGGCTAGAATATCATAGAGAATAGGACCACAAATTCTCCCCTGACATTTGCCCATTCCAATCCGGGTTGCCTTTTTTAAGGCGCCGGGAGTGAAAAATCCTTGAGATATTCTTTTTCTTATTTCTCCCAACATCACTTCCTCGCAACGGCAAACGACAGTGTCATCAGGAAGATGCTCATATGTGTCATAAGAGAATTGACAAAGGGAATTCAAAAAATTTCCAAATTTCTGTTCCCGATTGCGACGATGTTGATAAAACGTCATCCGCTGTTGAAACTCATTTTCTTTCATC
>MGQD01000176.1:1847-4216 GCA_001797695.1 Deltaproteobacteria bacterium RBG_13_49_15 | reverse complement strand
AACAAGGATTTGCCAGCCCCGGCAATCCCGGTGGTTTCGCCGGCGGCGTAAATGTTATCCACGGAGGTCTCAAGATGATCATTGACCTTGACCGCCCATCCCCCTTTATCGCCATCAAATTCCATTAAACAGCCGGCCTGCTGCGGCAATTCAATGTTTGGCGTAAAGCCGTATCCCACAGCTAAAGTATCAGATTGATAAGCAGCTTCGGTTCCAGGTACAATTCGGCCACGCCTATCCACTTTTGCTGTCACCACTTTATCCAATTCACTTTTTCCCCTGGCCTCAACAATTCTGGTCTGTTGTCTGATCGGAACACGGCCCAGAATAAGCCGGGAAAGATGAGAGGCTCCTTCTAAAATTCTTGGCATCTGATGATACCACATTCTCATCAGCTTCATTTTATCAGCCGGTGAGGTCTGATCCAACACGGACATCACTCGCCCTCCGTTTCTCAGAACCTCGCTTGCTAAGGCAAAATGAAGGAAGCCGGCGCCGCCGATCACGAGATTATGTCCCGGCAGGATCCCTGATGTTTTCATGAGTAATTGGGCCGCTCCGGTTGAAATTACACCGGGCAGGGTCCATCCGGGAAAGGGGATAAATCGCTCCCTGGCGCCCGTTGCTAGTATAATAAAATCGGATTTAAAATCATATAGCCTATCGTTTCCATCTTGGACATATAATTCTCGATCAGGTGAAATTCCAAGGACTGATGCCTGATTCAGAATCCGGACATGTTTTTCTTGGATCCGTGCCATGAGTCTGAACCCGGTTAACTTGGATCCGTGTTCTTGAGAGCCCTTACCTGCCCCAAGTCTTACCGGAATTTTCCGCAGCAATTGCCCGCCGAGGTGAGTATTCTCGTCAACCAGAAGAATTTTCACCCGGTGCTTTGACAATTCATCCGCAGCGGCCAATCCGGCGCAACCGCTCCCAACAACAACGACGTCGTACTGTTTATGATTCAAGGATGGTGATTTCCATCTGATCGTGAACTTCCGTCATACAAGCCCGCTGACCGGGGACTCCGTTTACCGTTACCAGACAATCGTAACAAACCCCCATACCACAAAAAAGGCTTCTACCCTTCTGGTTCCTTGTTTTCCGCAAAACCCGGTATCCAGCGGATAGAAGCACGGCATGGACCATTTCACCCTGGTAAGCGATAACTTTTTTCCCGTTCACCAATACGCTTATGGGCTTTTTTCTTTTAATTGAGCTAATCCGCAAAGCATCCATTATTTTATTTCCGAAGATGCCGAAGGCGGGTAAAATCGTTCCAAGCGGAATTCGCTCAAGATGGAATCCGCCTGCCCGCGCACAATACTTCGAGCTATGATTTCGCCTGTAATGGGCGCAAGAGCAATCCCGTCTCCTTCATGACCAGCCGCTATGATAAAACCTTCGAGGCCTTTCACAGGACCGAGAATGGGATATCCGTCAGGCGTGT
The DNA here is from genome assembly GCA_001797695.1 of Deltaproteobacteria bacterium RBG_13_49_15. Classification (GTDB taxonomy): domain Bacteria; phylum Desulfobacterota; class Desulfobacteria; order Desulfobacterales; family UBA2156; genus RBG-13-49-15. The sequence continues at coordinate 2,763 of MGQD01000176.1, read as the reverse complement.
AGGGGCGAAGTCCGGCAAAAGCGCGAATGACGGAGGTCTTCTTCAAATAAGGAAGAATTTTTGATGTCCGTTCTGCAATCATGCGCAGTTTCTTAACCGTTGTTCGTTTGTCGTAACCGGCAAATTCCCGGGTTGAACCAAGCAATAGATTCCCATTGAGCGTTTGCTCTATTGAAGCCCCTTCCCCATCTTTTAACGCAAGATCCGGATTATATTTAGCGGCGATATATTTCGCCGAAATCAGCACATGCCTCAAAATCATAGGGACTGCTTCCGTTACCATAAGCTGACCTCGTCTCGGAGTGATGGGCACGTCCAGACCGGCCATTTTCGCAATTTCGGAAGCATGCACTCCGGCTGCGTTGACGACCACTTCAGCTTCGAATTGACCCTGGCTGCTTTGGACTGTTCGAATTCGATTTCCTTTTACCACCATCCCCGTGACACACGTATTCGGATAAATATCCGCCCCGAGTTTTTTGGCGGCAAGTCCGAATCCTAAAGTCAACGCGATCGGATTCACTTGACCGTCCATCGGGCAATAGGCTGCACCTAAGAGGTGTTCATCAAGATATGGCTCTGCCTCTCGAACCTGTTTGGTATCCAGCAGGGTCACATTGAGACCGATCTTTTTCTGATCCTGTACGAAAAGCTGCATGGCCTTATATTCTGCCTCAGTTTCAATCACGACCATTCCACCGTTATCCGTGTACTCAATATTATAAGGCAATTCATCCTTGAGGTCGTCGAAGCGCTTTCGGCTCTCAATGGCCAGCCGGAGATGAATACCCGGCTTTTTTGTCTGTAAAAAAATTGTCCCATCACACGCACCCGAGCTCCCGCAGGCCAGATCGCCTTTTTCCAGAACGACAACCCTGCACCTCTTTTGTGCGAGATGAAAGGCGATGGAGGCGCC
>MGQD01000176.1:0-1707 GCA_001797695.1 Deltaproteobacteria bacterium RBG_13_49_15 | reverse complement strand
ATGTTTTTTATGCAACTGCAGGGTTAAGTTTGCCGGATCTTAACCCGGTATAGACGGACCTGAAAAATCTATGGCTCGCTATTATGAACGGGTCTTTTGATCTTCAGTACATCAATCATGGTAAAAATTTTTCCGGTAACACCTTGCCTTACTTTTTCATCTAGAAAAAATATGGCATCAAGTGTTCCTTTCGCGAACATTTCCCTGCCGTTTACTTTAATTGTGAATTCAAATGAAACGGTCTTGTCTTCAGAGATCAAGCGGATCATATGCCAAGCATGTCCATCCAGGTATTGCTCAGGTACCCCCCACCGGATCTTCTGGACCTCCGGATCCCGTACTTTGGAAATCTGTTCCGGTGAAAACGAAACTCCAAGTCTTTTGAAGTATTGAACCAGGGCTTTGGCCGTCCCGCTCGTATCCGCTTTATTCTTCTGATGACTCTCTGTAATTTCAAGGGCATATCCTTTGAAGAGGTCTGGAAACTCCCGGCCTGCATACTCAAGCATCGCCTGAAATCCGACAATCTGTTTGCCCATGTTTGGTGCAAGAATCGCAGAGATAGCTGATTTTTTAACCTCGTTTTTAAGTGCCTGCACATCACCACCGGTCGTTCCCATCACAAAGGGAAGCCCTTTTTTGCAATAAAATTCAGCATTTTCATTCACCGCATCGGGAAGGGTAAAGTCTGCCGAAATAAAACAATCGTATTGTTTTATAATTTTTTCAATCTCCCGATTACGATTTTTTTTGTTAATGAGACGAATCGATCGGTTGTTTCCCTCATACCGGGATGTTTTGATTTCGGGCCCGGTTAGTGAGGCTGGAATCAACTCAAATCGATCATCCAGAATAAGATGCCGAAGCACGGTCGCAGCCATGTCTCCCGGAATTCCATTGATCATGACCTTAATTTTGGCCACAGCCATGTCTCCCATAATTAATTTTTTAATGAAAGGACATTATCTAAATCAGATCATCCAAGGTCGCTTCTGATTAAACATATTCCGGCGCGATTGGATAATACTTAGGATATGATCTTTCCCTTTTCGAATATGATTCATCATTACCGTCCTTGTCGCCTCAATATCCCTTCGGGCCAAGGCACTTAAAATGGTTCGATGCTCCTCGTATGCCTCTTTCACCCTGCTCTGATGCAAGTATTCGGGCTTGTATCTCAGATAAATCTGTTCAAATACATCTTTGAGAATATCGTAGGCTACCTTGTTATTGGAATGTTCTATGATTTTGAGGTGAAACTGAGCATCCAGCAGCATGAGCGTTCGACCTTCTTCCGACATGGTTAGGGTGTTGAGGTATCTTTTGATTTCAGTCTTAATAGACCTTAACGCCTGCACATCCAAATTTTCGATGACAAGAGGGATCGTTTGGATTTCGAGAGCTTCCCGGACATGATAGAGATCCTCTACCATGCGCTCAGTCAATTCTCCAACGAAATAGCCTTTATTGGTCTCATAATACACCAGATTAGAGCGTTCCAGTCGTTTCAGCGCCTGCACCACCGGTGTAATACTGACGTCTAATCTTTCCGCAAGATCCTTATAAATGATCTTTTGCCCAGGCGCCAGCATGTTATGGTATATCATGTTCTTTATTTCACCATATACTTGATCGACCTTTCCACCCTTCGTTTTTGACATGTTTTTATGGGGCCGCTTATGTTTTATCGATGATGAATTCATTGAA
>MGQD01000175.1:6359-7354 GCA_001797695.1 Deltaproteobacteria bacterium RBG_13_49_15 | reverse complement strand
AGGAAATTCGATGGGAGGGTTGTGTTGGTAATCTCAAATAATAAAAAGAGAGGGGCGTTCCTTTACCCTCTCCCCTCAAAAGGCTTCGAATTTTAATCGCTGCGTCTATTCGAGCCTTTCGGTTCGGCTGTTGTTTCCTTCTGCGCAATCGTGCCTTTTTAATAAAAAATGCTCATTTATGTTCAACTTAGCATTTTAAATTGAGCTGAAATGAGTTCCGGTTAATTACCTATTGACAGCTCATTTTCCTTCCGATAATTAACCGAAAACTCATCGGTCACGACAACTGCATGTTCCCATATTTTGGGCTAAAGATGAAGTTTAACACCATCCATCATTTTCGTTTAACCCAAACCCCAAAAGCAAATTCTGCTCAATCAATCATGGAGGTAGGAATGATGAAAGCAAAATTTTCAATTTTAGTTTCTTCCCTATGCACTATCTGTTTCATACTAACCTTCAGTGCGGCGCTATTAGGTGTTCTTAGCCTGTCGACATATGCCGGTGAGCCCAAACCTTCGGATACACAATTTGAGTTTGAGATTCGTGAAAGATATGAACATCAAGAAAACTATAACGATAAATTCTATGGTACGACCCCAAAGCAAGGAGAATCGAGAGATGATTATCTGCTCAGTCGTATCCGTATCGGCGTGAATCACCAGTTCAGCCCTGAGCTAAAAGGGAAAATCTCCCTGCAAGATGCGCGTGCCTTTGGCTGGGGGTTTGACGATCAAGATTGGAAAGCCTCTGAATTTGGCGGGATTGAAAATAACCCACAGATTGACCCCCTGGAATTAGGCCAAACGTGGCTGCAATTCCAGGCCCACAAAGATGTTTCCATTATTGCAGGACGCCAGGCAATTTTTTATGGAAACACACGTGTTTTTGGGCCGGGCGAGTGGAAAAACTCAGGCAAGTGGGTGTGGGATGCGGCCAAAATTTCTTATCAGCGAGGCGATCACTTTGTGGATGCTTTTTATGGAAAAACAAAG
>MGQD01000175.1:5136-6335 GCA_001797695.1 Deltaproteobacteria bacterium RBG_13_49_15 | reverse complement strand
CTGAATCATCGTCATGGTTACACTGGTGCTGGTGTTTATGGCCATTATGCAATTGGCAAACACGCATCGGTTGAGCCGATATTGGCCATGAAACAGAATGACCGCAGCAACGATTATCGTGAACGCACCCAATATTACTACGGCCTGCGTGCCTACCACAATGCTCTTGGAATAGGTTTTGTGGATGCCACCTATATCAAGGCCACGGGAGAAAACGTTAAAAATAACGGCAGCGAAGTTGATATTGATGCCAGCGGGTACAATGTGGATGCAGGATTGAAAATAACTCCTCAATGGAAAGCCGGGGTCACATACAGTTATGCCAGCGGGGATGATAAAAGCACCCCGGACGATGAGCGTTTTGATGGGGTGTTCGGCGCCACAGATAAATACTACGGAAGAATGAATTTAATGGAATGGTCCAACTTGAGAGATTATGGTTTGTTTATAAATTACACTCCAAAAAAGGAGTTTTTATTCGAACTGGAATACCACAAGTTTTATGCTGATGAGATCAAAGACAAATGGAGAGCCTACACAAATCTGAATGCCACCAGCGACCACTATGGCGATGAAGTTGACTTGGCTGCCACATGGGCGGTTAATCCCACGTGGACGATCATGACCGGCGTGACCTACTTTATGCCGGGCGATCTCATCAGACAAGCAGCGCCAAAGCAAGCCTTCCTAACCGATGATGAAGGCTGGGGGGGATTTATACAAGTCACATATAGATATAAAAAATACCTTTAGCATGCAACGCGTATTTTCTTAACCCGCTTATGATTCCTGCTTTCACAGGAATGAACTAATGTCCGGTTGTTACCATCATTTTTTTATCGGCCCCGCCGCTTCCCTGTGCTTTCAGCATCCCTCCATTACACGAACCCACACCCCTATCTGCAGTTGGAGACGATCACCGAGAATTACCATATAGGACCAGCCTGAATTACACTTCGATCATTTTTTATTAGAAAATCGCAACAGCAGAGTTTAAACTGGTTTTCATTACAGCACCTCCTTTCTTAACGGTTCTTTTAATAAGTAAACCTTACTGCAATTTCATTTTGGTTTTTGCCGGGATTTTCGATGTCTGGGGTTGGGTGGCAGCCGGGGCTGGGGCCGTCGCCATTTTGGGCTTCACGGTAAAGGCGGCAATCGCATTGGAAGTTCCTCCTTCATAATGCGCCCTGATCCGG
>MGQD01000175.1:3312-5005 GCA_001797695.1 Deltaproteobacteria bacterium RBG_13_49_15 | reverse complement strand
ATGGGCGGTCAATCCGGCTAACGCCTTTACTTCGAACGGCTCGGATAGTGCATTCCCAAGCCTTAAGCGATACTTGCCCGGATTAGAGGCCTGGACCATATATCGAACCTGAGTCCCGGAACCGATTTTTCTCACCGCCGCTTTCGCCGGGCAATTCGCACTCCACCGAAGCCCATCCGAAGAACACTCCAGCACCGGCTCTCCGGAAGGCTCCCCCTTAAGGACAAACATCACGTTTTCGCTTGGAGCATACGACCGTTTGCCGCTAAGTATGATGGACGGCGCAATGAAAGGCTCTTTTTTATTTGCACCTGCTGCAGAAGAACTCGATAATTTTTTATCGGGTTGAACATTGGCCACTGGTTTTAATTGCCCGGCGCTGATCTTTTCCTGCAATGTTCTCTGAAGATCTTTATTCAGGTTGTGAGCAGCTCCGGCACTGAGGCTTTCCTGGATGCTCGGAAAGAAACCTACCACCGTATTGTTGGTATCGTGAACCCCTTCATCCACCCGATCATCCGGATCCGCTATACCCGTAAATTTATAACGAACTCCCTGCGCAGGCTTTTTCACCAGCCCTTCGGAAACAAAGAATTGGTGTGCACCGGGCTGCAATTCTTTGATATTAAAGGGTCCGGAGAACCAAAAGCCACAGGGTCCGCCGCCGATCTTTTCACAGGTCATCCACAGTGTCGTGGGGGCAGAGGGCTGCATTCCCCGATTTTTAACCTGGAAAAAAAGAATATAATGACCCGCATAGGCCGGGTTGTCGCTTTCAAGGGTGCCGAATTCCACTGTCAGATCCGGTTTATTCAAGCTTTCCTCACTCGGAGGGCCAGGGGCAAACTGTTCGCCCTCTTTTTTGATAGGCTGCTTATCAATCATCCCCGGTTTAATCCAGTTTTTTTTCGATCCAAGGAGTTCGGGTTTTTTGGCTCCTAGGTCCGATGCCAGAATCCCCACTTTGAAATAGATCCATTCGGACCATTCTCCACCATAAACAGGATAGGAAACATTTTGCCCGGTGCCTTGCTGATCATAAATGAGGCTTCTGGCCTTTAAGCGGTAACTCCCAGCTGGAAAAACCTCATTCTTCACTCCGAATGTTCGGAGATCGTAAATATATCCGGCCGGAAACATGGGAACACTGATCCACCCGCCGTAAGGAGAAAAGTTGCCGCTGCCGTCGGAAACCTCCACTTGAGCCTGAAAGATGCACTCGCGGCCAGGACCTTCACCTTGGTTATAATCGTCTAATCTGCACGAAAATTCGAAACTCAATGGGACGACATTTCCCGGTGGATAGACCGTATTTGCCACAGGAGAGTTGATGATGGGCGGGTTTTTCCAGGCATTGCAGGGGGGTGGCGGAGCCTGACCCGCTTCCGATAAAAGCCCTGTAACCATTTCCGGAGCGATGGCGCAAAACGACAGCGGAGGAATCATTGTCGATGAAATGGCCGTCAATGCGCCTGGATTTCTCCAAAAAGAATTTACATTATTGCCCGGAACTTTATAAAGCCAGGGATCCACCGCACTTTCGCCAACGTCACTGCAGATTTGTGCCGGTTGTCCCGCAATCAAATCCGTAAAGGTGACTTCCTCTGCAAATTTTTTCGTATGGACATCATAGGTGGCGGTCACATCGATTCGATATCTGTCGTAGCATCCATGCTGGCAGGATCCCGCCCAT
>MGQD01000175.1:2650-3253 GCA_001797695.1 Deltaproteobacteria bacterium RBG_13_49_15 | reverse complement strand
GGTATAGAACGTATGGTCGACAAGTTCCCATTGAACTCTTTGACACAGGTACGGGTCCACCTCGGGGCAAGGATACCCTTGCGAGGAGACAGGAAAAAGTGCGGGTAATCCAACCAAAACCAACAGGAGTCCGATTTTTTTCATTTTGCACACCCCTTTGAATTCAATTTCTGCGATTCTATCCATTATGGCAGCAACAGGACCTACAAAGCACGCTTTCTCAATCAGTTACTCTGTTCCATTCCCTCTTAACCAGAGAATTTGCCGTCTATCCTTGAATATTTTTTGCTGAGTCCATTTTTCAATATAATCTGCATAACGTTTAACATTACTACCAGAAAAGTCTTATATAAAGCTTTGATTGTCCCTCATCGTTTCCCCCTCCATCATTCAATTGAATTACCGATAATTGATCATCTGCTTTGTTCCTGATTTTCAGAAAAAGTTCAATGAGAAACGATATTAAAGGAATTATCGTTTTAAATCTGCATGGCGCATCTCTTATGAATATGCCTGCCAAAGCCTATCCAGAACGCCATGAGGCGCCGGCGCGCATCGTAAATCAAATACTCGAATTTTGTTGAGAACTATCATCTCATCCGA
>MGQD01000175.1:957-2385 GCA_001797695.1 Deltaproteobacteria bacterium RBG_13_49_15 | reverse complement strand
CGCCATGGGAATAACCAAAAATGACATCTGAAATTAAAAAAATTCGCGAGCGTTTACCCCTTTATGTCAATGGACGGCTGACCGAGTCTGAAATAGCGGAAGTAGAGGTTGCCCTGAAGCTGCATCCGGAGCTTGCCACAGAGCTTTCGGAGTTCAATAAAATCGGGATGGCTTACCAATCCCTGGAAAGTGAAGGGAGAGCGCCCTCCAATACCATATATGCTCAAATTCTTTCTAATATCCGATCCAATGAGGCGAAACACGCTGATATTTCCTGCGGCAGGGATTGGATCCGGCAGCTCATTTATTTCATTCAAAAAATGTTTGCCTCTCCCAAGATCGCCTGGGGTATCGCTGCTGCGCAGTTGGTTGTCATTATTTCCCTGCTCGCCGGCGGAGGATTTGATCGAAGATATGTCACCTTGACCGCCCCTTCGGTACCTCACGATCAGGGAATGTCGATTCACATCGTGTTTGTCGCTTCAACCCCTGAAGGAACGATCCGGGAACTCTTAACCCGGCACGGCGCCGCCATCATTGCAGGTCCTTCAGCGGACAGGGTTTATATTCTCAGGGTTGATGAAAAACGGAACGGTGAGGGGATTATAAAAGAACTCCGAAAGAATCCCGCTGTCGTGTTCGTTGAAAAAGCCTACTGAAATGGTATTGACACTCGTATAAATAACACTCTATCTAAATCCATAACATTTTGATATGCTAAGCGAAGGGATCCGAAACGCAACATCTGATCTTGTAATAAGGAGCCGGCATGCGCAAAAGAATCCTTTTCTTTGAGGCAATCTCCGTTTCTTTCATATTTTTTTTTTCATTGATTATATTTTATCAGCCGGCCCGAGCTCAAACCGATGACACCAACCAAACCCTTATTCAGATGGTTCAGCCCCTGGAGGGTGCGGAAATTGTCGGAAAAAAACCGGTTATCCGTTTTTCAGTAAAAGCATCTTTTGCTCGGGAAAACATCCTGGTGATGCTGGATGGAACGGATATCACGCCGGTTCTGGAAATCCTGCCCGACGGATTCAGCTATATGCCGGTCCAAATTCTGCCGGCGGGCGCCCATCAGATCAGCGTAATGGGTTACACGCTGGAAGGGAAGGAATTTTACAGGGAATTCACCTTTTCCTCCCGCCATTCTCAGATGTTCACCGAAGCCTTCTCCAACAACGAACTTACCGCCGTCTATTCGACGATCCTAAACAAATCCGACAAGCTGGACCTTCCCTATTCAAAACTCGAAGGCAATCTTGCCTCCAACTCCGCTCTCAAGGAAAAAGGATGGGACATGTCCCTGACCGGCAACCTCCGTTATCTTGAACAAGCCGATCCCCTCCCCGAACCCCAAACCAAGGGCGTTGACCTCAACGACTACCTCATGACCATCGGATTCACTCAGAACCAGTTCGGTTT
>MGQD01000175.1:542-817 GCA_001797695.1 Deltaproteobacteria bacterium RBG_13_49_15 | reverse complement strand
CAAGACGGATTTTTTCGAAAACCGACTCGTTACGGAATACGAATATAACTACTCCCGGTTCGATTCGGACACCTCGGATGATCTGGAATACGATGGCGACAAAGCCTATCGTGTCGGGGTGAGCGGACTGTTTGAAAAATTCGATTACAAGGCCGCTTACAAATATTTTGGAAGGCACTACGGAGTTGTTGGGAACAGTTGGCTGGAAAAAGACTGGGAAGGGGTGATTCTTGAAGGAGGTGCAAATCTAACGGACCACTCCATTCGAGCTGTCT
>MGQD01000175.1:0-524 GCA_001797695.1 Deltaproteobacteria bacterium RBG_13_49_15 | reverse complement strand
ATGTGGAAGGTGATCCCCTCTATCCAATATTCCACACCTATCGCGGGAAGCTCGATTATTCATTTCTTAAAATCGCCAGCCTGCCCATTACGTTGGGCTACGAGAGAACCGTCGTAGACAGCACGGATGAGCCTCAAGAAGTCGCTCCCTTTGAAACCCATACGGATACCTTTTCCGGCTCTATCATGTATACCAAAGATAGGCTTACCCTGGGGCTTCTGGCCAGCTTTTCCCAGCAGGATGATCGAACCGTAGACAACAAGGATTCGGGCATCACCACCTGGAGTTTCACTCCGGGCTACTCTTGGGATCACTTGTCCGTTAACGCCGGCTTTTCTTATAGCTTCACGGAATATCATTTGACGCAGGTGGACCAGGACGCTTACACCATCACTTTGGATATCCGCGGAGACCTCTTCGACGGCAAAATCACTTATGAACTTGCCGGGACTTACGATCGCACTTCATCCACGGACAACACCGTGGATAAGGAGTCCTTCGGGACCAGCGGCCGGGTTGCATAT
>MGQD01000174.1:3137-5160 GCA_001797695.1 Deltaproteobacteria bacterium RBG_13_49_15 | reverse complement strand
TCGATTCTTTCCACAATGATTTTAAGCGTGTACATAGCTTTCTTCCTGAGGGGTGGCGATTTTATCTGTTTGTAATGGATAATTACCGGGAAGCTCCGCTTTTTAGAGCGGGGAGCTTCACAAAAGTATTTGTTGATTTAGCCCACTCTTAACATACAGTCAACATTTCCCTGATGGAAACGATGCGCTTTTTATGATGCCGATTGACAAATCCCGCCAAGGGCTATACGGTGCCGCGACATTAAAAAAACTCAACCGATATCAGGAGGGAAATATGATTTGCCGTTATCTGATTGTGCTGGCGTGCGTGGCAGGATTCATCATGCCTGCGGCTGCTTTGGAGAAAAAGATGCCGGCAACCGAAAATGAAAAACTGAGTTATTCAATGGGGGTGAACGCGGCGCTAAGCCTGAAGCGATTCCTGGAAATGCAGTCCGTCGGTTTGGATATGAAACTCGTGGAAACGGGGTTTCAGGATGGCTTGCAGGGCGGCAATACGCTTCTGAAGGATCAGGAAATTCAAGAGATCCTGGCCGTATTTCAGAAAGATATTAACGCAAAGCAACAGAAGATGATGGCACAACAACAGGAGAAAATGAAAGCACTCGGAGAAAAAAACAAGAAGGAAGGGGAAAAATTCCTTGCTGAAAACAAAAATCAAAAAGGCGTCAAAACCCTTCCGAGCGGACTGCAGTACAAAGTGATTCAGGAGGGAACCGGCGTATCTCCCAAGGAGACGGATAAGGCGACCGTTCACTATCGCGGAACCCTTATCGACGGCGCCGAGTTCGACAGTTCCTACAAGCGGGGGACACCGGTGACCTTTCCCGTAAATGGCGTAATCAAGGGGTGGACGGAAGCCCTCAAGCTCATGAAGGCTGGATCGAAATGGAAGCTGTTTATTCCGTCGAGCCTGGCCTATGGCGAAACCGGAACTCCGGGAGGCCCGATCGGCCCAAATGCGGTTTTGGTTTTTGAAGTGGAGTTGATCTCGATCGGAAAGTAACCCGATCCCTCTTTTTGAAACAAACCGGCTCGAATATCATCGAAGATCCGTATCGGATGCCGATTGCGATCAGCGGTCGAATCATGACTACGCATCTGTTTTATCCGGCTTATTTTCTTTAAAGATTTGAACTTGTATTGAAAATAATCAGGCCAAACCTCGCCCGGCGAGAAAAAAAGGATTGACAGTTTATTCCTTCAGTGAAATAAGATAAAGTAAATGTGCATTAGGAAATGCACGCGGTTTGGTGTTTGAAGGGGGAAACCCTTAAATTAAATCATAGCCACGAAGGCCCGGGTGCTGGTGTTTCCAGCCGGATATTCGTGGTTTTTTTTTGACTAAAGCGGGCTGAAGCCCAAAGCCATATCCCATCGACGCCACGAAGGCGGTCCGTGCCAAAAAGGCGCGGCACTTCGTGGTTTTTTTTTGAAAGGGGAAAATAGAGAAGAGACTTTTAAAACCGGTTTATTCTTGCCTCAGGGTGAACGCAAAGTATCTTTAATATCGAAAGGAGGTTTCGACAAATGAAGACGGGAATGGTGTTGTGGTTAAGTTTAATCCTGATTTGCGTATTTGCCGCCCCACAAATGGCAAAAGACTCAAAGGCCTCCGATGAAGCAGAACCATCCCCGAAGGCCGGACCGGTTAAAGTGGAGGGAGATGAATGGTTCAGCCGCATTCGGATCTTCGGCTTGGTCGAAGTTGAGGCTGGAATTCAGAAGGTCGGTTTCAGTGATTCAACGGTGGAAGATGAAGATGTCAGTGACGTGGATCTGGCCACGGTAGAGCTGGCAGTTGATGTTAAAATTGCGGAGCATGTCGATGGACACGTCCTGTTTTTATATGAGGAAGATGAGATTTCCGTGGATGAAGGTTTTATCACGCTGAAGGGCTCGGAATCCTTTCCCGCCTACCTGATCGCCGGACGGCAATACATTCCTTTTGGGAATTTTGAAAGTCATTTCGTGACGGATCCGACCACTCTAATCTTAGGGGAAACCAATGAAGGTGCGGTTG
>MGQD01000174.1:2072-3124 GCA_001797695.1 Deltaproteobacteria bacterium RBG_13_49_15 | reverse complement strand
GTTCGGCGGGGGAAAAGCCGATATTTCAGCGGGCGTTTTTAACGGCAGGTCCAAAAAAAGCGGCGATAAGGACGGCATAGACAGTATTGTGGCGGGCATAGTCGTGCAACCTTTTAAGTCGCTGCGCTTCGGGGTTTCTTATGTCTCCAATCTGGCGGGATCGGATGCATTGAGCGGGGTATTGACGGATCCGGACAACCTTGAATCATTGATCGGCGGTTGGAGCGCCTTTGTCGGTTTTCAATTCCTGGAGCGTTTCATGCTGATTGGCGAATACGTCGCCGCTCTCGATAATTTTACAGCAGGAGAAATCTATGATGCCGCAGATGCCAAAGCTCGTAAGCCGTCGGCCTGGAACATGGAATTAGGAGCAACCATTTTCGACGGCTTGGAACTTGCGGTTCGTTATGGAGGATCGGATGACGGCGGGGCGGACTTCTTGCCGGAATCACAATACGGTGCGGTGTTGAACTGGGGTTGCTTTGAAAACACCAACCTTGCAATCGAATACTTGCACGGTAAATTTGCAGACGATGTTAAAGAAACGGATTCCCTGATTGTCCAACTTGCCATAGAGTTTTAGTTTTTTTGCTATTTATTGGAGATTTCTTATCAATGCTTAATTCACTAAACAAAGAAAAAAGGAGATATGGATGATGCGCTCAATCGGTTTGTTTTTTTCGGTTGCGGTTGCTGTGGTAACGGGTATCGTGCCATTTTCCGTTCCGGTATCAGCCCATTTCGGCGCCATTACTCCGTCGAATGACATTGTGACTCAAGAGGATGCCAAGACCTTGAACGTTCAGGTCAAGTTCATCCATCCCATGGAGATGCACTATATGGAGATGGCCAAGCCAAAGCAGTTCGGAGTGATGCACGAAGGCAAAAAAACCGATTTGCTGAACACTCTTAAAGCGGCAAAAGGAAAGAGCCCCGACCAGACCGAGCATTTCACCTTCTGGAGTGCGGATTACTTGATTCGCAGGCCGGGTAATTACACCTTCTATGCAGAGCCCGCCCCTTACTGGGAACCGGCCGAGGATGTCTTTATT
>MGQD01000174.1:1675-1779 GCA_001797695.1 Deltaproteobacteria bacterium RBG_13_49_15 | reverse complement strand
TGGTTTGGCGGGTCTTCCGGGCCCGATCCAGGCGGTAACTCCCCAGGATAAGAGCGCGCAGCAGGTTGCCGCTCTTTTCGAGGAGCAAACCAATAAATTATCCG
>MGQD01000174.1:0-1552 GCA_001797695.1 Deltaproteobacteria bacterium RBG_13_49_15 | reverse complement strand
TCGCCGGACGCCGAAAGGAGTAAATGAATGCATATTTCGGATGGGGTGCTTCCCCTTTCCGTGACGATCGGCGGTTATATCGCCGGCGCTGCGCTGGCGGCCTGGAGTGCTCGCCGCACCCGCAGCGAGGATCTCCCCAAGCTGGCGGTGACGACGGCGGCCTTTTTCGTCGCTTCATTGGTTCACGTCCCGTTAGGACCGACCAGCGTCCATCTGCTCATTCCGGGCTTGGCAGGGGCGCTGCTGGGCCCTTCCGCCTTTCTCTCCATCGGACTCGGCCTGCTGCTGCAGAGCTTGCTGTTCCAATTCGGCGGTTTGACCGCGTTGGGCGCCAATGCCTTGATGATGGGACTGCCTGCCCTGGCGTGCGGTTGGTTTTTCCAGCGATACAAAGGGTTGACACGGTTGCGACAGGCGATCATCGGCGGCCTGACAGGCGCTTTAGGGACGGCATTGGCGGCGATTATTCTGGCGATGCTCCTTGTGACCGGCGGCGATGATTTTTTGGGTGTGGCCAAAATTGCGCTGCTGGCGCATGTGCCGGTGGTCGTCATCGAAGGAGTGGTGAGCGCTTTTGCCGTCGGTTTTCTGGCTAGGGTCAAGCCGGCCCTCCTGCAAACGTCATTCATGCGAGCGGCTGAGGCTGACCATGGTTGATGTGATTCCTATTGAGCTCCCTTTGTGGCTGGTTTCCCTGATCGTGCTGATGTTAGTCCCGGTGTCGGCGGCCGTTGTGCTTTGGCTGCGGCGTGTGGCAAACGATCGCAATGCGCCTGGAGAGGAGCGCGACTGGTCGGCGCCGTCTTTTTCGAACGGCGGCGGCGCGTCGTTGTTTCACCGCTGGGATGTACGGTGTAAGATTGTGACGATCCTCGTTTACAGTTTCATTGTCGCATCATTGGAACACTTGACGCCGGCGCTTGCCGCTGTCGGTATTTCGTTGGTAATTCTGGTGGTTGCAAGGGCTTCCTTTTCAAAGGTGGTGATGAGATTGCTGGCGATAATCGGCTTTGTCGGCATGTTTTTGGTGATCATGCCGTTTTCGGTCCCGGTGCATCATGAAGACACGGTCCTTGTTCTCAACGGTATGGATCGGTTCGCCTTCAACCTTCGTGGATTGCACCTTGCGGCGACGATTGTCGCCAAGGCTGTTGCCGTCACCCTGTTGATGGAACCATTGTTGTCCACCGCACCTCTGCCGGTCACCCTGCATGGACTCTCACGGCTTGGTGTTTCGGAGATGGTCGGACAGATGGTATTGCTCAGTTACCGATATTTGCATGTCTTCCTCCATGAGGCTCGGCGGATGTCCTCCGGAATGCGGGTGCGAGGATTCCGCAAGCGTACCGACCTGGAAACGCTGCGCGCCGTGGGCAATTTTCTGGGGATGCTTTTTGTGCGCAGTTTCGAGAGAACCGAGCGGGTTTTCGACGCCATGAAGGCGCGAGGTTACAATGGCCGGTTCCCGGAACCGGTTGAATTGCGTCTGCAGGCCAAAGACCTGGTGCTGGCAGGGATCTGGCTGGCCGTCGGCGTTGCCCTGATCGCCGGC
>MGQD01000173.1:5117-5382 GCA_001797695.1 Deltaproteobacteria bacterium RBG_13_49_15 | reverse complement strand
AAATGAACTCCAATGTCAGAGTGCTCCTTTCAAGCGGATATAGCCTGAACGGTCAGGCTAAAATGATCCTGGATCGGGGATGCGATGGGTTTATTCAGAAACCGTTTACGATTGATGAGCTATCCCGGAAATTGATTGAACTGCGCAAATAAGGGATGATTTCAAGGTTGCCTTTTACGGGGTGATGGGTCATAAGCCGACCCGGATTCCGTCCATTTGCCGCGTTTCGCAGGCAGGGATTTCAGATCATTTGGCTGTTTTTGCG
>MGQD01000173.1:4759-5062 GCA_001797695.1 Deltaproteobacteria bacterium RBG_13_49_15 | reverse complement strand
TTTATATCGTTTTCATGATCAAAGCCGACAAGGTGGAGGATCCCGTGTACCAGAAGCTCCCTGAGCCGTGCTTCAGTTCCGACCCCTGAAATGGATCCTTCCTTTTCGGCTGTCTCTGCAGAAATAACAACATCCCCCAGAAGTTCCGGTGCGATGTTCGGAAATGCTTCCGAATGCATGGGAAAAGCGATGACGTTGGTAGGTCCGATTCGGTTGAGGTGGATTTTGTTGAGAACGGCGATTTGGGAATCATCTATGATCAGGATGGACAGCTCTCCTTCAGGGAAGCCCAAGGCGCCTAAG
>MGQD01000173.1:3104-4751 GCA_001797695.1 Deltaproteobacteria bacterium RBG_13_49_15 | reverse complement strand
TGCCGCTTCCCTTATTTTCTTCGGAGAGATCTTTAAGCTGTCGTAACGGTTGTCGATCAGTACCCTCATTTTTCCCTTTTCCGTTTTTCGCTACCGTACTTTCCGGATATTCGATTCGATGATGATAAATGCCGTTTAGAATTTTATTGAAGCTCTTGGCAATACTGTGAAGATCCTTCAGAGTGAGTTCACAGTTGTCAAGCTGGCCGTCTGAAAAGATTTTATTGATCAGAAGTTGAACAAGCCCCTGGATCCTTGAAGGGGTCGGGTTTGAAAGGGTTCTGGAGGCGGCTTCTACGACATCCGCCAGCATCACCAGCCCGATCTCCCGGTTTTGTGGCTTTGGTCCAGGGTAACGAAAATCTTCAATGTTAACAGTATCTTCCCCTTTTTGCTGCTTGGCTTTATCGTAAAAAAAACTGATAATGCTGGTTCCATGGTGCTGTTCAATGGTGTCGATGATGGCTTGCCCTAACTTGTTTTTCCTGGCGAGTTCTATTCCATTTTTAACATGGGCGATAAGGATCAGGCTCGACATGGAAGGCGCCAGTTTGTCATGGCGGTTCTTTCCGTCCACCTGGTTTTCGACGAAATAAAGAGGGTGTTTGAGTTTACCAATATCGTGATAATATCCGCATACTTTTGCCAAAAGAGGATTCGCTCCGATTTCAGAGGCGGCAGCCTCAACTAAAGAGCCGACAACCACAGAATGGTGATAGGTGCCTGGGGCTTCGAGCATGACCCGCTTTAAAATGGGTTGGTCGAGGTTGGCCAGCTCAAGAAGGGTGACATCCGTCGTATAATCAAATGCAACCTCGATCAGGGGGGCAATTCCTGTGGTAATCATTGCCGAAACGATCCCTGCCTGGAATGCAAGCCCCCAATCCCACAACAATCCGATTCCGGAAAAGTTCCCCGTATAGATGTCAACTGCCGTCACAAGCGCCACGTTAAGCAGGCCAAGTTTAGCCCCTGCCTTCATAAAGACCTTTCGTTCCCGGCAGGACCGGATCCAAAAAGCGCCCATCGAGGAGCTGAGAAAAAAATAAATGAACAAATCGAGCCGGTTTTGGAGCATAATCGCGGTACATAGAGAGATTACCAGGGCAAAAGGGATGGAGAGTTCAAAGCCTAAAAACAGGCATACCACCATGGCACTGGAAGCGATCGGTGTTCCATAATATAACGTTGTTGGGGATATTGAAAGCGGGTTATCTCTGGCCAGCGAATCCGTGAGTGAGGTCGAAACCTTCCCGATGAACAGAAATATAACGAAAACAAATGCCAGAAAAAGGAGGTTTTTATTATGATGACGCCTCATTTCGCTTTTGGGGGCGAGATGCGATATGTAAACAATAACCAGGAAAAAGAGCAATATCATGGAAGCGCCGAAACTGGTCGCCAAAACCAGTTCTTTTTTTGACCGATCCTGAAAAGCCTGCAATTTCATCAAATGAAGATCGGTCACCCGTTCCCCTTCCCTCAAAATCATTTCACCGGTTTTAATTTTATATAAAACCGGTTCAATTTTAAGGGGGGCTTTTTTCCGCCGTTCCTCGGTTTCATGGCTATTCAGGGTGATATTGGGCTGTATCAGCTTCTGACAGATTTCAACAATTGCTGATTTAAGAGGGTGACTTAAGTCCT
>MGQD01000173.1:1569-3059 GCA_001797695.1 Deltaproteobacteria bacterium RBG_13_49_15 | reverse complement strand
AAGCCTGCTTGACCTGGCCGATCACCCTGGATACTTGATTGTCGTCACGGTCATATACCGTAAGAATCTGCTCAGCCGCCTTCTGGCGGACGGTTTCCGTTCCTTTTTTGTCTTCTAAAAAAAAATCATAAAGGGCCTTGATATCCTTTTGAGCCACATCCCCTACCCGATAGTTCGGTTCCCGGGGAATCACCAGGCTGGGATAGGCGATGATCGTATAGATCACCGTCAAGCCCAAAAGTACAGCCCAGGGTATAAAATTGACGGCGCTCAGGCGGGCGCCCAGGGATTTGATATTCCGATCAAACTTCATTATTTCAGGTTTTTTCCCTTTCGGGCCTCGAGATCCTCGTAAGCCATAATGATTTCCTGCACCAGCTTGTGCCTGACGACGTCATCCTTTGAAAAATAAACAAACCGGATGCCGGCAATCTCCTGCAGGATATTTTTAGCTTCAATTAGTCCGGATAATTTTTCAGCCGGCAGATCGATCTGGGTGATATCTCCGGTGATGACGGCCTTGGAGTTGAAACCGATCCGAGTCAGGAACATTTTCATCTGTTCCGAAGTGGTGTTTTGCGCTTCATCAAGAATTACGAAAGAATCGTTTAAGGTCCGTCCTCTCATAAATGCCAGAGGCGCAACTTCGATCACTCCTTGCTGAAGCAAGCCGGAGACCTTTTCAAATCGCATCATGTCGTGGAGCGCATCATATAATGGTCTTAAATACGGATCAACCTTTTCCGCAATGTCGCCGGGCAGGAACCCGAGAGCCTCACCTGCTTCTACGGCAGGGCGTGTCAGGATGATCCGGCTGACCCTCCCTTTTGCAAGTTCGGAAACGGCCATGGCCATGGCTAAATATGTTTTCCCGGTTCCGGCAGGCCCAATGCCGAAGACGATGTCAAAGCTTCGAATCGCTTCGATATATTCCTTTTGGTTGGGGCTTTTTGGCGTGATAAATCGTTTTTTTGAAGTGATGCAGACCTTATCCATAAAAAGGGCTTTCAGTTCGGCATGGTGATCGGAACTGAGGATCCTGATGGCGTTGTCCACATCATCTGAAAAGATCGGGACCTTTTCTTTTAAAAGGGTATATAACTGGTTGAGGATATTCTCCGCCAATTCCACACCGATCCTGTCCCCATGGATAAAAACCGTGTTTCCACGAGCGTCTATGGAGACATCTGCCGCATCGGAGATCCGTTTCAGATAAACGTTGTGCTGGCCAAAGAGCTGTCTGGTCAGTTCAATGTCCGGAAAGCTGAGCGTCGATGTTTTGTTATCTTCGTCTGAAATCCTTTTTTTCATTCCGGAGATATCTTATCATACCTTTTTCGGGTGTTGCAAACGGGAATTGGAAAGGGATGCCGGGATGCACAAACCCGATGAATAACCGGGTTAGTTCTCTTTCGCTCGGGCGTTAATCAAACGACAAGCCGGTTATTCCGGCCGGGAGTTTTTTTTAATCCGCCAAAAGGGTTTAGCTT
>MGQD01000173.1:0-900 GCA_001797695.1 Deltaproteobacteria bacterium RBG_13_49_15 | reverse complement strand
TTATTATCAGGATAAGGGGGAGTTCCGGATCGAGGATGTCATCCGCAGGGTTTTGGAGAAGATGATCCGCAGGCATCCCCATGTTTTCGGAGATAAACCGCTGGAAAACGCGGACGCCGTCCGGATTCAGTGGCAGGAGATTAAAGCAATGGAAAAGAGGGACAAGACCTCGTTCAGATCGAGTCTTGATTCTCTTCCTGGAAGGCTTCCGGCGTTGATGCGGGCTTTCCGGGTATCCGAGTCTGCTGCCGGAGCCAACTTCGATTGGGACGACATTTCCGGGGTGGTCCGGAAAGTGGAAGAAGAATGGGTGGAGTTTAAATCCGAACTGATCAACCATCAGAACAAGCAAACCGGCAAAGAGGAGCTCTCAATTGAATTCGGAGATCTTCTTTTTACCTTGGTCAATGTGGCCCGGTTTGTCGCCATTCATCCGGAGACGGCACTGGCGGCATCGACGCGGAAGTTTGAAAAAAGGTTCAAGTTTTTAGAACGGGTGATAACGGAAAGCGGCAGGAACATGGATTCGGTTTCTCAAGGGGAAAAGGATGCGATTTGGAATAAGGCAAAAGAGGCATTCTCTCATTGAGTTGCGGATACTATTTGAACCGAAACAACGAGCGCATTTACCGCTGCTTGCGGCGGGGTTAGCGAGCGAATTAGAAACAGATACTATTCCCTGCGGTCGAAGCTTCCCCACTGTTTGCGGCGGGGAGCTTCAATCGGTTGTGTGCCGGAGTGTGATTTTGTGATTGCCATTATCGACTATGATGCCGGGAATCTTCCGAGCGTGGTGCGCGCCCTGGCGTTTTTGGGGTTTCAGTGCACGATAACCCATGACGTGGGAGCTATTGAAAAAGCCGATCGGATCATTTTCCCGGGAGTGGGGGCCGCCGGATC
>MGQD01000172.1:3690-9168 GCA_001797695.1 Deltaproteobacteria bacterium RBG_13_49_15 | reverse complement strand
TACATCTCGGAAAAAAGATCCATCATTTTATAAAACAAGTTCCGCTTTCCGCTTACTCTTGCAAGCCCCTCCCGTAAATCAACGATGGGCATATGATCATTGTCAGGTGATGATTCCGAATCCTTTATAAATGCCGGGTCATTTTCCCTTACGCTTTTTACCCATTTGGATAAGACCTCCATCAGGCGATCCGGATCGATCGGTTTTGGAATATAATCGTTCATTCCCGCCTCGATGCATCTTCCGTATTCTTCTGTTAACGCATAAGCCGTCATGGCGATAATCGGCAGATGATCAAAGCGCCGGTCGGCCCGTATTTTTCGCGTGGCCTCCAGCCCGTCCATTTCCGGCATCCGGATGTCCATTAAAATGATATCATAAGATGATGTCTCTACTGCGGAGACCGCCTGCATCCCGTTTTCAACAACATTGACGATCATCTCCGCACTCTCAAGGATTTCACGGGCAACCTGTTTATTGATCTCATTATCTTCGGCAAGAAGTATTTTAGCTCCCTTGAGTTTTTCCGACGAGCGATTTTTGTTCACATTCGCTTGATTCATATCAATTCCCTTTTCAATCGGCATTCCGGATAACTTTGCCATCAAATGTTCAATCGACTTCTTCTTGACCGGCTTGGCGATCACTGCATCAACCGGGTTCTTTGCAGGTTCAACTGCAAGATCCTTCTTCCCGAGCGGAAGAAACATCACCGTGCAAACATGGGCGGTTTCCGGATCATTTTTGATCCGATGCGCCACATCAATCCCGTACCCATCCGTCAGATTCGAATTGATGAATACGATATCGAAAGGCTCTCGTTTCTGAGCGGATAATTTCAGGATGGAAAGAGCTTCATTTATGTTAAATGCCGCAATGGAAATGAGTTGAAATGATTCCAGCATCTGTTTTATCATCGTTTGGAAATCACCATTTCCATGAATAACAAGGGCTCTTTTTCCGGCCATCTTTTTCGCCAGTTCAAGATGCATGGATCTGGGTTTGAATCGGGATTTTAATTCGATCGTAAAATAAACACTGCATCCCGCTCTCTCCTTGCTTTCAATCCAGATGGCTCCATTCATCATTGAAACGAGCCGCTTACAGATCGCCAAACCGAGCCCGGTTCCTCCGTATTTCCGGGTATATGAGCCGTCGACCTGGGTAAACGGGGTAAAAAGGCTCAGGATTCTATCTTCAGGTATCCCAATTCCGGTATCTTTGATCAAAAAGAGCAATCGGATTCCATCTTCCCATTTCTCCAACAAAGAGACCTGTATTAAAATGTTTCCATAATCGGTAAACTTCGCTGCGTTGCCGATGGTATTGATCAGAATCTGCTCCAACCTCAACGGATCGCCAAAAAGATCGAAGGGAATATCATTTGAAATGTGAGTGATCAGCTCCAAGCCTTTTTCTTCGGCTCTCCCGACGAACATGTCCAATATGTGATCCATCACATCATCCAAATGGAACTCAATCTTTTCAAGCTCCAGTTTCCCTTCCTCTATCTTTGAAAAATCAAGGATATCATTGATAATCCCCAGAAGGGTACTTGACGATTTCCGGATACTGAATAAATAGTCGCGTTGTTTTTGAGTCAATTCGGTCCTAAGAATCAATTCGATCAATCCGGAAATGGCGTTCATCGGAGTTCGTATTTCATGGCTCATGTTGGCGAGAAATTCGCTTTTGGCCCGGTTTGCGGCTTCGGCAGCCAGCTTGTCGTGCTGCATCTGTTCAAAATGCTTTTTTTCAGTGATATCCCTGATGATCATATGAACAAAAAATTGATCGTTCCACTCGAACCGATTCAGACGGATTTCCGCCTCAAGCGGATTACGGTTTTTGGGTTGCGCCGTCCATTCAAACGATAGGGATTCACCTTTCAGAACCCTTTGAATCATATTTTCGATCGATGGATCAAATATCTTCTTTTCCGACTCCCCGTTAAATGAAAGCTCGGTTAGGCGTTTTTCAACAATTTCTTCCGGTGAAAAATTAAATGTGAAAAGGAATTTCTGGTTCCCCTCAACAATCCGATTTTCATCTATGGTGACGGCTGCGTCCGGAAATGTCTCAAAAAGAATACGATACTTCTTTTCACTTTTTCTGAGACTTGTGAGCGTTTCGGAAAGACGATCCGCCATTTTGTTAAACATGACTCCAAGGCGTCCGACTTCATCCTGAGTCTTAATGGTTATGCGGGAATTCAGGTCGCCTCCTCCGATCAGCTCAGTGCTTTTCATCAAGAGGCGTAAAGGATTCATCAACCGCCTCGTAATGAACATAACTGCCAATGTGAGGACCAGGGCACCGCAGAATCCGATGAATATTACATACGGTTTAATCCGGTTCAGCGCCCCATATAACTCTTCCTGTTCCGCAGCGACCAGAATATACCATTGCCATGGCTTAAAGTATTCGTATATCGCCAAATAACTCTGATCCCCCAAAGAAAAAACGATTTCTCCTTTTTGTTTGTCCGTTATTTTCCGGTACCATCTTTTACTACTCACATCTTTATCCATCATAAACGTCTCAGGGTGTGCGGAAACAACTCCATTTTCATTAACGGCAAATGCATATCCCCGTTTTCCAAGATCGATTCGATCCATCAATTTTGCAGCGTCCATCTGTGCTTTCCTGACGCTTGCCTCAACATCTTCCAATCCATATTCATGAAGAATCTGTTCCTGGACGGATGTGGTGTGGACGGCTTCATCGAGCCGGATCCGAAGCCAATTTTTTGCAAGCTCCGTCAATGCCGAATGGGAGAAATAATAGGTTGTTCCGATCGCGCCAACCAAAGAAAAAATGAGAATGGGCAAAATGGTCATAAGGATTTTGAAAAAGATGGTCATTCGGATATCCTCTGGTTTCTCATTTTAATGAATACTGAACTCAACAGGATTGGTCGACCTCAAGGCGCCTTTCACTCTACTTAAGAAAACGCGTTTTTTCGGTAATTTGAGGATAAAGGGCCATGCTCGCTTTCAATGGATGCCCGTAGTCGACATCGGTGCTTCTTACAAAACACTGACTTGTAAAAAAAACCGGATATGCCGCGGCATCGCTTAAAATTTTGATTTGCGCTTGCATCCAAAGCTGGATCTGTTTGTCCGGTGCTATCTCCTCTCGAGCCGCCTCGACCAGTTTATCGATCTTGTCATAGCCGGAAAAATTGGTATCCGGCGTCTTCCCGGTGACGACAATGGAGTCGGAGTGGAAAAAGCGTGTCAGAAAAACGTCCGAATTGGGTCTCCAGGCGCCGTAAATGACGATAGGAGATTCCCCTTTTCTGATCCTTTTTTGCATCTCCCCGTGATTTACCACTTCGATGTTGCAATCAATACGGATCTTTTTTAACTGCTCCTTTAATATCTCATAGTTTTCACGATAGATCCGTTTTTCCGATGATATCAAGGTGACTGTGAACCCGTTAGGGTAGCCTGCCTGCGACATCAACTTTCTTGCTTTCACTACATCGAAATCATAATCCAAACCGAGTGTTCGAATCTCCTCCTCCGTGATCCCGCCTGGAAGAAATTTGACCGGTATCGGAGAATAGACCTTTTCTGCAAGTAGGTCGCTGGTGCTTTTTAGAAATTCATTCCTGTCCAAGGCATAAAAGATCGCCTGCCGCACAAGAATGTTATCAAAAGGTTTTTTACGCACGTTCATATGAATGGTCATGACCTCTCCAACTCCGAAAATATCGAGGATGACATTTTTGTTTTTAGTGATTTTATCGATCCATTCATGCTCTCCTGATCCGGTGATGGCATCCAGCCTTCCTTCACTCAAGGCGGCTTCGCGGTCCTTGATAACCGGAAGTAAATGAAATTCAACCCCTTTCAGTTCAGGCTTTCCTTTGAAATACCGGTCATTAGCGATAAGGAAAATTTTCTCTTTTGGCTCATAGGAATCAAACATAAACGGGCCTGTTCCCACCGGATGTTTTCTAAAATACTCATATCCTTTGGATTCAACGGCATTTTTACTGACAATGAAACCTCCCGCATAGTTTGTCACTTTTGGTAGGAACAGAATCGGTGACATCGGCTTTTTTAAAATGATATTAACGGCGTAATTATCCGCCTTTTCAAAGATCATCTCCTCGTATTCACCGGCGTAGCAAGAGTACTTCGGATTGGCAGATTTATTAAAAGAAAAAATAACATCATCGGCTGTCAGTTCATACGGATCGTTTCCATTAAACGGATGAAACATAACCCCTTTCTTCAATTTAAACGTCCAAACCTGTATCCCTTTCACGAGACGGGGTTCCGGTATGCTTTCCGCAAGATCCGGCTCGATTTTGGGTGCATTTCCATCCTGGTACCGAAGCAACCCGTTGAACAGCATATCCGCAATCGCCCGATCCTGAGAACCGGCTGCGAAATGAGGATCCAGAGAACCGATCTCGCTGACATGAATCCCGAATCGCAGCGTCCCTCGCTTGTCATTATGATCGGGCTTATCCATCGCCGGGGCATTTGACGTTGAGTCGCCGAACAGGAAAAAAGCAGTAATCATGATGATGACGACCTCGGATATTTTTTTCATAAGCTGCCTTTATTCAGGCTATCGCCTGTTTCCGGTTCGCCGTTTATGGGCATCGCTTGAGCGAGAAAGAACTGCGGAGAGTTAAAACTCTACCAGAGAATCAGGAAAATGGAAATTTCTTTTTAAAGTGGAAACCGACCGGATCATATTCGGTGGTTTTCAAATGATGATATTTCGTTCTATTCCGAAAAAGGGTGTTCCGATCTAAAGTCAGGAATAAACGATACCTTATTCCGTACCGGGTCCGACCCTTTGCCGGGAAACTGGACAAACAGATGTTCAAAGCCAAGCGTCCTGGTATGGGTATAAACCCGATCAAATTCATCACGCGTCAATTGTCTGCGCAAATGGATATCATTATGGAACAATACCGGAGCGTACTGGGACATAAGGCTTAACGGCAAACGGGAACCGAATTCCAGAAATAGGGTTGTTAGCGCGTTGATGGAATTTTCCGCATATCCGGGCAGGACCAGGTGCCGGACCAAAACCCCTTGCGTGGCCAGCGCCGAGCCATTTGTGAAAGAATCCAAAAATCCTTTTTGGCGGATCATTTCAGAAATCGCGGCTAAAGCCGCATCCGGATACTCTTCGCACCCGGACAATCGTTTTGCCAGATGCTTGTCCGAATATTTAAAATCGGGCAGATAGATATCGGCATATTCATCAGCCAAGCGAAGCATCTGTTTGGATTGATAGCCGGACAGATTATAAATCAAGGGTAGGCAGTAACCCTTTTTTCGGAGCCGGCCGGCCAGAATGAACGCGTAAGGGAAAAAATGATCCGGTGTTACAAGGTTGATGTTATGGACGGTATGGAATTGAACCATTTTTTCAACCCGTTCAAAAAGGGTATCCATATCGATGATTTCGCCCAGACCGTCCCTCGAAATTTGATAATTTTGGCAA
>MGQD01000172.1:3386-3502 GCA_001797695.1 Deltaproteobacteria bacterium RBG_13_49_15 | reverse complement strand
ACCCCGGATCGTGTCCGGGGCAGGCACCGGAATCCATAACATATTGGAAGTATTAGATTCCGGTTTTCACCGGAATGACAAATTTGGAATTATTCAAAGGTTTCAATATATCAGTC
>MGQD01000172.1:135-3321 GCA_001797695.1 Deltaproteobacteria bacterium RBG_13_49_15 | reverse complement strand
GCGACGAAAGATCGCTTTTTTTCTTTCTATCGAATTTCAATGGTTATGACCAATCATAGATTTATGCAGGAACGACCCCCACCCCAAATTTTGCCTCAATAACTTGGCATCGAATACCGTCTATTACTAAAACAATCATAAACCAGTAAAAAGGAGGAAAAATGAAGCTTAACAATCTCATTCGACCGTGGACCATTTTATGTTGCTGCGTGATGGCCATCGCGCTCATTTCAGGTTGCGGAGGACAGCCTCCCAAGCAGGAAATCGACGCTGCCAACGCCGCCCTTCAATCGGCGATAACCGATGGAGCGGAACAATATGCTCCGGAAGAACTTAAAGCCGCTCAGGAGCTGATAGCGAAACTGAACGCCGAAATGGGAAAGAAAGATTATAAAGCGGCAAAACAGACAGCCATTCAGTCAAAGGAAGCCGCGGATAAGGCAAAAGGCGCCATTGAAGCCGGGAAGGCAAAAGCCAAAGATGCCGCTACAGCCCTTATAGATGAAGTCAAACAGGGCCTCGAAAAAGCCAAAGGGCTCGTTGCCGAGAATGCAAAGCTCCCTGCTGATCTGCTCCAACCGATCAAGGATCAGCTTGCCGCTGCTGAAACCGGAATCGGCGAGATCGACGGCATGGTAACCGGTGAAAAATTCAAAGAAGCATCGGATAAGGCAACTCAGTTAAAGGATCAGTTTGCCCAAATCGAACAGGGGATCAATGACGCAAAGGCCAAAGTCGAAGAGGCTAAGAAGGCAGCCGGAGCCAAGAAACCCGAAAAGAAAAAGTAACACCCCCCTTTTTTAAATTCATCGACCCTGAGAAGGAATTTCCTTCTCAGGGCCCCTTATCTCTCCAATCAAATTTAGCTGCTTGCCGGTGAAAGTCGACGGCGTCAGGGGCCTATGCGTCAAGCGGTTCCGGGATAAAATTATTATACGCCTTGAATGCCGGCCTTGACTTGGGAACATGGTCTATTCTAATAATACAAGGAACGGAATGGAGCTATTCCAAGTTCCATTTTCAGCACGTTTCATGCCTAAAATCAACTTGAGGAGCGTTGATGAAGATGGGTTCCGAACCCCTCAAAAGTGTGCAGGTCAAAAACAGCTACCTTCGCGCCACCCCTTCTTTTCTAGGTAAAATCGTTGCCGCGGTAAATTATGGAGATCAGGTCCTGGTGCATTCCGAGAATTCCGATTGGTGCAAAGTCAGTTTGCCGGGGAAAAGCACCGATGGATGGATCCACTCTTCCGCATTAAGTAACAAAAAGATCGTCATGAAAGGAGGGGGGGCGGAAGTGCAAAAAACCGCTTCCGGTGAAGAGCTCGCTTTGGCTGGAAAAGGATTCAATAAACAGGTCGAAGATCAGTATAAATCCAGGCACAAAAGCATGAACTTTGCTCCCATCGATGGAATGGAGAAGATCATCATATCTCCCGAGGATATTAAGAAATTTCTCAAGGAGGGAAAACTAAATCCCAAAGGGGGCCTGTTATGAAACCCATCAACAGGCGCGAATTTATTTTCTTTTGCGGACAAACTTCTTTGTTCGGATTCTGTTGCTCGACATGGCTTTCGGCATGCCAGGCGATCGCACCGGTATCAAAAATCGCTTCGCAGGCGGGGATTATCAATTCAAAGAAAGCGCAAGCCATCGTTCGAAGCTCTCAGGCGATAGCCAAGACCTTCGAGGATATCACCCCTGAACAGGAGTATTACATCGGGCGTACCATCGGAGCCATGATTCTTAGCAAGCATAAACCATGCAATAATGCGTCCGCCAATCGGTACATCAATCTTTTGGGCCGGACCCTCGCTATTGCCTCGGATCGCCCTGAGACTTTTGGCGGATATCATTTTTTAATTTTGGATTCAAATGAGATCAATGCTTTTGCAGCGCCGGGCGGATTCATTTTCATCGCCAGGGGACTTTTTAAGTGCTGCCGTCATGAAGATGCCCTCGCTGCTGTCCTAAGCCATGAAATCGGACATATCCAGGGAAAACACGGTCTAAAAGCTATCGAAAATTCCCGCCTGACCACTGCACTGGCCATTCTTGGAACAGAAACCGCCAAAGCATACGGAGGAGCCGAACTTTCCCGTCTGACCGACATTTTCGAAGAATCCATCTCAGATATTTTCAAAACCATGGTGAACAAGGGGTACTCCAGATCCCAGGAGCAAGATGCAGACAGCGCCTCTGTTGCCATCCTAAAAAAGGTGGGATACAACCCCGAAGGGTTGGTGGATATGCTCAAGGTCATGGAAAAGAAACTCAAACCGGGCGGAGTCGATTTTGTAAAAACACACCCTTCGCCCGCTAGCCGCATCGACGGGGTTAGAGACCAGATCGGAAAACCGTCGGAGATTCCCATGCCGGACAACCGGCAAAATCGATTCACAAAGGTTCTTCTCTCCATCTAAACTATGGGCGGCTTTTTATCCGTTCGCAAAAGGATCCTTCAGGCGATACTCACCGGAATTGCCGGAACATGCGTCGCTCTCTTTTTTTACTTCTTTGGAATACTGGAAACATGGGAGACAAAGACATGGGATTGGCGGGTTCGGCTCCTGGCAGGTCCCGGCAAGGCAACAGAGGAGATCCGGATCATCCTTCTCGATCAGAACAGCCTGGACTGGGCTCAGAAGGAAAATGGAATCTCATGGCCGTGGCCCAGAGACATCTACACGGCGATCGTTAATTTTTGTTTTCGGAGCGGCGCCAGATCCCTTGCATTGGATGTTCTCTTCCTGGAACCTTCAAGCTATGGCGTTCATGATGACGAAACCCTTGGAAAAGCCGTCCGCTCTTTTGGCCGGGTTGCCGGCGCCGCCTTCTTTTCCGCCCACAGCGGAAAAGAATCTCAATGGCCGTCCGACTACCCGGTCCCGATGCTTAAAATTAATCATATCAATAAATGGAACGACGTCGGCATCAGCAACACCTTATCCTTTACCAAAGCCGCACTCCCCATCCCCGAAATCGGAAAAAATCTTGCGGTGATCGGTCATGTCAATCATTTTTCCGATCCGGATGCCCTCTTCCGCCGGGCAAACCTTTTTGCCCTTTTCGATAACCGGCTCGTGCCAAGCCTGGGTTTAGGATTAATCCCCGCTGAAAAGGAAAATCTAACACCACAATTCGAGCCGGGCGGATTGTTTTATTATGGAAAGCAAATCCGGTTG
>MGQD01000172.1:0-108 GCA_001797695.1 Deltaproteobacteria bacterium RBG_13_49_15 | reverse complement strand
TTCAGAGGACCCATCAGTGTTTATGGTCCAATCAGTGCCGCATCGGTCATCCAATCCGAAATCCGGATCCGTGAAGGGAAAGAGCCGACAATTCCCTTGGAAGTGTTT
>MGQD01000171.1:14866-18057 GCA_001797695.1 Deltaproteobacteria bacterium RBG_13_49_15 | reverse complement strand
GAATTGAAAAAGGACAAACGTGAAAAATAGAATCGTCATCAGGGTCCGTTTCATAAAGGTGGCTCCATGTGGTGATCCTATAAGTATCTGGCCATTGCAACCATCAGATCATGTTTTTGCATGGATCCGGAAAGGGTTTCCTGGATCCGGCCGTTGTCGAAAGCCAAAAGAGAAGGGACGCTCAAAATATCGTACCGGGAAGCGGTTTTCGGGCTGGCGTCCACATTGATTTTAACGACCCGGATCCGTCCTTTGGATGCCGCGGCGAATTCGTCGATGGTCGGCGATACGCTGCTGCAAGTGGGGCACCAGGATGCCCAGAAATAAGCGAGCACCGGAATCGGGGACTGAAGGACCTTGGCATCAAAATCCAGGTCTGAAATCATCACCGGTTGAGGTAAAAAAAGCGCCTCGGTCTGAAGTGCTTGCCGGCATTTACCGCACCGGGCGTTTTTTCCGAGTTTGTCTTCCGGAATCCGGTTTTTGGCTCCACACCCGGTGCAACGGATCTTGTATGAATTGTTTTTAGCTGTTTTCATCTGTCCGCATGACTCCGTATCGTTTCAGTTTCTGGTGAAGCGTTTTTCGGGTTATCCCAAGCCGCCGGGCGGCTTCACTTTTATTCCCCGCGGTTGCCTCAAGCACTTTTAAAATGGTAACCTTTTCCACTTCGTCAAGAGGCATACCGGTGACGGCATAGTTGAAGGGCGTTTCCGAAGCTGCCGGCATTTTATCCCCGGGCCAGGAGATGTTCATGATAGGCAGATCGTCGTCACCCAGGTATTCGCCATGGGATAGGACGACACCCCTTTCCACCGCGTTCATCAATTCCCTGACATTTCCAGGCCAGTCATAACGGATCAACCGGCTAATGGCATAGGGAGTAAATCCCTTTATCGGTTTCTGATTTTTTTCCGAAAAGATTTTAACGAAATGGCGCGCTAATAAAGGAATATCTTCCCGTCGTTCACGCAAGGGCGGGACTTCCAGGCCGACCACGTTCAGCCGATAATAAAGGTCCTCCCTGAATCTCCCCTCCTTGATCAGGTCCAGCAATAGGCGGTTTGTCGCCGCAAGGACCCTCACATCCACCTGAATCACTTTATCTCCTCCCACCCGCATCAGTTCTTTTTCCTGAATGACCCGAAGCAGTTTCACCTGCATAGTTGAGGACATTTCGCTTACTTCATCCAGAAAAAGGGTGCCGCCGTGGGCCTGCACGAATTTTCCTTCTTTTCTTCGGTCAGCGCCGGTGAAGGATCCTTTTTCGTGACCGAACAGCTCGGATTCGAGAAGGGTCTCGGTGATTGCCGCACAGTTGATTTTCACAAACGGTCCGTTATTGCGATGACTGTTGAAATGAATAGCTCCTGCAATCAACTCCTTCCCGGTGCCGGATTCGCCGGTGATGAGAATCGCGGCTTCGGAAGGGGCCACCTGCGCAACGGTTTCAAGGAGCCGGATCATCTTCGGACTTTGGCCGATGATGTTCTGCCGATCAAACTGTTTTCCGATGCTTTCCTTAAGAAGCCGGTTTTCTTCTTTTAACCGAATGTGTTCCATGGCTCTTTCCATGGTGAGCTTTAATTTATCGAAATCAAGAGGCTTGGTGAGATAATCGTATGCTCCTTTTTTCAGGGATGAAACGGCGGTTTCAACGGACGAATAGGCGGTCATGATGATCACCGGAATGACCGGGTTAAACGACTTTATTTTATCCAGGGCTTCAATGCCGGAAACGTTAATCATCCGGATATCCATCAGTACCAGATCAAAGGGCCGCTGTTGAACATACCGAATGGCCGCTGTACCGTCGTCGGCTTCAACGATATTATATCCCCATTCTCCCAAAAGGGCGCGCAGCATGGCCCTGTGGGCTGAATCGTCATCGACCACCAGCACCGTATTTTCTTTTTTCATCAACGTGCGCTTCCTTCCACGTCCGGCAGCGAAATGGAAACGATGGTTCCTTCACCCAACCGGCTTTGAACCTTGATTTCGCCTCCATGCGCTTCCAGAATGTTATGAACGATGGCAAGACCAAGTCCTGTTCCGGAAGACTTGGTGGTAAAATAGGGATCGAAAATATGATCCAGATTTTCAGCCCGAATTCCTGTCCCGGTGTCCGAGATCCGAAACACAGCCCGGTCCATATCTTCTTCACGGGAAACCGAGATGACCAAAATGCCTCCTTTGTCCATCGATTCAATAGCATTGAGATAGAGATTGAGCAGCACCTGACCGATCCTTTCCGGATCGATCCATATGCTTTTTAAATCAGCAGGGATCTGGGTTTTGACGGCGATCTGTTTTTCTCCGGCATGACTCTCAATCAATTTGAGCGAATCCCGGATAAAGTCGGAGACATTCACTATCTTTTTATTGACTGTGACAGGTTTGGCAAATTCAAGAAGTTGCCCCACCACCTTGTTCAGGCGATCCACCTCCTGGATCATAATGCCGGCAATCTGCTGGTCCTCAGGTTTTTCCTGGTATCGTTCCTTAAAATACGTAGCAAATCCTTTGATGGAGGAAAGTGGATTCCGGATCTCATGGGCAACTCCTGCCGCCAACCGTCCTACCGAAGCCAAACGCCGGCTTCGAGCCACCTCCTGTTCAAGAGCCCGAACTTCAGAAAGGTCTCGAAAGAGCAGGACATGACCGAGAAACCGGCTTGTTTCATCCATCAACGGCGATGCGATGATTTCCAAGGGGACTGTTTTCCCATCCTTCCGGATACAATCTATTTCCCGTTCCATGCTTTCTGCGGGTGCGTTGAAATCCGAAACCAAATTCCGAAGTTCACACGGAAGAGTCTCGCTCGCGTTTTTTCCAAGGGAGTTGTCGCGCGAAAGATTCAGAACCGAACCAGCAACCTGATTCATGGAGGCGATTTTCCCACTGCTGTCGGTTGCGATCAAGCCGATAGGCATGTTTTCCACGAGGTTGTCCGAAAACGCCTTGATTTTGGAAAGGGAGGATTTGGCGGCATGGTAGCCTTGGGCTAAAAAGAGGAGGACGACCCCTGCAAATCCGATAAGCAAAAGGATAATTCCCATCACGATCGTATGTCGCGTGTCCGCCTCCATCGCTTCTTCAATCGTGCTCATATCAAGACCTACAAAGATAATCATATCCATAATGGCGGGATCTTTTCTCTCTTCAGCAGGCGATTCGAAAAAGCGGTGAAA
>MGQD01000171.1:9932-14811 GCA_001797695.1 Deltaproteobacteria bacterium RBG_13_49_15 | reverse complement strand
CTGAACACCTCAAAAATCCGTTTTTTCTCAGCGGTAACGACGATCCGTTTTTGAACGGTTTCGAGCTGCGAGATTTGGAACAAATCAATGGATTTGCCGTGTGTGCGGCCGATATAGACAGGGTTGTTATGCGCGAGGATGTTTCCGGAGGCGTCGGTCACCAAAAGATATAAAATATCCGGCTGCCGGGCTGTTTCGGCTAAAAGGCGTTGAAGTCCCAGCCCATCCCAATTCATTCCCATCATGCCGGTTCGCGTTCCGGCTTCAAAGGAACGGATCAATGCGGCGCCCTTTTCCAGAAGAAGACGGGAGATGCTTTCTTTTTCCCGGTTGATGTTTTGGAACGTCACGAATGCAAAAATCGGGAACAGTACGGCAACCGCTCCGATGAAAATCCACGGCGGCACACTGGTAAAGAGTTTTGTATGGGATGCTTTCGGATGCATGATCAGATCGTACTAGCAAAATAAATGCCACAAAGGCAATCCATTGATTTATTGTCTCTTTGAGTTATTAGAAGGAAACCTCTCTGTTTCCTTTTTACCCGTAACAAGATCCATATCGCGTTTAAATGGATACTAAGTATCCACCATCTTTCTAAAAATGACAATAATTTTTAATTGACCGATCATGGCTGATGGCGTTGGGTCGGTTTTCCTGCGATCGATTCTGGTTTTGGCATACCATTCGCATATGATCCTGAAAGGCAATCCGTTGTCGTCCTACCGACATGTGAAATCGTCAAAGACGAAAAGGCAGGATTTGCACCGCAAATCGGAAATGATTGAAATTCGGGCAATTAAGTATTATTATTGGCAAAAATCTAACAAATCGGATACCTTATTAAAAGAGGAGGATTTAACATGCGTTTTTTCGTAAACCATTTAAAGGGAGTGAAGGGGAAAGCGGTTGCCGTTGCCATATTTCTGTTCCTTGTTGCGGGATCGGTTTTTTTCATTTCATCAACGAATACCCCGGTGGTAGCAAAAGAAAAAGAAAAGGAACGCTTTCTGGCGCCTGAGAGCTTCAGTCGGCTGGCGGAGACGGCCTCTCCGGCAGTGGTCAACATCCGTACTGTTAAAACGACAAGAGGAAGCGGGCGCGTGTTTCGTCATTTCATGAACCCTCCGGGCGGAAAGAATGATCCGTTTCAGGATTTTTTTGACCGTTTCTTCGGTGATGACCAGCAGAGGGAATTCAAACAAAGAAGCCTGGGATCCGGCTTCATCATCGATAAGGAAGGGTATATCATAACCAACAACCATGTGATCGAAGATGCGGATGAAATCCGTGTCCAGTTGTCAAACGAAAAGGAATTTGAAGCCAAGATCGTGGGGCGCGATCCCAACACCGACATCGCGCTCATTAAAATAAAAACGACACGGGACCTCCCGATTCTCAAGATGGGGAATTCGGATACGGTGAAAGTCGGAGAGTGGGTTGTCGCCATTGGAAACCCCTTCGGACTTGAAAGCACCGTGACCGCAGGGATCGTCAGCGCCAAGGGGCGGGTGATCGGTTCAGGCCCGTATGATGACTTTATCCAGACGGATGCTTCCATCAACCCGGGAAACAGCGGAGGGCCGCTTATCAATATGTCAGGCGAAGCAGTGGGCATCAATGCAGCCATCGTCGCCAGCGGGCAGGGGATCGGATTCGCCATTCCCATCAATATGGCCGTAGGGATCATGGACCAATTGAAAAACAGAGGAGAGGTGACCCGCGGCTGGCTGGGCGTGGGGATCCAGGATTTAAAAGGAGAGATGGCCGAATATTACGGCATCAAAGATACGGAAGGGGTATTAGTGGTCCAGGTGTTTCCCGGAGACCCGGCTGAAAAAGCAGGAATTCAGGCCAAAGACATCATACAGGAGATCAACGGTCAGCCAGTCAAGAGCAGTCGTCAGCTCAGCAAAATGATTGCGGATATCGGTGTAGGAGACAAGGTGCAGATAAAATTGTTGCGGAACGGAAAAGAAAAAACCGTTAACGTAATCGTTGCCAAACGAGAGGATGCAAAAGTCGATTCGGAAAAAACACAGAAGGAATATGAGGATGAGATCGGAATCCAGGTATCCGAACTGACACCCGAGATCGCCGGCCGGTTTAATGTCACGCAGATGGAAGGGGTTATCGTGATCGCGACAGCGCCCGGCGGGAAAGGCGAATCGGCCGGAGTGGCAGTTGGAGATATCATTAAGGAAATCAATCATATACCCGTAAACTCGGTAAAAACATATCGGGAAGCGGTTGATAAAGCAAAAAAAGGGGATGCCATCCAGATGTTCATACAGAGGAGAAATGTAGGGTTTATCGTAGTGAAATTGACAAAATAGTGTGAACTTCCGTGATTGCCGGTCCGGCCAAGTGCAATGCGAAGCCGCTTCTTTTTGCCGATACCGGACCGGATAGGAGAATCAAGTGATGACGCCACCCTCAAAAAACCGTGTCGTCTCGGAACAAACGATTCCGGTAAATTATGTCAAAAAAGGGACCATGTGGACTCTTGCTGCCGTTGCTCTCGTGGTCGGGTTTCTCATCGGAACGGCTGTCACCGTCTATCGATCCCTCCCTGAAGGATCGACACCTGAGGCTCTCTCTCTTCGAAAGCCGGATCCCGGTCAACAAGCCAATCCGGGACGGATGGAAGAGATCAAGGCGCTTGAAGCAAAAGTGGCTCAAAATCCGCAAAACGTTGATGCATGGACCGAGCTTGGCAACCGCTATTTCGACTCGGATCAACCGGAAAAAGCCATAAAGGCTTATGAAAGAGCGATCGAAATCAAACCCGGCAATCCGGATGTCATTACGGATATGGGGATTATGTATCGACGCATGGAACAGCCAAAGCTCGCGGTGGAAGCATTTGAGCGCGCCATTGCCGCCGATCCCCGCCACGAGACAGCCCGGTTCAACAAGGGGATCGTTCTTCTCCATGATTTAAATGATACCGAAGGCGCCATCCGTTCATGGGAAGAATTGATCCGAATCAACTCCGAATACACAACCCCCACGGGACAGAAAATCAAAGATATGGTGGATATGTATCGAAGCCGGGCGAAAGGGGGAGGGGAAAGCAAAAAAATGGATTCAGGGTCAGGATCATAATCCATAGCCTTATCGAAAACGTTTTTTACCCGATTAGAGTTTTGCAGATGGTTTTATAGCCGGAGCGCTTTTGGCATGGCTCTATAATCAAATTTCGGACAAACCCGCCTTAGCAGCATAAAGGCTTTCTGCATAATGGATGCCTGCTTTATAAGAGGATTTAAACTTTCCGGCGATTAACAAACCGGAGGTAAAAATAAAGACCCAATCCGAATGCAGTCATAACGGTGCACAGGATCTGCCCCATGGAGAAGGAGATCCATAGGAGTCCGATATGGGCATCCGGCTCTCTGAAGTATTCTATAATAAAACGAACTATTCCATAACCGGCCAGGTAAAAGGCGAGCATGGCGCCGGCAGGTTGATTTCGACGCCGAACATTCCATAAAACGATAAATAAAAAAAGCCCCTCGAAAAAGGCTTCATAGAGCTGCGACGGATGGCGCCGATCGGCTCCGGGAGCAAAGGGGAAATACATGCCGATCGGATGGGTTGTGATTCTGCCAAAAAGCTCGCCGTTGATGAAATTGCCAACCCGCCCGAAGGTATATCCCAAAGGAACGACCGGGCAAAATAGATCAGCCATTTCGAATACGTCGAGCCCTGCTTTCTTAGAATACCACCATGAAGAAAGGATCACGCCGATCAACCCGCCGTGAAACGACATGCCGGAAAAGCCCGTAAAAGTAATGCCGTTTTCAAATTGAAACGGAAGGATAATTTCAAAAGGGTGTTTTGCATAATAACCGGGATTGTAAAAAACGACATATCCTAGACGGGCGCCGATAAGAAGCCCGACGATCATGTAAACCATCAGATCTTTGATCTGCTCTTTTGAGACGGAAAAGGAATGTTCATGCCGGATACGATAGGAGACAAGGGCATAAGTCGCCGCAAAGGCGATAAGGTACATCAGTCCGTAATAATGGATTCGAAATGAGCCGACGGTAAAGATGACCGGATTGATGCTCTGCGGGAGATGCTGCCATAAAATGGTCCATTCTTTCATGGAAATTCCGTTCTCATTCGATATCGATGCTATATAGACGCAGGCTGTTGGTGACCACTGAAATGCTGCTTAAAGCCATGGCTAAAGCCGCCAGAATGGGGTGAAGCTGCCTAAGGAATGCGGGAGCGGAATCGAATGGCGCCAGAACCCCTGCCGCCACGGGAATCAGGATGATATTATAAAAAAAGGCGAAGAAGAGGTTCTGACGAACAACCCTCATGGTGGCCCGGCTTAAGGAAATCGCCCGGTGAACGCCGTGGAGATTGCCGCTGGAAAGAATGATATCCGCGGTCTCAAGGGCCACATCGGCGCCGGTTCCAATGGCGATCCCAACATCCGCCTGTGCCAGTGCAGGAGCGTCATTGATGCCGTCTCCGACCATTCCGACACGATCGCCGTGCTTTTTCAGTGCATTGACCTTATCCGATTTTTCCTCAGGACGAACTTCTGAAAAAATATCCTGAATCCCGACCCGGGTGGCGATCGCTGTGGCGGTTTGATTATTATCGCCGGTGAGCATCACTGTTTTTAAATTCCGGGCGTTGAGCATGGCAATGGCTTCACCGGACTCCGGTTTTAAAGCGTCGGATACCGCAATCACGCCCAACGGCTTTTTGTCCTGAGCCAAAACCATGACCGTTTTCCCTTCCGATTGCAGGCGGTCGATCCCATCTTTGACTGCCGTCAACTCGATTCCCATTTCGATAAACCAATTTGGTTTTCCGAGAATAATCTCCTTCCCCATCACCTGCCCAGATACAC
>MGQD01000171.1:9804-9918 GCA_001797695.1 Deltaproteobacteria bacterium RBG_13_49_15 | reverse complement strand
GCTTTAAATCCTGTCGGCTCGAACAGTGCAATCCCTCTCTCTCTGGCGGCACTGACGATGGCCTTTCCAATAGGGTGCTCGGATCCGGTTTCCACGGAAGCGGCAATCTGAAGT
>MGQD01000171.1:0-9785 GCA_001797695.1 Deltaproteobacteria bacterium RBG_13_49_15 | reverse complement strand
TTGCGGAGTTTAAGGACAGGACATCCGCCACTGACGGCTTGCCCATGGTGATCGTTCCGGTCTTGTCGAGCAGAATCGTCCGCAATTTGGCGGCCATTTCAAGGGCTTGGCTGTTTTTAAAGAGGATTCCATTCTCAGCGCCTTTACCGGTTCCGGCCATAATTGCTGTCGGCGTAGCCAGGCCCAGAGCGCAGGGGCATGCAATAACAAGGACCGCCACCAACCGGATCATCGCCGGAACGAAATCGCCGGTGATGCCCCACCATAACAGGAAGGTTATGGCCGCAATACCGATTACTGCCGGAACGAAAACAGCAGCCACTCGATCCGCCACCCCCTGAATGGGAGCTTTACTTCCTTGAGCCTCCTGAACAAGCCGGATGATCTGGGAGAGGGCGGTCTCCTTTCCCACGCGGGTCGCTCTGAACTTCATCAGACCCTGGGCGTTGATGGTCCCTCCAATGAGCATATCTCCAGGCTTTTTATCCACTGGGATCGGTTCGCCGCTCAGCATCGACTCATCAACTGCCGAATCTCCTTCAAGGATTACTCCATCCACCGGAATCCGCTCACCTGGCCTTACCAGGATTGTATCTCCTGCCTGCACCTGGGTCAAAGGGATTTCCTTTTCCAATCCGTTTCTTACAACGAAAGCGGTTTTAGGTCTTAGCCCCATGAGTTTCTTGATGGCTTTTCCGGTTTTCCCTTTGGTTCTGGATTCCAGGAGTTTACCCAGTTTGATCAATGTGATGATTACGGCGGAAGTCTCGAAATAGACATGATCTCCCAAAACCGGAAGGGTCAGTACGCCCAGTGAATATAAGTACGCGACCGAAGATCCCATAGCCACCAGAACATCCATATTGGCGCTTTTATTTTTCAGACTTTTTAATCCGCCGACATAATAATCCCATCCCGTGTAGAACTGAACAGGAGTCGCCATGAAGAAAAAGAGCCAGTTGACCCAGGTTGCATGGCTCCAGGGACCAATGACATGGAAATCACGGCTCATGCTGAGAATGAAAAGAGGGAGGGAAAAGCAAATTCCTACGACGAATTTACGTGTCTGATTCCGGATTTCAGCGTTCCTGGCAATGGCTTCGACATCTTCCTTGTCCGGAGAGTCTTCAAGGAGTTCAGCCCCGTAACCAGCCTCCCGGACTGCGGAGCGGATTTCATCAACTCCGGTTTCGCCTGGAATGTATTCAACGGTCAGGCGTTCGGTTGCCAGGTTTACAATGGCGTCGACGATGCCGTTGGCCGATCGATGCAATGCACGCTCTATGTTCATGGCGCAATTGGCGCATGT
This sequence comes from Deltaproteobacteria bacterium RBG_13_49_15, assembly GCA_001797695.1. Taxonomy (GTDB): domain Bacteria; phylum Desulfobacterota; class Desulfobacteria; order Desulfobacterales; family UBA2156; genus RBG-13-49-15. Next base: position 8,476 of record MGQD01000171.1, on the reverse strand, counting down.
CATCCCGGTGATGGCATATTCAGCCCGGGCAATCGGGACGTTATAGCCGGCGTCGGCGATATGCTTCACTATTTTTCCGATACTGATCTGTTTCTGATCCCATACGACCGTTGCCTGTTCCGAAGCCAGGTTCACATTGACGGCATTGATCCCCTCTAGCTTTCTTAGACCCCTCTCGATGTTCATGGCGCAATTGGCGCATGTCATCCCGAGAACTGGAAATGTTATGGTTTTATCAGCCATGATTTCAACTAATTCAGATCGTGCATTGCATCAGGAAGCCGGGAAGTTGATTTCTTTCAGTGCTTCCTTAATCTGTCCGAGTGTAGCCGGATCATCCCATTTTACCCGAATATTCTTTTTTTTCGGATCCCCCTCAACCTCTTTAACGCCCTTAAGACTTCCCAGTTCTTTTTTGATGGTCATGACGCAATGACCGCACGAGATGTTCGGAATTGATAGGGTTTTATCTTCCATATCCGTTCTCCTTGTAATTGATCGTTTTTTGTTTACTATATAATAATGTTTATTTGTCCAAATTAATCATCGATTCCTGTTGCGGCAAATTAAAACCTGAATCTTGCATCAAAATTGTTGAGAAGCCGATCTATTTTTGAAGCGGATCATCACTTGAAATCGGGAGTATGGATACTTTTTATCCAAAAGATCCGCGTTCTTTCTTTTATCCGGGTAATCCGGATACAATGGTACACATTTGAAATCTTCATTTCCCCTTTTTTCCGGACAACCTCGTATCTCCATTGTCAAAAAATGATTTAAAATCAATGTATTGCATAACGACTGAATATTTTACGAAAAATGGCATAAATCTTGCTTGATCCTTTAATAAACAAGAACGGAATTAAATCCGCAATATCCGATAAAAGGAGGTTTTAAAATGAAACGAAGGTATGTGAAAACAATCCTGGTTGTAACTGCGGTTCTGGGAATGCTCGCATTCGGTGCTTACGCCTTTGCCGAATGGGGGATGGGATATGGCTGTCGGAATTATGGAGACGGGCCAGGCTGGGGGCGCGGCGGGTGCAGAGGCGGTGAATATGGCCCCGGCATGCAGCAGAGAGGATTCGGGTATGGCGGCCCTGCCGGCCTGAGCCCCGATGAAGCCAAAAAACTGGAAGAAGAGAGACAGGCGTTCCATGACGCGACGAAAGATCTCCGCCAGGGTCTTTATCAGAAACAGATGGATATTCAGGCCGAATTGGCAAAAAAAGATCCTGATCCTTCAAAGGCCCAGGCTTTGCAAAAAGAAATATCAGATTATAAGTCCCAGATGGGTCAAAAGCGGCTTGAGCATCATTTAAAAATGAAAAAGCTGTTTCCTGAACTGACTTTTCCCGGCCAAGGGTTCGGCGGAAGGCATATGGCGCGAGGATTCGGTCATGGTCCGGACTGCCGGTACTAAACGATTTCCGAAAACAGTTGCGTTAACTTAAAACCGATTCTAAAAAAAATCCCGCAATGCCGATGACGGCATCGCGGGATTTATTATTTTTTCACAACCAATCTATTTTTTATCATCCTTAACTTCTTCAAAATCAGCATCCACGACATCTTCTTCGGGTCCGGAGGATCGTGCCTGCTGAGATCCGTCGCCGCTCCTATCACCTGCTCCTTGTTGCTTTCCGGCCTGAGAGGCCTTCTGATACATGGCTTCTGCGATTTTATGAGAGGTTTGAGTGAGTTCGTCGCTTAACCGGCGAATCTCTGAAACATCTTCTCCTTCCATGCTTTTTTTAAGGCGGCGAATGGCTTCCTCCACCTGGCTTTTTGTGGCGCCATCCACTTTATCACCCAGGTCCTTGATAGATTTTTCAGTGGCGTAAATCAGCGAATCGGCATGGTTTCTGGCTTCGGCCAATTCTTTCTTCCGCTTATCTTCTTCTGCATGGACTTCGGCATCCTTGACGAGCCGGTCGATCTCTTCCCTTGTGAGACCGGAGGAAGCGGTAATTTGTATGGATTGCTCCTTTCCGGTTGCCAGGTCTTTTGCTGCAACATGAACGATGCCGTTTGCGTCGATATCGAAGGTGACCTCGATTTGAGGAATTCCACGGGGTGCCGGCGGAATGCCGACCAGTTCAAACCTCCCCAAGGTTTTGTTTCCAGTCGCCATTTCCCGTTCGCCTTGAAGTACATGGATGGAAACGGCGGGTTGACTGTCGGCAGCAGTGGAAAAGATCTGGCTTTTCCGAGTGGGAATCGTGGTATTTTTTTCGATGAGTTTCGTCATGACGCTTCCCAATGTTTCGATTCCTAAAGAAAGGGGGGTGACATCCAGAAGGAGGACGTCTTTCACGTCTCCTTTTAGAACGCCGGCCTGAATGGCAGCGCCGACGGCCACCACTTCATCCGGATTAACCCCTTTATTTGGTTCTTTTCCAAAAATGTTTTTAACTCTTGCGTGAACAGCCGGCATCCGGATCATTCCTCCCACAAGGATGACCTCATTGATTTCCCTCGACGTCAATCCGGCGTCTTTAAGCGCAATCCGGCAGGGGCTTTCCAATTTATCCAGAAGGTCTTCTACCAGGGATTCGAGCTTTGCCCGGGTAATTTTGATGTTCAGATGTTTGGGCCCGCTGGCATCCGCGGTGATGAATGGAAGGTTGATGTCGGTTTCCATGGAAGTGGACAATTCGATTTTTGCTTTTTCAGACGCCTCTTTCAAGCGCTGCAACGCCATCTTATCCCTTCGAAGATCGATGCCCTGATCCTTCTTAAACTCGTCAGCCAGGTAGTCGATAAGGCGCAGATCGAAATCTTCCCCTCCGAGATGGGTATCGCCGTTGGTGGATTTGACTTCGAAAACCCCTTCGCCGATTTCCAGAATGGAGATATCGAAGGTGCCCCCCCCGAGATCAAAGACGGCGATTTTTTCCTCTTTTCTTTTGTCCAATCCATACGCCAACGAAGCTGCCGTCGGTTCATTAATAATCCGGAGCACATTGAGTCCGGCGATTTTTCCGGCATCCTTGGTGGCCTGCCGCTGACTGTCGTCAAAATAGGCCGGAACCGTGACGACCGCATCCGTCACTTTTTCCCCTAAGTACTCTTCAGCGCTCCGCTTCATGTAGGATAAAATAAATGAAGAAATTTCCGCAGGGCTGTAATGCTTTCCTTTCAAATTGATCCGCACATCACCGTTATTAGCCTGCTCGATTTTGTAAGGAAGTATTTTGATATCTTTTTGGACTTCAACGGATGCGTATTTGCGTCCGATAAGCCTTTTGACGGCAAATACCGTATTTTCAGGGTTTGTGATGGCTTGTCTTTTAGCGATTTGACCCACCAGGCGTTCCCCGTTGTCGGATATGGCGACAATGGACGGGGTTGTTCGACCACCCTCGGGATTGGTGATGACTTTGGTTTCGCCACCTTCCATGATCGCCACACAGGAGTTGGTCGTACCCAGGTCGATACCGATGACTTTGCTCATTTGCTTTCCTCCTTCATATGATTGCCGGTCGTATGTTTTCCCTTATCGTTTCGGTTTGATTGCATTTATTATTCGTTGTCTTTGTTCTGGTTTGCCGGAGACTTGGACACAACGACCATGGCCGGCCTTAACAACCGGTCATGAATCAGATACCCCTTCTGAAGTTCCTTTATAACCATGTTTTCGTCAACCGCATCGGTTTCTTCCTGGATGACTGCCTGATGAAATGCAGGGTCAAACGGTTTATTCACGGAAGAAATGGGTTTCACGGAAAATCGTTTAAAAATGTTTTGAATCTCTGAAATGGTCAAGTGGACGCCTTTTACGAGGGACTGCGACGCTTCCTGGTTGAGAGATGCGGAATCAAAAGCCCGCTCAAGATTATCCACCACCGGAAGCAGTTCCCTGATAAGCGACTCGTTGGCATATTTTTTAAAACTTTCCGATTCACGGTTCATACGTTTTTTGTAATTCTCGAAATCCGCAGAAACCCTCAGGAGCCGATCATAGTTTTCCTTGGCTTGAATCTCAGTGCGTTCAAGCCGGACTTGAAGTTCTTTTTCCGTATCCTGGATTGTTTCTTCGGATAGATTGTCAGGTTCCCGAGGAGGACGATCAACCCCTTTCACATCATCTAAACGGTTATTTTCTTTTCCCAGTTCCAACAAGTCCGTACCCGTCATTTTTCAGAAGTGTCTCCTGTTTCCAAAATTAAAATTTAAACGCAAAAATAAACCTGAGCCTCTCAAATTCCATTGCATGGTTTTGATTGAGAGCCTCATGACAATGAAACCATCCACTGCCGGTGGCAATAATAGGCAATGAATAGTTAACAAAATTTAAGACGAGTTCATGCGATGTCAAGGCAAGGGAAGGATTTTAAACGGAAAAGCGGCTGTGCACCCAACTTCGAGTTTTTCCCAAAAAGATACGTCAATTGTTCATACGGCCGGGGTCGATCCGCGACACAGCCCGCATCATTTATCGCTGCTTCCTTCCGGACCTGACGAGGTTCATAACCGGCTGTTGCGCAGAGGCCGGCCAGACAGCCGACGTTTTGGGGATCAAACCCTAAGAAGGGGATTCAGCCCCGCATGAAGCGGATTTCGGGTACAGGGCACCGCTAGCTCCCCGCCTAGCACAACCGGCAATATAATATAGCACTTTTCCGTTTTTTCAAGTAAAAACGGAACGTCTTTTTTACTGCCACAAGATCATGGAATAAGTGTCGGATACATATCAATATCGGGTATTTCATATTGACATCATTTCTTCCATTCCATACCATCAACAAAGACGATGGGACGGTATCAACGGAATCAGATGATGCCATCCATTTTATCAATGGCGATAAATAGTCATAAAATGTTAGAGTTACAATCGATTTGTGGGAATTCCATAACTTCGATAGCAAAAATGGATCGATATCAAATCCTGAAGAAAATGCATCAGACGATTACCGAATGCAATATGATTCATAAGGGAGATGCGGTTTTGGTCGGTGTATCCGGCGGCCCGGACTCGATTGCGCTTCTTCATCTGCTTTATATCGTTTCAGGGGATATTCCGTTTACACTTGGAGTGGCTCATCTTAATCATTCTCTTAGACCAGCGGTTTCGGATGAAGATGCCGAGTTTGTCAAATCGATGGCCGAATCCCTTAACTTACCCTATTTTATTAAGAAAATAGATCCGAACTACTGGAAAACCAGAGAGGCTGGCTCTTTGGAAGAGAAGGCAAGGGAGTGCCGATACGCCTTTTTCAAGGAGATTGCCGTGCGGCATCAGTTTAGCCGAGTTGCACTCGCTCATCATGCCGGCGATAATGCGGAATTGGTTCTGATGCGGCTGATCAGAGGATCCGGCTTATTGGGCATTTCAGGGATCCCGCCGGTGAGAGAAGATGTGGGAGGCGGGTATAGGATTATCCGTCCGCTGATTCGGTGCACGCGGGATGAAATCATGGACTTTTTAGACAGGGAACGGCTGAAATGCACTAATGATGCCTCGAACAACGACCTGAGATTTTTACGGAACCGGATCCGCCACCGACTAATCCCTTTTATAGAAGCTTCGTTTAACAAAAACGTGGAACAGGCGTTGAACCGCTTCGCCGACATTGCAAGATCGGAGGAGGAATGGATACACTCCGTCATGGAGTCCATTTTTCAATCCACTATGGTAAAGCAAGAGGGCGCCCTTCTGACTTTAAAGATGGATGAACTAAAAAGCGCCCATCCGGCGGTCCTGCGCCGGATTCTTCGAATGGGAATCGAAAGCGTCAAGGGGAATTTGCGCCGCATCGGATTTACACATATCGAAAGGACAGTCGGACTGATCAAGGGAATTCATTCTCCGAAAGAGATTCATTTGCCTGATCATATTCGAATAATTATGGATCAAAGCCTCTTGACGATCCAAAAGCGAACCTTGGAGATAAACGTCGCAAGACAAAAGCCAACTTGCCGTCATGCGAAAGGAGAAAGCGTTTTATTTCAATACCTGCTCAAGGGGCCCGGTGTTTTGATTATTGAGGAAATCGGCAAAATCTTAAGGGTCAGACGATTAACATCAAAAAGAAGTGTCGATTATCGAAATGGAGATGGAAACATCGCATTTTTCGATGCAAAGAAGATCCATTTTCCGCTGACGATAAGAAATGTCAACCCTGGAGATCGATTTCATCCACTGGGTCTGCAAGGCGCCCAAAAGGTAAAAAAATTTTTTATCGATCATAAGGTTTCGAGAGCGGACCGGGTCCTATCCCCGATTCTTCTATCGCAAAACCGGATCATCTGGCTGGCAGGGCACCGCATAGACGACTCGGTTAAAGTGGATGGATCGACCCGCAGCGTCATGCGGGCAGAACTATCCCTTGATTTCCCGTACAAAAATGGTTAGAGTACCGCCAAAAAAATAAAAACTTAAATGACCAGGTGCCGTTCCAGAACACGGTGAATACCCCTCTTTCGCCAGATTACCTGTCATTATCCCGGAAGGAGTTTAGAGTTGAACCCGTTTCACAAGAACCTTGCGTTGTGGCTTGTCATCACCTTGCTGATGATCATGCTTTATAATCTTTTTAATCAACGGAACATATCCGAGTCCAACATCAGTTATACCGAGTTTCTCTCCATGGTGGAAGGGGGGCGGGTTTCTGATGTGGTGATTCAGGGGCAGGAGCTCTTTGTCACCGACGCAAGCCGGAACCGATTCAAGGTATTTGCTCCTCATGACAATGAATTGATCCGTATTTTAAGGGGAAAGGGGGTCACCATCAGCGCCAAGCCGCCGGCGGAGTCCCCCTGGTATATATCGGTTCTGGTGTCGTGGTTCCCGATGATCGCTCTGATTGCGGTTTGGATTTTTTTCATGCGGCAAATGCAGGCCGGCGGCGGAAAAGCCCTCTCATTTGGAAAAAGCCGGGCCCGTCTGATGTCCGATCAATCGGCGAAGGTGACCTTCGAAGATGTGGCCGGGATTGACGAAGCCAAGGAGGAACTGGAGGAGATCATCGAGTTTTTAAAAGAACCGAAAAAATTCACCCGCCTTGGGGGTCGAATTCCAAAGGGAGTTCTGCTGATGGGTCCCCCCGGGACCGGCAAGACTCTTCTTGCAAGAGCGATTGCCGGAGAAGCAGGGGTCCCTTTTTTCAGCATCAGCGGATCTGATTTTGTTGAGATGTTTGTCGGAGTTGGGGCATCCCGGGTTCGCGATCTTTTCGTCCAGGGAAAGAAAAACGCTCCCTGCATCATCTTTATTGACGAAATCGATGCTGTTGGGCGCCACAGGGGGGCCGGTCTGGGAGGCGGCCACGATGAACGGGAGCAGACGTTGAACCAGTTACTGGTCGAGATGGACGGATTTGAATCGAATGAGGGGGTCATTCTGATTTCAGCCACGAACCGGCCGGATGTTCTTGATCCGGCCCTGCTCAGACCAGGACGTTTCGATCGGCAGGTGGTGGTTCCGCTTCCGGATATCAAGGGGCGCGAGAAGATACTGCAGGTCCATATGAGAAGGACGCCCGTGGCGCCGGGTGTCAATATTACTTCATTGGCAAAAGGGACGCCCGGATTTTCAGGAGCTGATCTCGAGAATCTTGTCAATGAAGCGGCGTTGCTCGGAGCCAAGCGGAACAGAGAAAAAATCGACATGCAGGATTTTGAGGATGCCAAAGATAAAGTTTACATGGGCCTTGAACGAAAATCCAAAGTGATCCGGGAGGATGACCGGAAGACCACCGCCTATCACGAGGGCGGGCATGCGCTGGTAGCCCGGTTTTTACCCGGTACGGATGCCGTTAACAAGATAACCATTATCCCCAGGGGGCGTGCCGCCGGAATCACCTGGTTTTTACCGGAGGAGCGCGATTATAAATACAAAGACCAGCTCGAAAGCGAATTGTCGGTCGCTTTCGGCGGAAGGGCGGCCGAGGAAATCGTATTCAACCGGATCAGCACCGGTGCGGCCAACGACATTAAGCAGGCCACCGCGCTGGCCGAACTGATGGTCCGCTCCTGGGGGATGAGCGACGAACTCGGACTTCTTTCATATGCCAAAGGAGAAGAGCATATTTTTCTGGGACGGGAGATCGCGCAGCATCGCGACTATTCAGAGGAAACGGCAAAAAAGATAGACGTGGAAATCAAAAAATTAGTGGACCAAGCCCATATACGCTCGAAACAGGTCTTGAGTGAACATCTCGATATCCTTCATAAACTCGCCGAGCTCCTTCTCGAAAAAGAAACGGTAATGGGAGAGGAGCTGGATAAACTCATCTATTCAATGAGACCGGGATTTAAGCTTCCATCCCGGCAGATTGAGGATAAGGAAACGAAATCTGCAGGGCCCTCCCAGAGTTGATCCGGTTCGAAAAAATCATTTAGGACAGGTGCATCGAATTGCCAAAAACGCATGAGATGTCATTTGGTAAATATCGAATGACGTTTGGTCAAACCACACGGGTTATGGGAATCCTCAATGTGACGCCGGATTCATTCTCAGATGCCGGAAAAT
>MGQD01000170.1 GCA_001797695.1 Deltaproteobacteria bacterium RBG_13_49_15 | reverse complement strand
TGCGTCTGCAGCGGCATGGGCTTCGGGAGCCTCGGAGCCTCCTCCTTCTGAATTATTTGTGGGCTTCTTGAGCCTCTAAAAATTGACGAAGGCCTTACACTTTGAACACTGGATCGTCACCAAGTGGCCAATGACCCTCCTGGTGATTCGTCCGCACGGACAGGAATCAACGGCAAGGATGCTGTTCGTTCCCGGCTCCGTGATGATCTGACCCCGGACCCACCTTCTGCATTCGCAGGGGTAGTCATAATGACCCAGGGCCAGGGGCGGCCTGGCGATCTCGGCGAGCTTCTTTCCATCATGGGGACAGCGGCACTCGTACATGGCGCACATCCTCAGTATCCGGACGGGAAATGAAACGATTGGATAGATGAATACAACAAAGCGATCCGAAAAGTTTCGGACAAAAAGCGGTCTTTTTGCGGTCTTTTTGCGGTCGCCGGGAAGGGAAAAATCGCCACTAATGGTCGATGCGCGACCGAGTTATGGTCGTTCTGGTCTTTTTATTGCGAAAAAGCGGTTTTTATGCGGTCAAAAAGCGGTCGCGGGGAAAGAGAAAAGACAAATCCTGCCGACTTTGAGCCGATTGACGGCCGTGTTTCGGCCAATTTCTGATCTAAAGTGCGTATCGTCGGACAAAAAGCGGTCAAGAAGCGGTCGCACCGGCGGCAGGTCAAACGCGCAGGGTATCATCTACTGCAGACATTCATTCCAACAATATAGAACTTTTCCGAGACGATCGGCCTTTCTTCCAGTGCTTCGATCATCAGCTTGCGTGATATCCGCCTGTCTTCCGGGAACCCATGAAGACGATCCTTCCCTGTTCCCTCAACTTCTTTATCCAGCGTTCGATGGTTTTTGGGGGAATATTCAATGCGGCGGCGAGTTCAACAACCCTCTGGCCGGGATTTTTGTGAATAAATTCCAAGAGCCGGCTTATTCCCTCATTTACACCGCCACTTATTCCCTCACTTATTCCCCCATTTATTCCCTCACTGGCGGGACGCCGGGTAAACTTCACGACGGCCTCGCTGCAGATGCCGGTAACCATGCAGTGGGTCCGACTCAGTCTGTTTTCTTCCTTCTTCTATGGGCGATGATCGCCCGGCCCTTTTCCGTCAGGCGGTATCGTTGGGTCGGGCTGCGTGGGGAAACCGGCTGGGTCCGTTCGATCAAGCCGGCGGCGAGGGCGGGCTCCAGATAGTTCTTTCGGAACGTGGGGCGATGGGAAAGTTTCAATCGGGCTATGAGATCGGTCGCGCCGATTTCGCCGCTTCGCAGCACATCGAGCAGGCGGATTACTTGGTCGCTTACTTGGTCGCTTACTTGGTCGCTTGTGACCGCCTCTTCGATGGCGGAACGAAGCGCTTCAATCATGAATTCGACGAAGGGCGTCGCATCGCCGCGCCCGTCGGCCCGAGCAAGGACGCTATAATACGCTTCCTGCCGATCACGAATCACCGTTTCGACGGGAAGGAAGGCCAACATCGGCTTCCAACGGCTCAGGATCAGGGTCTGCCACAATCGCCCGAGACGGCCGTTGCCGTCCGGGAATGGATGGATGAATTCGAACTCGTAATGGAAAACGCAACTGGCAACGAGCGGGTGTTCATCCGTACGTTCAAGCCAGATCAGCAAATCCGAAATCAGGGACGGCACGCGCTCTGCCGGAGGGGCCATATGCACGATCCGATCCCCGTGAAAGACGCCCACCCTGCCGCTCCGGAATTCTCCCGGTCTATCCACCAACCCGGCCATCAGGATCCCGTGCGCTTCCAGCAGGTCGCTTCGGGAAGTCGGAACCCAGCGGTCGATGCGCTCGTAGGCGGCAAATGCGTTGCGGACCTCCTGGATTTCCCGTGGCAAACCCAAGACCCTCTTCCCGTCGATAACCGCCGTGACTTGCTCCAAGGTCAGCGTGTTGTTTTCGATGGCCAGCGATGCCTGTATCGAGCGGATGCGATTGCCCCTCCGCAGACGGGGCGAAAGAGAAGCGTCGGCCGCAGCCGAGTAACGACCGATCCATTCTCCGATCTCGCCCACAAGCCGCAGAATGGTGGGAGTTACGCTGTAGGGCGGATGATCAAAACTGTTCATGATCAATACCGAGTGAGAGTGAGGCAAACACCTTTCTTAGCTTTATTCATTGAATGCAAAGATATTCAACGGCTCCCCATTTGGGTAAATTATCGCCTTATTTAAAATTTATCATTTCTAGCAACCATCTGCAAGCATCCTCCGCAATTATGTCATCAAAAGACTTGCATAAACGTATCTTTTTAGATACGCATGTAACCGTGCGGGCCTATCCTGTCTGTAAAGTTCTTCCGCACTGAATCTGGTAATGAGCCGGTAAGGGATTTCCTGCGGGATTTTGTAGGAGGTGTGTATGAGCAATCGGCATATTGGAAGCGATTTTGATGACTTCTTAAAGGAAGAGGGCATCCGGGAAGAGGTAACCGCAGCCGCTATTAAGCGTGTTATTGCGTGGCAATTGGCAGAAGCCATGAAGAGGATGCACATCACAAAAACTGAAATGGCCGCTCGTATGCGTACGAGCCGTGCCGTTGTAAATCGGTTGCTGGACGAAGATGATACCAGTATTACCTTGGCTACCCTGTCACGTGCGAGTTTGGCCGTAGGCATTCCGCTGAAAATTGAGCTTCAGTAATTCGTTTCCACCCTGTTGCTTCACTGTTATTATAATTTTCAACGTTTGCTGAAAAGCCGCTCTTTGGTGAAAATCCAATACGGATTCCACCCGCGTTCAGATGCATTTTAATAGTCTGCTGATGAGTTCGTTCCCGGAGCAATAGGGGATAAACAGCCTTTCCCTCGCCCGGGTGATCACGACATAGGCAAGAAACGATCCGCATTATTTCCATGAGAAAGGCAACGAAAAATGAGCGCACAAGATATGAGAAAGCAATCAAAGACAGACTGGGCAAAGGTTGAGGTCATGAAGGATAGGGATATCGATTTTTCCGATGCGCCCGAGCTCGATGATGACTTCTTTGCAGACGCAACACTGTGGCCGGGCAAAAAGAAACAGATCACTCTTCGGCTTGATCCTGATGTGGTGGATTTCTTCAAGACAAAGGGCCGGGGCTACCAGCGCAGCATCAATGCCGCCCTCCGCCGTTACATGGAAGCGCAACAGCGCCGCATGAAAAGCACTTGATCCTTAGCACCTTCTTTGCGTTGTCGCGTCACAATATCGCCACCCGATAGGGCTGCATGACCCTTCATTCGCCGGCACACTCTGCCATACATACTGAGTATAATTTTCATTGACATTGTTATATTTTAAGTGCATTATATGTCTCCAGAGGACATATTATGCACCCAAATTATAATAATCGTCTTAAAACGCTGGGTTCTCAAGCCATACGCCTGGTCACCACTCTCTATGAGGAAAACAAACCCGTTTTTCACCTGGAGGATGTCAGGAGAATACTGGATCTTCAAGAACTCCCCGCCAGCAACTTCGTGAGACAGCTCGTCAACAGGGGCGTGGCTACTCGATTGAAACCGGGCTTGTTCATCCTGGTGCCTCTTGAGCTAGGAAGGGAGAGGGAATACATGGGAAGTCCGCTCATTGTCGCCCGTGAACTGGCCGGGGGAAAGAATTATTATCTTTCTCATGGTACGGCCATGGAAATTCATGGGATGGTCACCCAACCACAGCTTGTTGTCCATGTAACGACTATGGAAAAACGTCGGCCCCTTCACATCATGGGTACAGATTTTCAATTTATTACCTGCAAAAAAGAACATTTTTTCGGCACAAGCGAACACTGGGTAACCAAGCAGGAAAAAGTGATTGTCAGTGACATGGAAAAAACCATCATTGACGGACTCCGGCAGCCTGAGTACTGTGGCGGCATCACAGAAACATCTAAAGGGATATGGATGCGCCGACAAAATCTGGATGCAGACAGGCTGATCGAATATGCCATAAAAATGGATATCGGCGCCGTCATCCGCAGGCTGGGCTATATCCTGGAACTCTACGGAATCGGATCTCCGGAAAAGCTGGAAAACCTCCGTGATCATCTTACAGATACCTATGTAAAGCTCGATCCGCTCCTCCCGCCCGAAGGGAAGTTCATCAGGAAGTGGAGATTGCACCTCAATGTATCGCCGGAAGAGCTATTATCCGTAGTGAGGACATAATGATACCTCAGCGAAAACTGTCTTTGCTGTCTAATCGTCTCGCCCGAAAAGGCGGCCGCCGTGTTCCGGAGGCTGTTCTTGAACGCGACTATTGCCTCTCCTGGTTTCTTGTCGGACTATCAAAAACGCCCCTCATAGATATCCTTGCCTTCAAAGGCGGCACGGCGATCAAGAAATGCTACATTCCCGATTATCGTTTTTCGGAAGATCTTGATTTTACCCTGAGGGAAAGCGTTCCTTTTGAAAAAATCCAGGCGTATCTTGCCCTCGCCTTTGAAAATGTTGAGAAAGATTCAGGAATAAAGATTAGAATCAGCCGTTTTGATCAGAATGTTCTTGGGCTCACGGATCTACCTGACTCAGGGCTTTGACCGCCTTCATATACGCATCGAACCCTCTCATGAATATGTCATTATGATTTGCACCCGGGATCTTGAGAAGCGTTTTACTTGGCGATGGACAGGCATCGTAGAGCGCCTGCGCTTCCGAAAAGGGGAAAAAATGGTCAAATTCGGCATGGATAATCAGGGTCGTCTTGTCCCAGGCCCGGATCTTTTCAAGGTTTCTGAAACCTTTTTCCTCACTGAAACCGATCTCTGAGGCGTTTACGCCAAGGAACTCCAGCAGCGTACCGGTATTTGCAAAACTACTCTCCAGAACGAGACCGTTTATCCGGTCTTTGTGGCGGTTTATCAGTTCCAGCGCCGAGGCACTGCCCAGGGATCGGCCCATCACGATAAAAGCCCCTCCGTATCCGTTTTCTCCCAGCCATCCTTTTGTGAACTCAAAGGTTGCATGGCAGTCCCCCATCATGGTTGAGACCGTGGGCCTGCCGGTCGATCTGCCATAGCCCCTGTAATCCACCACCAGGAAATTCATCCCCATGCGATTGTAAATAGGCCCTAATTCATCATAGTCACTGGCGATTTCACCGTTTCCGTGAAAGAAAAGGATATTCGGGGCTGATTTATCCTTCATATGGAAACGCCCGGCCACCAGAATATTGCTCTCCACCGGGATCGACACGTCGATTGTGTTCGCAACTCTCTCAATCGACCCATATTCGGGCCTTGGATGGAAAAGCCCCATGAGGATTTCAGGACGGTCCAGGAGGGAATAGTCGCTATCAGATCTCTCTATCATTATTTACACCGCCACTTATTCCGCCACCTTTATACTTCCGGCACGACGATTTCTTCCGGCGGTATCCAGACGGCCTTGCCATTCCGC
>MGQD01000169.1:15694-16257 GCA_001797695.1 Deltaproteobacteria bacterium RBG_13_49_15 | reverse complement strand
TTGAATCGATTTTGCTTTGCCGATTGGAAAAAGGGCACGCGTTGCCGGGTATGGACATGGACGGCAACACCAGCCTCTTCGAAGGTCGCTACGACTGGTGCCGCGACAAAGACCGCCATGATATGGTCGGCGGACCGATGCTTAAACTTCTTCAGAATCAGCCTTTTAAGAATGCAGTGATCGGGTTTGAATGTGACGGCAGAAAGGAATTAACCGACGGGGATCTGGTCGTTGAAGGAAAAACACGACTGGGATATGCCACTTCCGTGCGTTACAGCCCCGCCCTTGACAAGACCATCGGTTTGGCTCTAGTTAAGGCGGATCCGGATTTCAAAGCCGGAACTCATATCCATCTTCAGCATGAAAAGAAAGTGATTCCGGCTAAAGTGGCGCAACCCCCCTTTTATGATCCGAAAGGTGAGAGGATGAAAATATGATTAAAAAAGCATCAGCATTAACTTTCCCGGACTGGGCCGGAAGGCCGATTTATAAGGATTCGGAAGGCTGGCCCGTCATCAGTCAGTTTAGTCCATCGGATCTCGATGCCACGACCGGTCTTACGG
>MGQD01000169.1:11556-15648 GCA_001797695.1 Deltaproteobacteria bacterium RBG_13_49_15 | reverse complement strand
CGGAGTTCAGCATGTTAAACCCGGACAGGCGATATGGAACGGCCAGGCTTATATCGCCGGAATAAAACCCGGGGAAGCCCTGGTATTCGATCTCACAGGACCCTTGAAACCTCAATGGCCGAGCTCTGATTATACCGACCTGACCGATGCGCTTGTTTTATTGGCGCTCTGGGGGGATAACGCTAAATACGTCATGCAGCGCATGGCAGCCGTTGATATCGAACAGCCGGGAAGACCGGGGCCGTTCTTTTTAACGACACGCTGCCATTCCATCATTCTTCATGTATTGAACTGTAACACCCGGATTCCGGTTTTTCTATTATCGTGCGTTCGATCCCACGGCCAGAATCTTCTTGATACGGCCCTGGAAAGCGGTCGACACCTTGGACTTAGGCCGGCCGGATCGACGGTTTTTTTACAAAAATCAGAACACGGGATCAGGGCTTGATATTTCTGCCCCGCCGACGCTGAAATGGGCGAAACCATCTTATCCGTCAATGACCTCAAAGTTTTTTTCCATGCCCGGAAACTCACCGTAAAAGCGGTTAACGGAGTTAGCTATCGGCTTTATCGGGGACAGACGCTCGGCCTTGTCGGGGAGAGCGGCTGCGGCAAAACGGTTTCGGCGTTAGCCATTCTCCGGCTGCTGGAAACGCCCCCGGCGGAGTACCGAGGCGGTGAGATCCTGTTTGACGGTAAAGACCTGTTCATGCTGACGGAAAAACAGCTTCGGGGAATCAGAGGCGAATCCATTTCCATGATCTTCCAGGAGCCGATGACATCCTTAAATCCGGTTCTTTCCATCGGGTTTCAAATCGGTGAGGTTCTGGCCGTGCACCGGGATTTGAGCCCGGGAGAGATTAAGGATAAAACCGTGGAGTTATTGAGGATGGTTGGTATCCCGGATCCGGTCAAGCGGGCCGGGGAATATCCTTATCAACTGAGCGGCGGAATGCGGCAACGGGTTATGATCGCTTTGGCTCTTTCCTGCAATCCCAAAGTGCTGATTGCAGATGAACCGACAACGGCGCTTGATGTCACCATACAGGCTCAGATTCTTGAACTGATGGTCGATCTTCAAAATCAACTCGGAACATCCATTCTGATGATCACTCACGACATGGGTGTCATCGCCGAAACCGCGCATCGCGTCGCCGTGATGTATGCCGGCAAAATCGTGGAAGAAGGGGACGTCGGCGTCATCTTCAATAACCCGCGCCATCCTTACACTCAACGCCTTCTCCAGGCGATCCCAAGGATTGATCAATCCTGCCTGGAACGGCTCAAAGAGATTCCTGGAATGGTCCCTGATCTCTGCTTCCTTCCTCCGGGATGCTCGTTTTTTAACCGATGCCCCGACAGGAAAGACCATTGCCGGCATCATGAACCGGAACTCGAGATCGTGGAAAACGAACATGTCGTCAGGTGCTGGAGCGCTTAAATGCCGGAACCCCTTTTAGAAGCCAGAAACCTCAAGACGTATTTTCCCATCCGGAAAGGTTTTTTTTCCAGAACCGTCGGGTACGTGCACGCCGTAGACGATATTCACTTAAGCGTATTCCCGGGCAAAACATTAGGGCTGGTGGGAGAAAGCGGATGCGGGAAGACAACGGCGGGAAAGACGATTTTGAAACTGATCAATCCCACCGGCGGCGATATCTGGTTTAACGGTGAACGGATCACCCATTACAGCCGTCAGGAGATGAAGCGTTTTCGACGGAAAATGCAGATCATTTTCCAGGATCCGTTTTCATCCTTAAATCCACGGCAAACGGTCGCCTCCATCGTAGCGGCGCCGCTGGAAATCCACAACATCGTCGAAGAAAGAGAAAAGGAGGGCCGGATCGCTGATCTGTTGATGAGGGTCGGCGTCCCCCCCGAAAATATGCGCCGGTATCCGCATGAATTTTCCGGAGGGCAACGGCAACGGATCGGAATTGCACGGGCACTGGCGGTTAATCCGAAGCTTATTATCGGGGACGAACCGGTATCGGCTCTCGATGTCTCCATACAGGCCCAGATCATCAATCTCCTGAAAGATCTTCAGAATAAAGAGGGGATCGCTTACATCATCATCGCGCATGATCTGAGCGTGGTGCGATACATGGCCAACGACATCTCGGTCATGTACCTTGGCAAGATC
Source organism: Deltaproteobacteria bacterium RBG_13_49_15 (assembly GCA_001797695.1). GTDB lineage: Bacteria > Desulfobacterota > Desulfobacteria > Desulfobacterales > UBA2156 > RBG-13-49-15. The sequence continues at coordinate 13,505 of MGQD01000169.1, read as the reverse complement.
CTGGAATCCGCACCCAGAGATGAGTTTTACAATAACCCGTTGCATCCGTATTCCGAGGCGTTGCTCTCGGCTATACCTATTCCGGATCCTTTCAGAAAGCGCCGGCGGATTGTGCTCAAAGGAGACGTTCCGTCACCGGTTCAAATCCCATCGGGTTGCCGGTTTCATCCCCGATGCCCGTATCGATTCGAACCATGTGAAACCGAAAATCCGGAATTCAAAGAGGCGGTCAAAGGGCATTACGTCGCATGTCATCTCCATTAACTGGGGATTGAACCGGACACCGGAGGAATATCGCGTGGCAACTTATATAATGAAGCGATTAATCCATGCGATTCCGCTGTTAATAGGCGTTTCGCTCATCGGATTTACCATGATGCACTTAGCTCCGGGCGGCCCCCTGGCGGTATATACGTTAAACCCCACAATTACGGCACAGGACATCGAGCGGATCAAGGCGGTTTTCGGACTCGACAAACCGATTCATGTGCAATATGCCAAGTGGGCTTTCGGCATCTTCACCGGAAACTGGGGGTATACGTTTTTCGGCGGCCGGCCGGTACTGCCCGTGATTCTCGAGAGGGTTCCGGCGACTGTTTTGCTGATGGGCTCCGGTCTGGCGCTGGCGGTTCTCATCGGGATGCTGATCGGGATCCTGGGCGCGGTCAAACGTTACTCCATCTTTGACTATCTGGCCACCACAGGTGCGATGGTGGCGTTATCCTTCCCGACGTTCTGGTTCGGCCTGATGACCATCTACATCTTTGCGCTCAAGCTTGGGTGGCTCCCTTCCGGAGGGATGTTCACACTGGGCGGAGACAAGGAGATCACCGACCTGCTCAAGCACCTGATCCTTCCGGCGTCGGTTCTTGCTCTGGTTCTGGTCGCCCAGTGGAGCCGATACACCCGTTCCAGTTTTTTAGAAGTCATCCATCAGGACTACATCCGGACAGCACGTTCAAAAGGGTTGAGCGGGATCAGAATCCTGTTCCGCCATGCGTTTCCCAACGCCGTGGCGCCTTTAATCGCACTGGCCGGCATTCAATTGCCGTGGCTGTTCAGCGGAGCACTCGTAACCGAGTCCATCTTCGGATGGCCCGGTATGGGTCGCCTGTTCATCGACGCCCTGACCATGAAGGAATATCCGATTTTAATGGGGATGATCATGATGACCGCTATAGTCGTGATCATCGGGAATCTATTCGCGGATGTCGCAAATGCAATGATCGATCCAAGGGTAAGAATCGATTGATGTTCCATAAAAAGAATCCCATATCTGGGCCGGATGAGCCTGAAGGTTTGCCGGATTTCTCCGAATGCCTGCCCCCTTCCAGCGGATATCAGGGGAAACGGTTTTACGAATCCCAGGCCCGCCGTATCTGGCGCCGGTTTTTGAGGCATCACCTGGCAGTGGGCGGAGGGTTCATGGTCATTCTTCTGATCGCTTTGGTGCTTTTTGCCGATTTTATCGCTCCCTACGACCCTCTCGATTTGGACACACAGCGGCGATTTGTCGAACCTTTTTCTCAGACCGGTTACCTGATGGGCACCGATGAGATGGGCCGGGATACCTTAACCCGGCTGATTTACGGTGGGCGGATCAGCCTGGTCGTCGGAATCGCAGCCATGTTTGCCACCATTGTGACGGGGCTTCTGGTCGGCCTCCTGTCGGGGTATTACGGCGGAAGGGTCGATAACCTGTTGATGCGCTTGACCGACACAATGCTCTGCTTTCCGCAGGTTTTTCTCCTGCTTGTCCTTGCCGCATTCATCGCCCCCACGGTGGTGACTATCGCATTGATTATTGGATTGACCTCATGGATGGAAGTGGCTAGAATCATTCGGGCCCAAATCCTTTATATAAAAGAACAGGATTTCATTCAGGCAAGTATTGCTCTGGGGGCATCCAATAGCCGTATCATGTTCCGCGAGCTTTTGCCGAATGCCAT
>MGQD01000169.1:9826-11549 GCA_001797695.1 Deltaproteobacteria bacterium RBG_13_49_15 | reverse complement strand
GTGCTTGTTTCAGCCACCTTAAACGTAGCCAATGCGGTGTTGATGGAATCGTATATCAGCTTTCTGGGGTACGGGATTCAACCGCCTTTGGCCAGCTGGGGGAACATGTTGACCAATGCTCAGGCGTACTTTGATCTATCCCCCTGGCTTGCAATTTTACCCGGCATGATGATTACATTGACGGTGATGAGTTTTAATTTTCTTGGCGATGGCCTGCGGGATGCTTTGGATCCACGATTGAGAATGTAACCCGTTTCACGTCCCCCCGTTCCATTTGGGGCATTATTTAACCGATTGAAATAAAAGGAGGAAAAAATGGCTTCTCAGAAAAAACCGATCATTAAAAGAGTCTCCGTTTCCATGCTTGTTTTTGCAATGTCGGCCGCTCTGCTCATCTGGGGTCTCGCCCCAGGCAATGCAAGCGCTGCAAAAGATTCCGTTATTGTCGGAATGACGCAGGAACCTGTCAATTTCAATCCCCTTCTTTACGTCAACAGCGGAACCGAAGAGGTCCCGGAAGCCTGCGTTTTTGACGCTCTCTGGGACATCAATCACAAGGGTGAATTCGTTCCCAACCTTGCAACTGAGATCCCAACAATCGAAAATGGACGGATCTCCCCGGACGGAAAGATTTGGAAGATCACGTTGAAAAAGGGAGTCCTCTGGCAGGACGGCAAACCGTTTACCGCAAAGGACGTTGAATTCACATATAAAACTGTCATCAACCCCAATGTGGCCATCCGGTCCCGCGCCGGCTTTGATTTGATCTCCCAGTTTAAAGTAGTGGATGATTACAACGTTGAAATTCAGCTCAGCAAACCGTTTGCTCCATTCATCTGGGCCTGGCAGAGAATGCACATCGTTCCGGAGCATATTTTGTCCAAGGAAAAAGACATCAACACGGCGGCTTTCAACTCCAAACCGATTGGAACCGGACCCTATAAACTGATCGAGCGGGTTGCCGGGAGCCATATGGTTTACACGGCCAACGATAAATATCACCGCGGCGCTCCGGCCATCAAGAAAGTCATCCATAAATTCGTGCCTGATCAGACCGTTCTTTACACCCAATTCAAAACCGGAGAAATAGACGTCCTTGGCCTTCATGGCGTGCCGCCCGAACGATTTGCCGAAGCCAAAGGGTTGAAGGATCGCAATATCCTCCCCAACCCGGCGCCGTGGGTGGAATTTGTTTACTTTAACTGCGGCAAGCCTCAGTTCAAGGAAAAGGCCGTCCGTCAAGCCCTCTCCCTAGCCATTGATAAGGCGAAGCTCATCAAGGATATCCAGTATGGGATACCGCCGCGGACGCTTTCCTATCTCCATCCCACCCACTGGGCTTACAACAAAGAATTGAAGGACCCCGGATTCAGTCTCGAGAAGGCCGCTAAAATGCTGGATGAAGCCGGATGGAAAGCGGGCACCGACGGCATCAGGCAAAAAGGCGGCGTCAAGCTTCAGTTCTCCATGTCCACTACCGCCGGATCCAAAGCCCGGGAACAGGCCCAGACCATGCTGCAGGCCGATTGGAAAAAGATCGGCGTTGCCATGGAAATCAAAAATATGCCTGCTTCCGTGGTTTGGGGGGAATATACGACGAAATCCCAGTTCGACACTCTGATGGTGGGTTGGGAGCCGACCATGGGCATGGATCCCGACTATGCCGACCGGTGTCACTCCAAGAGGATTCCCGTAAAGCAGGGATCCGGATCCAACTATGTCC
>MGQD01000169.1:8145-9762 GCA_001797695.1 Deltaproteobacteria bacterium RBG_13_49_15 | reverse complement strand
ACGGAAGGTCGTTTATGCCAAGATCCAGCAAATCCTTGCGGACGATCTCCCCTTCCTCCCCATTTTCGCTTACGTGTTGGTTTATGGAAAAAAGGCCGAACTCCAGGGGTATGAAGTCAATCCTTACGTGACCGACATCACGTGGAACATCCAAAACTGGAAGTGGAAATAGGTCTACGGATCGAAGCTAACTCTTATAAGTATAAACGGAATCAAATGGAAACGCATTCATCAATTGATACTACGCTTCCCATCCCGGGCCTTTCCGATGTCTTTGACGCCAGGCGGATCATCCATAAATATCTATCCGTGACGCCGCTTTACCGGTACCCGGGCCTTGATGCCCTGATCGGAACGACCGTATATGTCAAACACGAAAATTACCAACCGGTAGGGGCATTCAAAATCCGCGGCGGCCTCAATCTGATATCGCGCTTGACTCCGGATGAAAAACAAATGGGGGTCATCTGCGCATCCACGGGAAACCACGGCCAGTCTGTGGCATATGCCTCAAGACTTTTCGGGGTTGTGTCCCGGATCGTTGTTCCCAAAAATGCCAATCCGGGCAAAGTGATCGCTATGCAGGGGATGGGGTCGCAGGTCATATTCCATGGAACGGATTTTGATGAAGCAAGAGGGTTTTGTGAAGAGTTGGCTCTCAGGGAAGGATACCGGTATATCCACTCCGGCGATGAACCCTTGTTAATCGCCGGAGTGGCGACGGAAACCCTGGAAATGATTGAATCGCAACCCCGGCTGGATGCGATTCTGGTTCCGGTCGGCGGGGGGAGCGGAGCAGCCGGTGCATGCATCACCGCGAAAGCGATCCGGCCGTCCATCCGCATCATCGGGGTCCAGTCCGAAGCAGCGCCGGCGGCGTATGAAACCTGGCGTCAGGGGATGCGTATTGAGATTCCCTCGAAAACCATTGCCGAGGGTTTGGCAACAGGAACCCCTTTCTCCCTGCCCCAGGTGATCATGCGCAGGATGATGGACGACTTCATACTGGTTAGTGAAGACGAGATCAAACAGGCAGTCTTGTGGATGATTGAACGTGCCCACACCCTTTCGGAACCGGCAGGTGCGGCTCCCCTGGCTGGTGCTTTCAAGATAAAAGAATCCATCAGAGGATTGAACGTCGGCCTGGTATGCTCCGGAGGAAATATTTCCATAGAGCAATTGAAGATGATTATAGACCGCGGGATCGGCACAACATCAAACGGTTAAACCGGGGAAAACCCAGGATCGATGCTTCTATTTTTTATCATCAGCAGCACTCTCTTTTTTTATCTTGTATTGACCCTTCTCTTCACTTATCTGATCCACCAGTTGCCGCGAAAGCCGGTTGTCGATCCACCGGACTGGGGAAAAATCACCAATGTTCTTATTCCGACAGTGCATGGCAAACGCCTTGAGGCCTGGCGGATTGAGCCGAACGGCAAGTCAAAGGGGATCGTGCTCTTCGCCCACGGGTGGAGCCGGAACCGTGACCGGATGACGCACCGCGCAAGGATATTCGGGGGATGGGGATTCACCACGGTCATCCACAGCGCAAGGGATCATGGAAATTCCAGCCCGCAAATCGGGATGAGCGCCATCAGGTTTTCTGAAGACATT
>MGQD01000169.1:7815-7894 GCA_001797695.1 Deltaproteobacteria bacterium RBG_13_49_15 | reverse complement strand
GAGCCCTGCCCGGCTGGCGCCCGATTTGAAAATGCCGGTCATGCTCATCCATGGCGAAATGGACCAGCGGTTTCCGGTT
>MGQD01000169.1:7173-7366 GCA_001797695.1 Deltaproteobacteria bacterium RBG_13_49_15 | reverse complement strand
ATGGTATTTGTCTCCTGATAAGCCGATCCCCAGTTTCGGCAGGGGAATTTCCCTTTTTCATTTTCTTCCTGAAGATTTTTCTTAAAAGGGATAAAAAAGACAATCACGGTTTTGGCAAATCTGAGCAGGTCAAGCGGATGAAGATGCTCACTGCCGGCGATCTTTGGAAGGATATCAAACCGTTTATTCACTC
>MGQD01000169.1:0-7073 GCA_001797695.1 Deltaproteobacteria bacterium RBG_13_49_15 | reverse complement strand
CGTGACTTCATCGCTCACAGAAAACCTCCTTTATCGATTTTCCCCTCCCATGCCGGTGATGCAACAACGAGAATCACGCAATCATCATCGGATCCGATCGATTTTTTCTTGACTTGACTATGGCGTAGCTGTAATGTAGCTTCATTTTCGGCTAAACGGGTCAACAATCGACCCCAGAAGTCCTCTGGGATGAAGAAACGTAACCGAATCCATCATTCGTTGCAACGATTTAAAACAGGTTTTTCAATCCGATAACCGGCACTGAGGAAAAGATAATGCACAAATTACTCACGGATCAGGTTGGTGAAAAAATGCTGCTTCTCGGCAACGAAGCCATCGCCCGGGGCGCCATCGAAGCAGGAGTTGCTTTTACCAGCACATACCCCGGCACGCCTTCTTCGGAAATATCACTCAGTTTTTTCCAGATTTCCCAAGAAAGTGATCTTTATTTTGAATACAGCGTCAACGAAAAGGTTGCGATGGAAATGGCTGCGGCAGCGGCTAATTGCGGGCTCCGCAGCATGGTCGTCATGAAGCATGTGGGAGTAAACGTTGCCGCCGATGTCCTGATGACCCTTGCCTATGTCGGCGTCAAGGGAGGGATGGTGGTTCTGACCGCCGACGATCCGTCCATGTTTTCAAGCCAGAACGAACAGGATAATCGATACTACGGAAAGTTGTCGGGCCTGCCGGTGATCGAACCCTCTTCCGTTGAGGAAGCAAAGGAAATGGTTCCTTATGCATTTGAGATTTCCGAAACGCTCAAGGAACCCGTCATCATGAGGACCACAACCCGTATCAACCATTCCAATGCGAGCGTGAGCTTGGGCCCGATCAGACCCCGCATCACCATCGGGGATTTTCAGAAAGATCCCTTCAATCTGGTCCCCGTGCCTGCGGTCTCAAGAAAGCTTCATGCCAAACTCCTCGCTAACATTGAAAAAGCAGCCGGGTTGTCCGAGCATTCCCCGTATAATTTCATTTCGGGAAACGGCCCGTGGGGGATCATCTGTAACGGAGTGAGCTATAACTACGTCGACGATGCCGTTGCCGATCTCGGGATCCGCAATAACGCCAGGATCCTTCGTATCGGGTTCTCCCATCCGATGCCGGCCGATCGTATCGCATCCTTTCTGAAAGGATGCGAAAAGGTGCTGGTCGTGGAAGAAGGCGAGCCGTTTATGGAAGAAGCCGTCAGGTCGATCGCACAGGAGAATGGGGTTACCATTCCGATTAAAGGGAAAGCCAAGGACCTTTTTTCAAGGTTATATGAACTTGATCCAGGTCAGGTGCGAAAGGGGATCGCCTCCTTTTTCAGCATACCCTATACGCCTCCTGAGTTGCCTGACCTTTCGGATATTCCGGAAATCCCCCAGCGACCGCCCAACCTCTGTGCCGGATGTTCACACCGTGCCACCTATTATGCGGTTAAAAAAGCGGCGGAGGGGATGGAAACCATTTACCCAACCGATATCGGCTGCTATACGCTGGGCGTGCTCCCTCCGCTCTCCATGGCGGATTTCCTGTTGTGCATGGGTTCATCAGTGGACACTTCCGGGGGATTTTCGAAAGTCACGAATAAAAAAGTCATCTCTTTTATTGGAGACTCCACTTTTTTCCATTCGGGAATTCCGGGGCTCGTGAATGCCGTTTTCAACAATCACAATTTCACGCTGGTAATTCTGGATAACGGCATTACAGCAATGACCGGCCATCAACCCCATCCCGGAGTGGACATGACACTGTTGAACCTGCAGGGATACGGAAGGGTCTCCATAGAGGACGTGGTCAAAGGGATCGGCGTCAAACAGGTGATCAAAATCAAACCATACAAGGTTAAAAAAAGCATTGAAGCCATAAAAGAAGCATTGCATTTCAAGGGGGTTTCAGTCGTTATCTCTGAAGAGATGTGCGTTCTATATGCCAAAAGCCTCAAATTGGCCAAGGGTAAACCGTTCCGGGTGAGTGATAAATGCGCCAATCACAGGGCTTGTTTGAGTATTGCATGCCCTGCATTTTATGTATGGAAGGATCGGGTGAACATCGACCCTGATCTTTGCACAGGATGTTCGGTCTGCGCCCAAATCTGCCCGGAGAATGCCATTTTACCGTTGAAAGACAAAAAAAGCGGTTAAGTCGTCAAAACATCTTTCCGGTATTTTATCGATGGACTATTAACGCATACAGGATAAAAACAGATGAATCCAATAAGGTTGATCATCGTCGCGGTCGGAGGGCAAGGGAACCTGCTCGCATCCCGGGTTCTGGGAGAAGCAGCACTTTTGGCCGACCTCCCGGTTCGAATGAGCGAAATCCACGGCATGGCCCAGCGGGGGGGCGTTGTGGAATCGGCGATCGTATTTGGAGATGCCAAAAGCACCATCATATCGGATGGCGAGGCGGATGTACTGATGGGTTTCGAGCCTTCGGAAACGCTTAGGGCCGCAAACAAATGTAATTCAAACACCACTGTAATCACAAACCTGTCTCCGCTCATGCCCTTTACCGTCAACATCGGGAGAGGGATTTATCCGGATTTGGCGGAAATGCAGGAACTGCTCCGCAGAAAAACGGTTAAACTGATCGCGTTCAATGCAACAGCCCTGGCAAAAGAGGCAGGAAATACGATGGCCGTCAATATGGTCCTTTTGGGCGCCCTGATTCAGACCAAAACCATCCCGCTGAGCGTTGAAAACGTCAAAGAAGCCATGAAAACAACGACCAAAAAGGCATTTTTAGATATCAATTTGAAGGCTTTTGACCTGGGCTTCTCAGCAGCCGGACGCGGCTAGTATATAATTTTGACCGGTCTGCTTCCCGCAAGCCCCGCCTTTTAATAAGCCAAAGGCTTATTAAGACGGGATCAAGGGAAGCTATCTAAAATAGACATTTTCCTTGCCGGGAAGCCCCGCTCTTCAGAGCGGGGAGCTTCACATTACCCTAAAAGGAGGAAAGCAATGCCCTGGGATGATGAATTTGAATGTATGCCCCTTGAGAAACTTCAGCGGTTTCAGCTTAAAAAATTCAAGGAAACTCTGGACTGGGTTTATGAAAAGATCCCGTTCTACAGGAAGAAATTTGATGAAAAAGGAATCAAGCCTCAAGCTGTCAAAGCTCTGGAGGATATCCATAAACTCCCTATGACCATCAAAAACGATTTAAGAGACAATTATCCGTTCGGACTGTGCGCGGTTCCGATGAATCAGGTTGTCCGGATTCATGCTTCCTCAGGCACGACCGGAAAACCGATCACCGGCCCTTATACAAAAGAAGATCTGGAACAATGGACCGAGTGTATGGCTAGAAATCTTTTTTCGGCCGGCATCCGTCCGGGCGATATGATTCAAAATGCCTATGGACACGGGCTTTTTACCGGAGGGCTGGGATTTCATCAGGGGGCTGTACGGTTGGGATGCACCGTCGTCCCGACGGGTTCGGGCATGACCGAGCGACAGATCACCTTATTAAAGGACTTCGGAGCAAAAGCCTTGTTCTGCACACCCAGCTATGCTCTTACCATCGCCGAACGGGCGGAAGAGATGAAGGTGGATATCCGTTCCCTTCCGGTCTCGATCGGTGTATTCGGCGCCGAACCCTGGACCATCGGCATCCGGGACGAGATCGAACACCGGATGGGGATCAAGGCCATGGAAGCATACGGACTCACCGAACTGAGCGGTCCGGGCGTTGCTTTTGATTGCGAGGCTCAGGACGGGCTCCACATCAACGAAGATCATTTTCTGGCTGAAATCGTGGACCCGGTCACATTGGAACCGCTCCCATTGGGAGAAAAAGGGGAGCTTATTTTTACTTCCCTTCAACGCCGGGCAATGCCCATGATCCGCTACAGGACCAAGGATATCACCCGATTTAGACGGGAAACGTGTGTTTGCGGACGAACGTTCCTTAAAATGGATAAAATATTCGGACGCTCGGACGACATGCTCATCATCAGCGGGGTCAATGTTTTTCCTTCTCAGATCGAAGCGCTCCTGCTCGATATTCAGGAAGTGGAACCTCAATATGTGTTGGTGGTCGGGAAAAAAGGTCACCTTGATCATCTTGCTGTTAAAGTGGAGGCAAAGCCCGGAGTCATCGAAGCGGGAGAACAAAAAAAAGCAGAGGTGGAAAAAAAGATCTCCAACCATATCCGTGGAATGATGGGGATTGGAGTTAAAATCGAGCTGTTGGCGCCAAAAACCATAACTCGCAGCGAAGGAAAAGCGATGCGCGTAATTGATCAAAGACCAAAGGGTTGATATAAAACTGTTCTTTGGAAATACCGTATCCATAAATGATCGATGATAAATGGCCGGCTGTAAAGAGTCGGCCATTGCTTTTTCCTTAAAAAGCGGGTAAAATATAAGTTTTGAAGGATTGGCTCCGCTTTCATCTTCAGCGAAAGCGCAGGATTGGCAAGACAGAAAATGGCATCTCAAAAATCCATACGAACCGGCCGGTTAACGGACCTTCCTGAAAAGCGCCAAAACAGGAAAAGCAAAGACCAGCCGCACAAATCAAACAACCTCAAGTTTTACACTGAACGATACCGGGTCTTCATCGAGGATGTGGCAGACGGGTTTTATGAAACCGACCTGAAGGGTAATTTCACCTTTTTCAACAACGCCTTGTGCCGTATTTTCGGTTATAGTCACGAAGAAATCAAAAATCGGAACTTCAGGAAGTTTATGGATGAAAAAAATGCCAAATCCGCATATGAGAACACAAATAAGGTTTATCGTACCGGAAAGGGAATTACCGATATCATCTGGGAAATCATCCGGAAGGACGGCGAAATCCGAATCCTTGAAATCTCCTCCAACCTGATCCGGAACGAAAACGGGGAAAAAATCGGCTTCAGGGGGATCGCACGGGATGTCACAACGGAAAAGAAAGCAGCCAGAACCAATCAGGTCCTTTATCAAATCGCCGTAGCCCTTCAACGATCCCGGATGCTCGATGAACGACTCGAGTACATCGTTCAGGAAATCCGTAAACTCATCGGTGTCGAGGGCGCCTCGGTGATACTGATCGACGGAGAAAAAAAGGATTTCTACTTTCGTGTCGCTGATTATGAGGACATGGAAACCGGCCGTAAGATGGAAGAAATCCGGTTCCCCCTCAATAAAGGGGTGGCCGGCAGCGTCTATCGTTCCGGAAAACCGGTGATCGTTCCGGATACGTCCAAAAACCCTGATTTTTTCAATATTGTGGATAAGCAATCCGGCTATCAGACGAACAACATGCTGGATGTCCCCATTTGGGTTCAGGACCGGATGATAGGGGTTTTATGTGCGGTCAACAAAAAGGACGGAAGTTTTACCCGCCAGGATGTCGAACTCCTAAGCACCATCGGCAACACAGTAGCCTTTCCCATCGAAAACGCGAGAATCAACGAAGAGCTGAAACGATCGTATGAAGAAGTTAAAAGCCTCAATAATGCCAAAGACAACATCATTCACCACCTCTCGCACGAACTGAAAACTCCGGTTTCAATCCTGAGCGCATCCTTGAGTCTATTGCAAAAAAAAATCGATCCTAGCGAAGATAAAAGCCGGGAACGGATCATGGAGCGGGCAGATCGGAATTTGAATCGGATCCTCGAGATGCAATATGAAATCGAAGACATCCTCCAGGATAAGGAATACAAGGCCCATTTTATGCTCTCAACCCTTCTGGAAGCCTGCACGGATGAACTGGAAGCTCTCATCGAATCCGAGCATTTCGACATTCGGAATGAGTCTTCTGAAAAAACGGGAACCGGAATGGATTCTCTGATTCCTCGATTGCGGCGCCGTATCGAAGAGCTTTTTGGGCCCCGTCAATCGACTCCGGAAAAGATTTACCTGAATCGGTTTGTAAAAGACTTGCTCAGGAAGCTGCGTCCCAAATTCATCCACCGTAAATGCCGCCTGGTCGCCCGTTACGAAACCGTAGAGCCCATATGGATACCGGCGGATGTTCTGACCAAGACGGTGGAAGGGATCATCCGAAATGCCGTGGAAAATACACCCGATGGAAGCCGCATCGAAATAACGGTTCGCAGCCGTGAAAAAGGCCCTGAGCTTTCAGTGAAAGACCATGGCGTCGGAATGACGGCGGAAAAACAACGACTCGTTTTCCAAAACCACTTTGTGACGTACAACACCCAACAGTATTCAACCCGGAAGCCGTACGACTTCAACGCCGGCGGAAAAGGGTTTGACCTCCTCAGAATGAAAATTTTCTCGGAACGCTACCATTTTACGTTGAACGCGGTTTCAGAGCGTTGCCGTTTCATCCCCCTTGACTCCGATGTCTGCCCCGGCAATGTGAAGAACTGCATCCATTGCAAAAGCAATAAAGACTGCCTTGGTTCCGGAGGAACGACGATAACGATTCAGTTTGCACCGATGACTCATTGATGCCATCACAAACATATGATCAATCGTTTAAAATGGATTGCGGCGATGAACGACAAACAGCAAAAACATGAAAAGCCAAACAAACGGTTTGAAATTTCTCAACATTTCTTTCGGGAAATCGAAATTCAATTTCTCATTCATGAAATGAAAGACCCGATTTCCATTATCGAAACCGGGTTAAGAACCCTTCTCGACCGAAAGGATAAATTCGGTTCCCTTTCCGTCCAGCAGGAAAAGACTCTGAAGCGGACTCTGAGGAACACAGTCAAAGCGCGAGAAATGCTGAACGGACTTCTCGAAATCGGACGATCCGAGTCAGGCGTCTGCTTTTCCTGTCAGTTCTATCCTGCTAAAACAATGTTACAGGTGCTTGCGGATGCTCTGGAAACCCAGGCCGATATTTCTTTCGAGGATTTCAATACGACCGGAAATCAGGAGGCGCTGATTCGAATGCTCGAAAGTAATGGAATTACCATTTCCATTTCTCCTCAGATCGGTCAAATGGAGATGTGCCAAGACGAAAACCGGTTCAAACAAATATTCGGAAACCTGATCAAAAACGCCCTCTACCACAGAAAAAAATCGATCCACATCCTAATCGACCGGGCCGACGACTCGCTTAAACTGGAAGTAACGGACGACGGGCCCGGTATCGACCCCCAGCACCAT
>MGQD01000168.1:10786-12816 GCA_001797695.1 Deltaproteobacteria bacterium RBG_13_49_15 | reverse complement strand
GATCATGACATGTGCGGATTGCGGTTCCGAGCTTGAGGTGACCGGCAAGGACAGCGTGCAGGAAGCCCCTCAGGAGGAGGAAGACTGGGGCGAATGATCGTGACGACCTTATTATTTTGCGGAGCACAAGAATGAAAGTTGGCTTTTTACATTCAATCCTGAGAGTAGAAGAAAAGTTTCTTATTGATGAGTTCAGAACCCGGCCCGGGGTCGAGCTGGAGAAGATTGACGATCGGGAGCGCTTCTTCGACCTCCACAAGAATGACTTCGGCTTTGACGTGGTCATTGAACGCTGCATCAACCACTCCCGTGCGGTCCACGCCCTCAAGATCTTCAACGACTTTGGCATCCCCACGGTGAACGCCTTCGAAGTGGCCGAAGTCTGCGGCAGCAAGTTCCTGACCACCCAGGCCCTGATCAAAACGGCAGTGCCCACCCCGAAATGTTACATGGCCTTTACGCCTGAGTCGGCCCTTGCGGCCATGGACGAGCTGGGCTATCCCTGCGTGATCAAGCCCAACACAGGCTCTTGGGGAAGGCTCATTTCCAAGATCAACGACCGGGACGCAGCCGAAGCCATCCTGGAGCACAAGCAGATCCTGGGAAGCTACCACCACTCCATCTTTTACATTCAGGAGTACGTGGAGAAAAAGGGGAGGGACATCCGGAGCTTTGTGGTGGGAGACCGCTGCATCGCAGCGGTCTATCGGTACTCCCCGCACTGGATCACCAACACGGCCAGGGGCGGAAAGACGGAAAACTGCCCCATAACCGATGAGCTTCACGATCTTTCGGTGAGGGCTGCTCAGGCTGTTGGCGGAGGCGTTGTAGCCATTGACGTGTTTGAGACTCCTGCCGGACTCTCGGTCAACGAGGTCAATTACACCATGGAGTTCAGAAACAGCATCACGGTCACGGGAGTCAACATCCCGGCTAAGGTGGTGGACTATGTTCTGGAGGTGGGCAGCAAATGAAAGTGAGCATTGTCGGAGCTTCAGGCTACACAGGAGGTGAACTGCTGAGGCTCCTTCTCCAGCACCCCCAAGTAGAGGTGCATCAGGTGACCTCTGAAAGAAATGCCGGAAAGCCTGTCACCCGCCTTCATCCCAACCTGAGGAAGCAGACGCAGCTTGCTTTCTGCACCATGAAGGAGCTGGAAAAGGCAGACCTACTCTTTGTTGCCCTTCCCCACACCGAGTTCATGAAGCGCTTTGACCTTCTCGCACCTTTGGCCGAAAAGATCATTGATCTGAGCGCCGACTTCAGACTCAAGGATCTTTCCGTCTATCGGAAATGGTACGGCATGGAACACGCGCAGCCTGAGAAACTCGCCGAATTCATCTATGGCAATGTGGAACTCCACCGGCAGGAAATGAAGCAGGCCAGGTACATCAGCGGGGCCGGTTGCAACGCCACAGCCGCCATCCTGGGCCTCTGGCCCCTTTTCAAGCTTGGAGTGATCGACACCACGCTCCCTGTTGTAGCCGAGGCCAAGTGCGGATCTTCGGAGGGGGGCAACTCAGCCAGCGAGGGCTCGCACCACCCGGAGCGCAGTGGCTGTGTGCGGTCCTACAAGCCCACAGGCCACCGGCATATTGCCGAGATGGAGCAGGAACTCGGCCAAACGATCCATTTCTCCGCTACCTCTATCGATATGGTCCGGGGCATCCTGGTGACCGCTCACCTCTTTGTCAAGGAAGGAATCACGGAAAAAGACATCTGGAAAACCTACCGGGAACTTTACAGCAAGGAACCCTTCATCCGCATCGTGAAGGAGAAGCAGGGCATCTATCGCTTTCCCGAGCCCAAGATCCTGGCGGGGACCAACTTCTGCGACATCGGTTTTGAACTCGAAGGCAGAAGACTCGTCGTCGTGTCAGCCATCGACAACCTGATGAAGGGAGCAGCAGGGCAGGCCGTCCACGCCATGAACGTCATGGCCGGTTTTGAAGAAACAACAGGCCTTTCCTTTGCCGGGCTCCATCCGGTCTGATATGTGCAGGCTCCTTGTCGTACGCTCGAAGGAGCCC
>MGQD01000168.1:0-10315 GCA_001797695.1 Deltaproteobacteria bacterium RBG_13_49_15 | reverse complement strand
AGCGCCACGGCATCAATGCGGTGGGGCTTTCGGGTCTCGATGGGAAAGCCGTTCAGGGAATCCGGAACAAGGGGATCCGTGTGTATCAGGACGGAAAACAGAAGATTGTGCGGGATTTCTCAGGAAAGCCCGAGTCCGCCAACAAGGCGCTCCTCGATCTGCTCGTAGATAACGGCTATGTGCCGGTGCTGACCGTCCCCATCATTGACGAGGAGAACAACGCTATCAACACGGAAAACGACGATGTGGTCAGAGTGCTCCAGCAGACCGTCAGGGCAAAAACAGTCATCAACCTCATTGAGGCGCCGGGGTTCCTTAAAGACAAGAACGACGAGACCGCACTGATCGAGAAGATCTCTCCTCTGGAGCTGGAGACTCGGGAGCAGGAGGTGGAAGGTCGGATGAAGAGAAAGATGCTCGCGGTTCGAAAACTCTTTGAGGAAGGCGTCGCCCGGGTCATCATTGCAGACGGACGAGCCGAGCATCCTGTGGCCGATGCGCTTTCCGGAAAGGGAACGGTCATCGCATGAACGCCAAAGATTTGGAAGAACGCTATATGCTTCCGGTTTACCCGAGGCGGGATATTGTTCTCGTGAAAGGAAAGGGCGCCAAGCTCTATGACGAAAAGGGGCTGGAGTACATTGACTTAGCATCAAACGTCGGGGTTTCCAACATCGGTCATGCCAATGAGCATGTGGCGAGGGCAATTTACGAGCAGTATCTCACTCTGGGAAACTGCTACTCCATATTTTACAACCCGGTTCGGGCGCGCCTTGCTGAAAAACTTCTCTCCCTTGCCCCGGGCCGTTTGAAAAAAATCTTTTTCTGCAACTCAGGCGCCGAAGCAGTGGAAGGGGCCATCAAGTTTGCCAGGGCAAGCACGGGCAAGACCGGCATCATCGCGACCATGCGCGGGTTTCACGGCAAGACCTTCGGGGCTCTTGCCGCCACCTGGGGACCCGAGTATCAGAAGCCTTTTGCGCCCATGCTCCAGGGCTTCACCCATGTTCCCTACAACAACTTTATGAAACTCAAGGAATCCGTAAACGAAGAAACGGCTGCCGTGATTCTTGAGCCGGTCCAGGGAGAAGGCGGCGTTCGCATCGGAGACAAGGACTTTTTCCAGGCCGTGCGGGACCTCTGCGACTCCGAAGGGATCCTTCTCATTATGGATGAAGTTCAAACGGGTTTCGGGAGAACCGGCACCCTCTTCGCCTGTGAGCAGTTCGTGGAGCCCGACCTCCTGTGCGTAGCCAAATCCCTGGCCGGCGGAATCCCTATGGGCGCCGTGCTCTGCTCGGAGGCGGCGCACGTTCCTGTGAAAAGCCACACGTCCACCTTTGGTGGGAATCCCTTAGCTTGCGCGGCAGCACTCGCATCCCTGGAAGTGGTTGAAAAGGAAGGGCTTGTGGAAAAAGCCAGATCTTTAGGAAGTTACCTTCTGGACGGACTAAGGGCTATCCGGAGCGATAAGATCCGTGAAGTGCGGGGGCTCGGCCTGATGATAGGAATCGAGCTGAAAGAAAAGGCCGGGCCTTATGTTCAGGCTCTCATGGAAAAAGGGATTATCGTGCTTCTTGCAGGCCCCAATGTGATCAGGCTTCTGCCGCCTCTTGTAATCGCCAAAGAAGAAATCGACCAGGGATTGAAAGTCCTTCAGGAAGTTCTTTCCGGGGAATAGGTTGATCAGGGTGGCGAACTCATGATAATGTAAGTCAGCTCTTGCCCCTCATTTTTATGTTTGCTTATAAACTCGCCCTTCTCCACTTTTCCCAGCGCCACCGTAGATCTCAAATTTCTATCCCTTGGCTCCTTGAGCAATCCTCACTAAGAGCCAAGAGCAGACTTGATCCCTTACATTACATTCCTTTCAGCAATAAGTTGATATATCCCTTACCTTTGCAGTAATTTATGATTTTTTCAGGTCCTTCAGCTCTCAGGCAGCTCTGGGATTCATCGATTATAAAAATTTGGAATCCGCATTTTTCCAAAAATTGAAGAAATTCCATCGGGGACTGACCGCACGCAATCATTCCTTTGGGCCAAAACTCACAAATTATTTTGAGATATTTATTTTTATTTAAAAGATGTGAAATATTGGTCAAAGCAAGAAACTCACTCCCTTGAATGTCCAATTTGATAATATCGGGAATAACTGTTTCTTTTACTACTTCCAATATGGTCGTTGATTTGACGTCAATCGATCTTCGTCCATCATTTGGATCATAAATTCGGTGGTCACCGGTATGTTCATCTGAAAGATACAGTTTAACTTCTCCAATAGTGCCGGATATGGCTTTTTCAATAAAGTGAACGTTTTGATATCCGTTTACCAAAACATTTTTAACTAAAAGCCGGTAATTAAGAGGATCCGGCTCAAAGGAGTATATTGTTCCTTTGTTCCCTACAAGCTCCGCAAAAAGAAGTGTATAAAAGCCAATATTTGCACCAATATCAAAAACCGTCATTTTTTCCTTAACAATTTCTTTTAAAAGCCTTTTTTCGTAATTTTCATGCAATGAAAGTTTCCAAAGCTGCAAAGCGAGGATTCTGTCAAGAGTTCTGGCATACATCGAAAACCCATTCACACGCAATTTGATATCGGATTTCGGGCTAAGATAAACATTTGCATATTTAGCGGATTTTCGAATTAGTGGAATTTTAGTAAAGTGGTTTATGAAAAATTCCGGTATAAAGGTATATCTTTCTTGGAGCGGCATCATCTCTTTATGAACTCCTTTTCTTATCATTTTTGATTTGAATATCGGCTGGTAGCTGATGCCAGGCTTCCGCAAGAAATATGCCAAAGCGAATAATAATAGAGCTTATTATTTATTATAATGATTACAGGAGTATAAAAGTAGATAGGGAAGTCATGAGTCGTTTGTTGCAAATCTGCAGTGGGACATGTCACATCTGTGAGGCGTCACATTTATTGAGTGCCACACTGACTATTCGATGGTCGCAGGGATGTTATGAAGGGAGAGTTTTCGATAAAGGGTTCGCCGATGAATTTTTAAGATTTTTGCGGCTTTTGCCTTGTTGCCTCCGGCTGTTTTTAGTGCGGAAATGATCTGTTGACGTTCTTGGTCAAGATTATGCGGATCGGATAGCCAAACTTTTATTCCCATAGGTTGTAATCTAATTTCCGAGGGAAGATGATGAGCCTTGATGATTTGGTCATGACAGAGAACGAATGCATGTTCAATCGCGTGTTCAAGCTCTCTAACATTTCCTGGCCATGAATAAATTAACATTCGTTGTTTGGCATCGTCGGAGATCTTGATAATGTTTTTGTTGAATTGGATATTAAACCGTTTGATGAAATGATCAATCAGCATGGGGATATCCTCTATCCGTTCACGTAAAGGAGGAAGCGCCAACTCTATGACTTTAAGTCGATAATACAAATCTTCTCTGAAGCGATTCAGGCGCGCGGCTTCCTTGAGGTCCTTGTTCGTTGTGACGATGACTCGAACATTCAGTTGAATAGGCTTCGAATCTCCGACACGTTCGATTTCTTTTTCCTGAAGAACTCGAAGAAGCTTCTTTTGGATATTTGGCGAAATATCCCCGATTTCGTCCAAGAGAATACTTCCACCGTTTGCCATTTCGAAACGTCCTATTTTATCCCGAATGGCTCCGGTGAATGATCCTTTAACATGACCGAACAGTTCGCTCTCAAGTATAGACTCGGATAGTGCGGAACAATTAACTTTTATGAAGGGCTTTTGGCCTCTTGCACTTTTATAGTGAAGAGCTCCGGCAACCAACTCTTTTCCTGTACCGCTTTCTCCGGTAATAAGGACGGTCGTGGTCGAATCGGTGAGATCCTCGAGAAGGGCATAAATTTCTTGCATCTTTTCGCTTCGGCCGACAATATTATCAAATTGAAATCGTTTTTTTAATTCACGTTCAAGGCGATGCTCTTTTGTGATATCCCGAATGACTAAAGCGGCCCCAATAAAATGACCGCTGCTGTTCAAAAGGGGGGAGCCGGTCAGATCCACGATCTGTTTATCCCGCTCATCATGACGGCATTCTACTTGAAGTGATCTGATCTCTTTTTTGGTCTTAATTGTGTTTTCAACAATATCACGGCATGCATGCATACATTTAAAGGGAAGATCATCGTATTGCATTCCAATAATATGATTGGGTGTCAATCGGCACACCTCTTGAACGGCTCGGTTAGCCGTCTGAATTCGCATGTGCATATCCACCGTGATGATCCCCTCTTGGACGCTTCGAAAGATGGTCTCCATTTCGGATCGATACTTTTCTTTTTCCGCTTCAATTCGATCTTTTTCATCTAATAGAATTTTATGCTGCAAAGCCAGTTCGGTAACTTTTAACAAGGTTTGTTTATCGACCGGCTTTGTTAGATAATCATAAGCCCCTAAACGAACGGAATCCGATGCCGTTTCGATACTGGGCTGGCCGGTGATTAAAACGACAGGGCTTTTAAGTTTCTTTTCCTTAACTGTTTTAAGGATGTCTATCCCCGAATGTTTACCCAAAAGGATATCCGCAATGATGAGATCAACATCATTGGAGCATAGAATATCAACGGCAATTTCATAATTTTCCGCTGAAAAAACCTCATATCCCTTTTTTAAAAGAAATGATTTGAAAGTGAATCTGAGTATTTCCTCGTCTTCAATCAGTAATATTTTATTTTTTTTCATATGATTAACTTGAACCTAAACCGGCAATTCTATAATCATTTTGGTAAACTCTCCTTCAAGGGTTTCAAAATAGAGTTTTCCGGCGTGATTTTTGATGATCGATCGGCTAATGCTTAATCCGAGCCCGGTGCCTTCTCCTGTGGACTTGCTCGTAAAAAAAGGATCAAAGACTCTGTTCCAGATATCGACAGGTATCCCGTTCCCATTATCGGAAAATGTGATTTTAACACACTGGTTATCATTTCTTTTTACAAGCTCTCCTTTGATTTCAAGGGCTTTTTTTTCGTTTGTATTTGGATATTTTTTGTTAAGAGCGTATCTGGCATTACTGATCAGATTCAAAAATACTTGTTGGATTTGATACTCACGCGCCCGGATTCTTGGAATATCATCCGGGATAATGATCTTGACATCAATCTTTTCTTTTAAAAGTTGAGTGCCTACCAGTTTCAAGACTTCCGACACTAGCTGTTTAACCGAAGTCCAATCAAGTTCTTCTTCACGTTTTCTGGCAAAAGATAATAAATTGCCGACAATGGTGGCGATTCGATGTCCGGCGGTGATGATACGATGCAGGATTTCAATCCGATCGTTGTTTAATCCATTCTCATCCAGCAACATCTGCGCGCAATTGATGATCCCATTGATGGGATTATTGATTTCATGAGCAACGCCCGCCGCCAGTTCTCCAATCGATGCAAGCTGGTGAGCCCGAAAGCTTTCCTCCTGGAGTTTCTTTGTTTCGGTGATATCTCTCAGAACGATTATAGCGGAGGCGGGTGATCCGTCTTTTTTCCACGCAGCGACAAAGGATATTCCCAGCAAAAACATGGAAGTTTCGTTATTTTCTTCAATTTTTAATTCAAATTCGTTTCTTTTGCAGCTTACAAGACAAGTTCGAACTTTATCATGGAAACTGGGCCAACGCTTGAACTCGAAAGCCGTTTCAAGTGATTTGCCGATTAAATTCTTTCCCAGCAAGTCGAAAGCAGCCTTATTGGCCCAGATAATATTCATGCGATCGTCGACAACAAAAATGAAGTCCGTTAAGGAATTCATAATCCATGCCAGTTTCTCTTCGCTCTTTTGCAATTCCAAGACCGCCGAGTTTCTTTCCTTAATATGGTAAAGCAAAGGACGAAAAAGGAAAAAATAAAAAGAGGGGACCAGAATAACTACGTGCGAAATGATATCGGTCAGACTGATGAGCCGGGGGGAAAAGGATGGCATGTATGAAATCAACAACATCACCATAATCTCGCATAATAGGATGGAAAGAGCGGTGAATATGATAATGAAAAGGGGTGAGCGGAATAATGATAAATTTGACATTAATGAATCCTATCTTTGTTTAAAAACGCTTTTTATATTGGGCGACGTAGAAACAGATTGAAAAAATTCTCCTTACAGTGCTAGGTGATGGTGATCCGATTGATTACCGAAAATTCCTGCAAAGAGGTTATTTTATCTTACAATACGAGAGTCTGTTCAGTCAATTGACGGTTTTATCCCAAATTCCTTGTTGACAGCCGATTGCGCTTTCGATAATTGATACTCCATCCAAATGCTTATTTGTCAACGAAATTTTTGCACACAACTTCCGCCTTCCTTATCCGGGGCGCCGGTTTAAGTTTGTGGGAGAAAGCTGGAAAAACCCAACAATCTCAATTCTTCATTTGGCTCGATTATAAAAAAAACCAGGTGCATTAATTTTCTTTTGATTCTCAATGGTCGCATCAATATCAGATTATCTTTTTGCTTTTCGTCAGATTAGAGAGACTAACAAAGGATATTAAATAAGGACTCACAACGGACAGGTAACAGATTGATGGAGTAAAATTCAACTGCTTGTATTTATCTAACGCCTGAGCTAATTTCTATGGTTATCCTTGGCCCCTCCCCGGGACGCGAAAAAAAGCCTCGACTTCGGGCAAAGACTCGATTAAAGTTTTTAAAGATTCTCTACTGAAAATCGAACCGCCGTTTTAGAGTATAACGCCCATTCTCCCCAAGCGAAACAGCGCTGCTTTTTAAAAGGATATCCATGAGTTATAAAAATAAATTTTTGTCCCTGAAAACCGTGATCTACTTCATGGGATCGATCCTGATGACAATTATCGTATCAAGTCTTCTATTCAGGATTGTTTCCTTTGATGAAGTGACCTCTTTAATTCGAAATATCGCACTGGCTCCCACAGTGTGTTTCATTATTCTCTCCCTTACACATACGATGATTCAGACATGGCGCTATTCGATTCTCCTCGCATCTTGCAGGATAAGCCTGCCCATATCAACCCTTTTCCTGGTGACCACCGTACGAAATCTTTTTTCCGATCTCCTTCCCGCCAGGGTTGGGTCGCTCTCTTACGTGCTCATTCTCACAGGACGGTTGGAAGTCCGTATTGACAAAGCTCTCTCGGGTTTTATCCTGGCGTTTGTTTTCGATATGCTCGCTATTTTCCCTCTACTCTTGCTATCCTTGTTTGTGTCAAACAAAACGTTTTTAACCGAATGGTTCATCATCATCTTTCTCATCGTTTCAGGAATTGCTCTATGCGCCACCCTTCGATATCTTTCCAAGCTGTTCAGGCTTTTCGGACGGGCGTTTCGGTTTTTTTCTCCGTTAACCAAAACGGCCGATCGATTCGACGATACCGCCCGTCAGGTTGACGACATAAAAAAAAGCGGGGTGTATGTTCAAGTCTTTCTCCTTTCGATAGCAGGCAGGATATACAAATACGGGAAGCTTTTCTTTTTGCTTCTGGCGCTCTTGAGTTCTCAAGGATACACATGGAGAGAGATCGGATTGGCAAGATTTTTTCTAAGCGCCAGTAGCGCCGAATTTGCGGCGAGCCTTCCCATAAGCGGAATCGCTGCCTTCGGTGCTTATGAAGGGGCATGGGCGATGATATTCAGTGTTTTGGGCTTTCCAAAACAACTGGCCGTAAGCACGGGGATCAGCCATCATCTGATCACTCAGGTCTATGGATATTCGCTTGGCGTTATGGCTTTGCTTCTCCTGATGATTCCGGGAATAGGCAAGGCAAAACCCTTTTCCGGAAGACGGCCGCCCCTGTATGGTTTTTTTGTGCGCCTTTCCCTTTTTGTGGCTTCAACGATCGGCATGCTCTTCCTGTCGTTCACCTTAGGCAGCCACATGGAGCTGGTGAAAAATGAAAACGGGCATCAACGGACTCTTTCGATTAAGGCGCCTGCGGAGAATCCTGTGATTATTTCGGAACAGGAGAAAAAGGCGATTGTAAAATTGTCCGGCCGGATTAAAGGGCATATTTTATTCACCAAATCAGGGCGGGTTTTTCGGCAAAAAGTCGGGGAATGGATTCCGATGGATTTGGGGGAAGGGGATTACGCACGTTGGGATCCATCAGGAAAACGGATTGCTGTTTATCGGAAAGGCGAGATTTTCGTAATGCAAAACGATGGGAAAGGGAAAAAAAGATTGTTGCAGATCCCGAACAAAACCAGGAACTGCCCGATCGAGTTTCACACCAACGGCATAGAAATCCTTTTCATCAACCCGGATAAAGGACTCTGGGCGGTGAGGATCGACAACGGCACGATGCGTCCTATAGAAACTTCCCGCAGGTTTGACGGGGAACCCGGTATTTCTTCAAAAGGGGATCGTATTGCCATTCGACAGGGACACCGGCTGTATTCGATAGATTTGGAAAGACGGCATGTCAAGCAATATGGCCGGGGATGTTCCCCGGGGGGGTCCCCGGATGGAAAAAAACTGATGCAAAACCGGGATGGTCACAAGGAAATGCTTATCAGAAATTTCGATGGGGACGAAATCTTTAAGCTTGATGCCGGATCATGTCTTCCTGACGGAAAGTGGGACAATCATCACTGGTCGAACCATGACGATTATATCGCCGCCCAAGGCAACGGAGAAGTCAAGGACGCCTATGTGGTCTCGGTTTCTGAAAATCGTGGCTACCGGGTCACCTGGTCCGGGGATGTCCGGTATCCTGATCTGCATATACAAAGAGAAGGGAGTTAGACGACAACATTTGCAATCCCTGTCAAAATCAGCTACATTTTAAGTTATCTGGATTGAGCGTATCTGCCACACCGGTTCGAATGAGTTTGCCAAGGTGTTGATCTGTATTTTTACGATCGGATTCATGAACCGGCAAAAGATTTGCCGATAACTGGGATCTTCAGTTACCCGAACCACGAAATGCATTGGAATCTTTTCAAGGACCATTCGTTTTTTTTCTGGAAAAGGGCGCACATGCTCTGTTCCATCGACCGGGTAAACAACCAAAACGTCTCGGGTTGGTGTTTTGATTTCAATGCCCCGAGCGAACCCGTGAAATTACGTTTTGTTATTGACGACCGGGAGATCGGGACAATTCTTGCTGCGGATTTCCGAGATGACTTGAAATCCTACAATTTGCACCCAAGCGGCTTCTGCGGATTTGATTTCCAACTCCCGCCGGATATTCCGATTAAACATCACAAATTTTTATATATATACGTAAACCAAATTAAAAAACCCCTTCGGCGGATTCCATCGAATCAGATCCCCAGAGTCATGGAAGGCATATTGCCGAAGATTTTTTTCATGCACATTCCAAAAACAGCAGGAATTTCGTTTGATGCCTTCTGTCGCCTTCATTTTCCTAAGGAAAAGGCCATCACACAAATTCAGACTCTCGACAAATCCTTATACCCCTCTTTAACCAGGGAAAAGAACTATCTTTCCGGGCATTTGACCCTGAAAGACATCGGAGAGATGTTCGACATTTCCGGATTTGATCTGCTGACTCTGGCAAGAGAACCCTTCCGGCACCTGCATTCCCATATCAAATGGGTAAAAAATATTGCATCCGATCCGACAAGCGGCTTCTTCTTGAGCCATCACCCGGTTGTCCGGGAAATCGCTTTGAAATTGAACCGAATGGATTTTGGTGACAAGAAGCAGTTGAGAGAGATGGTTGACAACCTAAACGGCATTGAGATTGATTTTTTTGATAACCTTCAGACGAGATATTTTCTCAACATCCGGCCTGAAAAAGTAACTGTTGCCGATTTTGAGAATGCAAAAAAAAATCTTGGTCGCTTTAAAATCATCGGCTTGACGGAAAAATTTGATCAATTCATAGACACGGTTTGCAGCGTCTATCGTATTGAAAAAATAAAGCCGACGGTATTTAATAGATCCTCGGGGCGAAATTTGTTCTCCTACGACAATCCGGAGATCCGATCGATACTCAACCCCCTGGTTGAAAGCGATCTTTTGCTATACGACTTTATTACGAGATCTCTCTGACGTAATGTAATGGCGTGTAAGACGACCCTTTTGGAATAATTTACCAGCATGATATTGTGTTTATCTGTATCTTTTTTAATCCGCTTGATTTGGCCTGCAATGTCTTCATCCGAAGTGCTGATCTTTTTTAGAAATTTCGATTCGCTCAGCTCCGCCTTGATGAGGGTGCCCAGGGTGCAGGATTTTGCTTCGTGATGCCTGCTGTCCCTGTCGCGATTCCCTGCAAAAGGCTCCGGGTACTTTGCATCGAATATATCACTCCTGATTCAACAGGGCGATCATGCATTTTGGGTTCTTAGTCATTAGAACCGGATTTTTTTGTTCTATA
>MGQD01000167.1 GCA_001797695.1 Deltaproteobacteria bacterium RBG_13_49_15 | reverse complement strand
GTTCGAGAAATTGACCAAAAACACGGCCCTGAAAGAGAAGATCAAACTCATCGGAATCGGCGCCGGGAACAGCGCTTACGAGGTGGCCGTATTCCAAAAGAAGTATCAGATCCGGTTTCCCCTGTTCGAAGATCCTGATTTTACCATCCACAATCAAATCGGGGAGGTCAGAACTCCTTATTTTTTCGGAATTAAGCCCGGGGGAGGCAAGACCGGAACCGTTTTTTACTCAAAACTCGGCGGTTTCGAAAATGCCGAATCCTTCTTAAACGAAATCGTGAAACTATCCGGTATTAAATGAGGAGGCTTGTCATGAGAAAAACCATGGGAATGGGGATATGTGCCGTTTTGTTATTTCTTTTCATTTCATCTGCTTTCGGCTTGTCGGACGTTTTCAAGGATACTGTTTATAATCCCGGCCCTCTCAAGCCCGTAGACAGCATCCTGAAAGTCAAGGTCGGGGATAAAGCTCCGGATTTCACGCTTCGCTCACTTTCGGGACAAGCCGTTTCCCTGAGCCTTTTTAAAGGGAAGAAAAACGTGGTGATCTCGTTTGTTCCAGCGGCATGGACTCCGGTCTGCTCGGATCAATGGCCCGGCTACAACATCGCCAGGGAGCTTTTCGAAGAACAGGACGCCATGTTGCTGGGGATCTCGACGGATAACATACCCACCCTTTATGCCTGGACAAAACAGATGGGGGCTCTTTGGTTCCATGTCCTTTCCGACTTCTGGCCTCACGGCGCGGCTGCCGGCGCGTTCGGAGTGCTTCGATCCGACGGAACCGCGGATCGGGCCTTGTTTGTCATCGACAAAGAACAAATCATTCGTTACATCGATGTAAGCGACATCAACAAAAGACCGGATCTGGGGACATTGATGAAAGAACTTGGAAAACTTAAGAAATAATGAATGAAGTGTGCAATCCATGGCCAATAGACTGATCAACGAGAAAAGCCCTTATCTGCTCCAGCACGCGCGCAATCCGGTCGATTGGTATCCCTGGTGCGAAGAGGCATTTTCAAGAGCCAGATCGGAAAACAAGCCGATCCTTCTCTCCATCGGGTATTCGACCTGCCATTGGTGCCATGTGATGGAAAGGGAATCCTTCAACGATCCGAAAATAGCCGAAACCATGAATAGCCATTTCGTTTGCATCAAGCTGGACAGGGAGGAGCGGCCCGATCTGGATCATATTTATATAACCGCGGTGTCGTCTCTCACCGGTTCCGCCGGATGGCCGTTGAATGTTTTTCTAACACCCGAACTCAAACCCTTTTTCGGAGGAACGTATTTTTCCCCTGAACCCGGACCCGGCAGAATATCCTGGCCCGATCTGTTGCGCATGCTGGCAAAAGCCTGGGCTGATCCGGCTCAGCACCTTAAGATCATGGATTCCGCCGATGAACTCACACAATTGATTATCTCTATTGCATCCAGCGGCAGCGGATCCCAGAAGATCGATCCGGATCTTCCGGAGGCCGCTTTTAAAGCGTTTGAAAAGAGCCATGACAAGGTCTGGGGTGGATTTTCCCGTGCTCCCAAATTCCCCTCCCCTTCCATTCTGTCGTTTCTCCTGTCTTACCACGCTCACGCCGGTCGCAGTAAACGGACAGAGGGTCAAAAAGCGCTTCAAATGGCGCTATTGACCCTTCGGGGGATGGCAAGAGGAGGCATCTTCGATCAGTTGGGAGGCGGGTTTCACCGGTATTCCACGGATTCGAGATGGCTCGTCCCTCATTTTGAAAAAATGCTCTATGATAATGCGCAATTGATTTGCAGCTATCTCGAAGCCTTTCGGATCACCGGAGATCTTTTTTTCAAAAAAACCGCCGAAGAGACCATCCTTTATATCCTGCGGGACATGAGTCATCCGGAAGGAGGGTTTTTCAGCGCCGAAGATGCGGACAGTTTGCCGTCAAATGCGGACAGCGCTTCCCGGGAGGCGGTCATAGGGAAGAAAGAAGAAGGAGCTTTTTATGTATGGCCTCTTTCCGAGGTAAAAGATCTTCTGGGAGACCGGGATGCCGGCATCGTTTCGTATCGGTATGGGCTTCGCCCCGGTGGAAATGTTGAAAACGACCCTTATGGCGAATTCCGGGGGAAAAACATTCTGTATCGTGAAAAAAGCATTGAGGAAACAGCCCGGAAATTCGGCATGTCCGTCCCCGCCGTAACCGGGATACTTGAACAAGCAAACATGCGGCTTCTCGAATACCGGAACAAAAGGCCGCGTCCTCATCTCGACGACAAGATCATCACCGAATGGAATGGAATGATGATCTCTGCGCTGGCAAAGGCATTTCAGGTTCTTGGCGACAAAAAATATCTGATTGCGGGATCCAGGTGCGCCGAATTCATCAAAACGAGTTTGTTCGATCCGGAAGAAAAACGCCTTTTCCGGATCTGGAGGGATGGGGATCGCAAGATCGAAGCGCCGGCAGGCGATTATGCTTTTCTAATCCATGGGGTATTGGACCTCTACGAGTCCGGTCCTGATCCCCGATGGCTCGATTGGGCCCTGGAGCTTTCAGAAATTCTGATCAGGCGGTTTTATGATTCCGCAAACGGCGGTTTTTTTACAAACCCCCATTTCCCGGACCCGAATCTCATTGCCAGGTTCAAGGAAACCCACGACGGCGTCATCCCTTCCGCCGGCTCTGTGGCAACTATTGCATTATACCGGCTGGCCCGGCATACCGATCGTCGGGATTTGGCGCATATCGCCGAATCCACCCTCAAATCCTTCATACCGGCCATGCAGAGCCATCCGGGGTCCGCCCCGGCGATGCTTCTTAGCCTCGATTTCGCACTCGGAAATCCGGAGAGTGCGGAGACCCGTAAATCATGACACCGGCCGATATGACTTCCCATCCTTTTTCAAAGTCCATCCTGGGAAAAAACCAACCTCCGGACAAAGCGCCCGCGCCATCAGGATACGGCCGGCCCTGCGTGATCATGTTCGTGAGAGCTCCGGAAAAAGGGAAGGTTAAAACCCGGCTTGCGAAAAGACTCGGTGAAACCAAATCCCTTGAGTTCTATCGGGCGATCGTCGAGCATCTGATTTCCATTCTGGAATCATCCGGATATCCCATCCGGATCCATTACCATCCCCCGGAGCGCCATGAACAGGTTTCCCGATGGATTGGGTCCCGGTTTGCCTATCTTCCACAGGAAGGGGCAACTTTGGGTGAGCGGATGGCGAATGCTTTCCGGCGCTCGTTTACAGACGGCTTCGGAAGAGTGCTCCTGATCGGATGTGACATCCCCGAACTGTCTGAGAGGATCCTTCATGAATCGGTTCTGGCCTTGGATCGGAATGACACCGTTATCGGACCTAGCGCCGATGGAGGGTACTATCTCATCGGATTTCGATCCGGATCGTTTTCTGCTGAAGCATTCAAAGATATGGCATGGGGAAAGGATTCGGTTTTTTGCAAGACCATGGCTGTTTTTAAAAAAAAAGGATGTTCCGTGCATATCCTGCCAAAACTGCATGATATCGACGTCTTCGAAGATCTGATGAGTTTTATCGAACGAAGCCCGTCTCATTCAACTTTGGCGCTGAAAGCAAAGGATTGTCTGGATCTTAACCTAGGGTCGAAAAAGGCCCAACTAATTGCCTAAAGGAGATACGGAAAATGGAATCATACTACAATCCGGCGGATCTGCCGAAATTCAGCGAGATCGGAAACGATGCTCCGGAGCTTGCAAAACATTTTTTCAAATATTATAGTGCGGTCTTCTCCGAAGGAGAGCTCACCGGGAGAGAAAAATCGCTGATCGCACTGGCGGTGGCACATGCCGTTCAGTGTCCCTACTGCATCGATGCGTATACTCAGGCCTGTCTTGAAAAAGGAGCCGGGCTCGGTGAAATGACGGAGGCGATCCATGTTGCGGTGGCCATACGGGGGGGCGCTTCTCTTGTGCACGGCGTTCAGATGCGAAATGCGGTGAAAAAAATCTCCATGTGATCGGAAACGGATGAACGCATAAAGGAAAGAGGAAATGACTTTCCCCGCTCAAAAAATAGATCCGGACTTCCCGATGATTCCTCCGTTCCCGCTTGCTCTTACCCGCAGTGGATTGAATCTTTTTCGTAAGAATGCCGATACATTGCAGGTCAACATCGGCCTGAAGTGCAATCAGACATGCACCCACTGCCATCTCGATGCCGGACCCCATCGCCATGAGATGATGAGCAAAAAGACGATGACGGAGGTCCTCCGGTTTGTAAAAAGCGACGGTTTCGAAACCGTCGATATCACCGGAGGAGCCCCTGAGCTTCATCCGGACCTCCCCTTTTTTATGGAACGGCTTTCCTGGCTTTCTCCCAAAATGATACTCCGTTCCAACCTGATCGCTCTTTTCGAACATCAGGAAGGGCTTCTGGATCGCCTTGTCCGTTTTAAAACCGTCATCACGGCCTCCTTTCCGTCGCTAAACGAACCTCAGACAGAAGCGATAAGGGGAAAAGGGGTTTTCCGGAAAAGCCTTGAAATGATCAGGATACTAAATGATCTGGGATACGGCCGGGAAGGGACCGGACTTGAACTGAATCTTGTCGCAAACCCTTCCGGCGCATTTCTCCCGTCGTCCCCACAGACGGAACTGGAGAATCGATTTAAACGGATACTTCTGCAGAAATGGGAAGCCGGATTCAACCGCCTTTTCAGCTTTGCCAATGTCCCCCTAGGACGTTACCGGGAATGGCTGATCCGGTCCGGAAATTATGGACCTTATATGGAAAAGCTGGTATCGGCATTTAACCCCCGTGCCGTTGAATGCCTTATGTGCCGGACACTAGTTTCCGTTTCCTGGGACGGATACCTGTTCGACTGCGATTTCAACCAGGCGGCCGGATTGCCTTTAAATAAACGGAAAATCCATGTCTCACAAATTCACCTTCCCCCTGAGCCCGGCATCCCCATTGCCACCGGAGAGCATTGCTACACATGCACGGCAGGCGCCGGTTTCACATGAGCCGGTGAAATCGCAGCCTGAGTTCAGGAAAGGTCAAACAAAGGAGGAAATCATGAACTTCAAAGAAGTTGTTTCACAAAGACGAGCGGTTAACTTTTTCGACCCGGGCAAAGGGGTCCCGGATTCACTCATAAACGAGATGATCGAGCTGGCTGCAAAAGCCCCTTCCAGTTTCAACCTTCAACCATGGAGCCTCATTATCGTAAAGGACCCGGAGGATAAACAGCGCCTTCGAAAGCTTGCCTGGGACCAACCCAAGGTGAGTGAAGCTCCGGTCGTTTTCATCGTTCTGGGAGACCGGGATGCATGGAAGCAGGGGCATTTTTTTGTCGAAAAAAATTTTAAGGAAATGGTAAATTCCGGGATCATGAACGAAAACCAGCACGACTGGTTTTTAAATGCCTGCAAAACCATTTATGGCGGAAATGATGAGAAAAAACAAGCCTTTGCCTGCAAGAACGCCGGGTTTTTCGCCATGGCGCTCATGTTCGCGGGAAAAAGCCTCGGTCTTGATACGCATCCGATGGACGGCTTTGATCACGACGGTGTGAGAAATGCCTTCAATATCGCCGACAACTTCTGGATACCGCTCCTTCTGGCGGTAGGGCATTTCGACGCCCAAAAGACGCTCCAGCCCCCGAAGTGGCGGAAAACCGTAGATGAAATCGTGATCCGGACCTACTAGCGACCTGACCGTACTGAAAAGGGATGACTTAAAAATCAATCGGATAATCATTTTCAAAGAAAAGGAAATTCAAAATGACCCAACCCGCTGTCAAGATCTTTTCGCTCAGCACATGCAGCCATTGCAAATCCACGAAG
>MGQD01000166.1:5509-8253 GCA_001797695.1 Deltaproteobacteria bacterium RBG_13_49_15 | reverse complement strand
CAGAAGGTTCTCTTCAAAAATCCAAAAAGGAGCCCAATTGATGAAGGGATTCACTCACCTGACGGTATTATCCTTGGAACAAGCGACTGTTTTACCCTATCTGACATACAGACTTGCCCAGGACGGAATGCGCGTTATCCGCCTTGAACATCCGATTTATGGGGACCCCAACCGGCTGATCGGCGAAAATGTTTTAAACGAAGAACGGATGAACTCTTACTTTTTATGCATCAATGCCGGGAAAGAAGCGCTGACGTTGAACCTGGCCGAGCCCAGGGGGCGTGAAATCCTTCGGTCCCTCATCAAGAAACTGAATGTGGACATTTTTACAACCAACCAGCTCCCCAGAAACTATCAGAAACTCGGAATCGATTTTGACACGTTGAAATCCGCTAAAAAGGATCTCATCTGGCTTGGCGTAACGGGATTCGGCCCGGAAAGCAATGAAGCGGCTTATGACCCTATTTTGCAGGCCCGGTCCGGGTTGATGGAAATGACGGGGGAAGCCGGAGGAGATCCTCAGGCGATCGGCATCCCTTTGCCGGACATGGGGACCAGTGAACACGCTTATGGAATGGTGATGAAGGCTCTTTTTGTTCGAGAAAAAACCGGGGAGGGGACATGCATCAATCTTTCCATGTTTGAATCCTCGGTTTCCTGGCTGACCGTTCCAATCACAATGACCGCTACATTCGGAAAACCGACCACAAGAAGGGGAAACACTCATGAATTCTTCTCTCCCGTATCCGTATTCCGGACCAAAAACGGTTATGTCTACATGGCGGTGGGGAACGACCGGCAGTGGAAAATGATGGTATCCCAGGAGATATTCAAAACCCTCGACAAACCCGAATACGAAAAGAACGCCGGACGGATCGCCGACGTGGCGCACCTCAATCAGCAGATTAATTCCATCACGAGCAGGCACACCACTGAAATGTTGCATGATCTTTTCCAATCGATTACAGTGCCCATCAGCAGTATCAAGACCATCGGCGAAGTCATTCAGGACCCATTGGTTCAAAAACGGCTTCTTTTTTCAACAGATCCGAAAACCGGAAAACGGATTACATTGGCCCCTCCGCCGTATATAACCCCCTTTGTCGAACAAAAAGGCCGCGAATTGACCTTTCCGCCCCGGTTCGGGGAACAGAATCGCCTCATCTATGGAGCAGTGCTGGATTATTCGGAAAAGGAGTTTGAAGATTTGAAAGAAAAAGGGATTATCTAAAACCGCGTGATGGAGATTTGTAAATGAACATCATCGTGTTGATCAAGCAGGTTCCGAACACAACCCGCGTCGAGCTGGATCCAAAGACGGGAAACCTGATCAGAGAAGGGCTTTTAAGCATCATGAACCCGGACGACCTTCATGCCGTGGAAGCCGCCATAACGCTGAAAGAAGCCTGCGGCGGAAAGGTGACGGTCGTCTCAATGGGTCCTCAGCAGGCCATCGATGTGATTTCAGAGGCCATCGGAATGGGGGCGGATGAGGGGATCCTTCTCACGGATAAGGCTTTTGCCGGAGCCGACACGTGGGCCACCTCCTTTACGCTTGGAAGGACCATCGAAAAAATAAAGCAGTATGATATCGTTTTTTGCGGGCGTCAGGCCATTGACGGGGATACCGCCCAGATCGGACCACAGGTGGCCGATTATCTTCGAATTCCGCAAGTGACGTATGTGTCCGAAATTGAAGAAGTCCATGAACGGCATGTCATCGTCAAACGGCGTCTTGAAGACGGATTCGAACGGATCCATTGCCGGCTTCCGGCGCTTCTGACGGTTATCGGCGAACTGAATCGACCGCGATATCCGATGATCGACCGGTTGATCCGCGCCTGCCGTGACAAGGCGCCGATACAGATCTGGAATGCGGCCGATATCGGAGTGAAAACCGATCAGGTCGGACTGGAAGGATCGCTCACCCATGTCATCAAGACCTTTGCACCGAAATTTAAAAGAGAAGGGAAAATATTGGAGGGGACGACCGAGGCCGTGGTTCGGGAGTTGATTCAGAAACTGAAAGAGAGCGAAGGCGCCACTGCATGCAAGGCATTTGCATCCACATGCCGGATTTAGGAGGAGGCGAAGGGTAGGAGGATCAAACGAAAAGAGCTGATGAATCGACAGGCGAAAACCGGTGAATCGGTTGCTATCGATTGGAGATAAAGATGATCGTTTGGGTTGAAAAAGACTTATGTGACGGATGCCGGCGCTGTATTGCCGCCTGCCCCTATAGCGCCATCGATCTTAAAAACGATAAGGCGGAAATTTTGGAACGGTGCACGTCGTGCGGCGCCTGTCTTGAGGTATGTAAGAAAAAGGCGATCTGCACGGATGCCGCACCGAAGATCATTCCGGATTTTTCGGACCGGAACGGCATCTGGGTTTTTGCCGAACAACGGGATGGACGCTTGAACCCGGTTTCACTCGAACTTTTGGGGAAAGCCCGGGAACTGGGGGAAGAGCTTGGGCAAGAAGTATGCGCGGTTCTTCTGGGGTATCAGATTTCCGGGCTTGCGGGAGCACTGGTCAAGTTCGGCGCCCGGAAAGTGTATCTGGTCCAGCATGAATTGCTGAAGGATTACCGCACCCTGGCCTATACCGATGTAATTGAAGAGCTGGTGAACACGTATAAGCCGAATATTTTTCTGATGGGGGCCTCACATGTCGGTCGCGATCTGGCGCCCCGGGTATCCCGGCGCGTGGGTGTCGGGCTTACGGCCGATTGTACGGAACTC
>MGQD01000166.1:5289-5498 GCA_001797695.1 Deltaproteobacteria bacterium RBG_13_49_15 | reverse complement strand
GTCCTGGAGGCTGTTCGGGAAACGCGGAAGGAAGCCGGTATTTCCGAGGCAAAGGTGATCGTTGCCGGCGGAAGAGGTGTTGGTGATCGGGGAGGGTTTGCGGTTTTACGGGAACTGGCGGAGATCATGGGCGGAGCGGTGGCCGGAACGAGGGTGGCGGTGGAAGAGGGGTGGATCGCTCCGGAAAACCAGGTGGGGCAGACCGGCCG
>MGQD01000166.1:5118-5235 GCA_001797695.1 Deltaproteobacteria bacterium RBG_13_49_15 | reverse complement strand
TATACGGCGCGATGACGCTTCGTATCGAAAGGAAATCGCCAATGATCAGGTCGAATCCTGAAGAGATCATTCGAAAAAGCATGGCCCGGTTTGTGGACCTTGAGGTCATTCCAAAAG
>MGQD01000166.1:1149-4768 GCA_001797695.1 Deltaproteobacteria bacterium RBG_13_49_15 | reverse complement strand
GATCGGCGAATACCAGCTCATCCAATCCAAAATTGCCAATATGGCCACGGACCTTGAAGCGGCGAGGCTTTTGACCTACCGGGCGACAAAGATGATCGACGGGAATATCCCGTGTTTGAAGGAAGCCACAATGGCCAAATATTTCGCCACCGAGGCGGCCTGCAAGGCAGCCGATGAAGCGACGCGGATATTCGGAGCATATGGGTATTCCATGGAATATCCGGTGCAGCGATATTATCGGGATAGCCGGTTTTTATTAAACGGCGGCGGGACTCACGAAGTCCTTCAAACCAATATCGCCCGCTGGGCCGGACTCTAAAAAGGAACTGGTGGTAAAAACGATGGTTGTCCGTGTTCCTGGATTGAAACCGTTCCGTCGGAATTATGAGAGAAAATCACTAGGGGACAAGGTATTTGAAACCCTTAAACAGGCCATTATCAGGGGGGATATCCAGCCGGAAAACCGGCTGGTGGAAAACCGGATCGCCGATACCCTGAGGATCAGCCGGACTCCGGTTCGAGAAGCCATACACAAGCTGGAGCGGGAAGGGTTTTTAAAGAAGTTGCCGCGGGGCGGCTTCATCGTGCTCGGGCTGACCCGGCAGGAAATAAAGGAAACGTTCGGCATCCGCTGCGTTCTCGAAAGTTACGCCGCAAAGCTTTCAGCCGTCGAACATGAAGGGAAGGATCTGGCGGCTTTGGAGGAAAAAATTGATGAATACGAGATGCATCTCAAAAAGGGAACATTGGACGAGCTGACGCGGATCAACACGGAATTCCACGATCTTCTTTATGCCCTCAGCAGAAGCCCCAAGCTCAATAAAATGATCAACGACCTGAGGGATCAGATTTATCGTTTTCGCCAGATGATTTTGAAGGACCAAGATCTCGCCAGGGTCAGCAATGAGGATCATAAACTCATGCTTGATTTCATCAGAAGGCGGGATGCCGACGGTGTGGAAAAGCTGGTCCGGGAGCATATCCTGCGAGGGGAGGCGGCCGTAATCCGCTCCTTTGATGAGGGGAGATCCGAAAGCCGGGGTTCAAATGAAAAAGGGAAACACCGATGAACGAAAAAAAGAAAATACGAGTTCTGATCGCAAAGCCGGATCTGGATGGTCATGATCGCGGCGCCAAGGTGGTGGCGCTTGCGCTTCGGGATGCGGGAATGGAAGTCGCCTATACGGGCCTTCACCAGAGCATCGATCAGATCGTCTCTAGCGCGATTCAGGAATCCGCAGACGTGATCGGGTTGAGCATCATGACCGGCGCTCACCTTCCCATAAGCCTCCGGCTGATGGAACGGTTGAAGGCCGAGAAAATGGATGACGTCAAGGTCGCCGTCGGAGGGGTAATCCCGAAAAAGGATATTCCGAAACTGAAGAAAATCGGTGTTCATGCGGTTTTTCCAGGAGGGACCTCCTTTAAGGAGATTGCCAAAACGATCCGGGATTTATTTTAGGGAGAACAGCACATGGGTGTAGCGAGATACATTCGAGATGAAAAGGATGCGATTAAAGAGGTTATTTATCAGTCCGGGATTCGTATCAAACCATCCTATGGCCCCGAAGATCTGAAGGATTTGGGATTTGATTATAAAATGGATTTGGGCGATCCGGGGGAGTATCCGTTTACACGAAGCCTGCATCCGCAAGGGTATCGGAGCCGTGCCTGGACAACCCGGCAGTATACCGGTTTCGGTACGCCGGAGGAAACGAATCAGCGGTTCAAATGGATGATATCCCACGGCCAGACAGGGTTGAATGTGGCTTTCGACCTCCCAACTCAGATGGGGCTCGATTCGGACGATCCCAAAGCCCGGGGAGAAGTGGGGAGGGTAGGGATGGCGGTGGACTCGCTGAGGGATTTTGAAATCGCTTTTAAAGATATCCCCTTTGACCGGATCGGGTCGGGACTCACGATTAATGCCAATGCCTCGGTGATGCTGGCCATGTATCAGGCGGTTGCGGAGCGATTCGGGTATGCCAAGGAAAAGATCAGCGCCACGCCCCAAAACGATATCCTCAAAGAGATGATCGGGAGGGGGGCATGGATTTTTCCGGTGGAACCGGCTGTTCGGCTGGTGGGCGACTGCATCGAATATGCCGTAAAAGAGCTTCCCCGCTGTAACCCGGTGAGCGTTTGCGGATATCACATCAGGGAATCCGGCGCTACCCCTATTCAGGAAATTGCATTCGCTTTTGAAATCGCCAGGGCGTATATCGACAACGTGAGCGCCAGAGGTCTTAAGCCCGAATCGTTTGTCGGGCGGTTTTCCTTTAACCTGAATGTCTTTGGAAACCTCTGGGAACAGGTGGCAAAGTTCCGGGCGGCGCGCAAGCTCTGGGCGAAGATGCTCAGGGAGGATTACGGGGTCAAGGAGAACAAGAACCTTTTTTTAAGAGGTCTTTTCGGCGGCGGCGGAAGCGGTTTGACCAAGGAACAGCCGGAGAACAACATCATCCGTGGGGCCTATTATGCGCTTGCCGCAGCCCTCGGCGGCGCCCAGACCACGGCGTTGTGTTCATTTGATGAAGCATTTACCATTCCCACTCCAAGAGCGGCGTTACTTTCCCTGAGAACACTGGAAATCCTGATGGAGGAAATAGGCATGAGGGATACGGTGGACCCGCTGGCCGGATCGTATTTTATCGAAGCGCTGACCAAACAGATGGAGGAGAAAATCGTTTCAGAGATGAAGCGGATTCAGGAGATGGGCGGAATGGAAAAAGCAGTGGAAGCCGGGGCTGTTCAGCGGGAAGTCACCCGTCAGGCTTATGAATTCGAAAAGGGATTGCAAAATAATGAGATTATCAAGGTCGGCGTCAATAAGTATACCGAAGGGGAGCATCCTGAAGTGGAGCTGCATGAATACGATGAAACATGGGCCAAAAAACAGATTGAAAGCCTGAAAACGCTTCGAAAGGAGCGCAACCGCCGGGAAGTCAAAAGCGCCCTGAAGAAGCTGGAGCAAAGCGTCAGGGAAGGAAAAAACGTTATGCCCGATCTGGTGAAATGCTGCCGGTCCTATGCTACGGTAGGGGAGATGACCGGAGTGTTCAGGGATGTTTTCGGAGAATGGCGGGAACCGAGCATTTTTTAGGATTTCAGCTTCGACGGATGGACCCCTGTTGCGATGACGATAACAAAAAGGAAACGATGAAAACACCAAAGAAAAAAGGTCGTTTGAGCGGATGCCGGCTGGGGTGTGATATCGGCGGGACCTTCACCGATTTCGTTGTCATGGATGACGATACCGGAAAATGTTATATCAACAAGTGTCTGACCACGCCTGCCGACCCTTCGGAAGCGGTTCTGCTCGGGATTCGCGAAATTGCCGGGCGGCATCCGGACATCGTCTCCCGCCTCAATGAAATCATTCACGGAACGACACTCGTCATCAATGCCATTATTGAGCGAAAAGGGGCCAAAACCGGTCTGATTACAACACAGGGGTTCAGGGATGTTTTAGAGTTGGGGAGAGAGCTCCGGTATGATGCTTACGATATCTTTTCCGAATATCCCGAACCGCTTGTCCCGCGACCTTTCCGAAAGGAGGTCGACGAACGGATCGCAAGTGACGGCCGCATCATCCGGCCTCTCAATGCCGGGGAAGTTG
>MGQD01000166.1:716-838 GCA_001797695.1 Deltaproteobacteria bacterium RBG_13_49_15 | reverse complement strand
CGTCACGGATGCCGACCTGCTGCTCGGATATCTGGATCCGAATTATTTCTTAGGCGGGACCATGCCTCTGGATAAGGGAGCGGCCGAAAGGGCTGTTCGACATGCCGTTGCATCGCCGCTTG
>MGQD01000166.1:574-681 GCA_001797695.1 Deltaproteobacteria bacterium RBG_13_49_15 | reverse complement strand
CGCCGATCGCTTTCGATCTTTCCAGGAGCCACCGGGTCAACCTGGATCGTGCCGATTTTAACGATATCGAAAGGTTTTTTTCCAATTTGGAGAGGGAAAGTTCGGCG
>MGQD01000166.1:0-556 GCA_001797695.1 Deltaproteobacteria bacterium RBG_13_49_15 | reverse complement strand
AAAAGCGATCCGGTCCGTTTCGAACGGATCCTGAACATGCGCTTTGTCGGGCAGGGATCGGAGACCGATCTTGCCGTGGAGCGGAAGGTGTTTTCGAAGTTCAGGAAAGAAGAGATTCGAAAGATGTTCGATAAAACCTATCAGAAACTTTACGGCCGCACGTATCCTGAAACACCCGTGGAATTTGTTACCTTCAAGGTTCGGGCAAGCCTCCCGGAACGACCGTTTAGCATATCGCCGCTTTCCGGAAAAAGCGATGGTTTGTCCGCATGCATCAAGGGAAAGAGGCCGGCCTATTCCGTTCTTTTGCGGAAATATATCCCGTTTACGGTTTACGACCGGATGAAACTGTTTCCTGAAGCCAAAATCAAGGGTCCGGCGATTATTGAAGAAAAAGAATCCACCATCATCATCGGCGAAGACGCCGCAGCGTCTGTCGATGGATTCGGTTTTGTGTGGATCGATCTGAAAAATAGAGGACGACATGCCGCGAAAACGAGCAAGAAAAAAGGGAGTGTTTGATCCCATCACCCTGGAAATCCTCTGGCGCCGGTTG
>MGQD01000165.1:13999-14348 GCA_001797695.1 Deltaproteobacteria bacterium RBG_13_49_15 | reverse complement strand
CTTGCAACACTTATTTCACAATCCTTCAAAAACAACCTATATTTCAATTGGGATATTGCTCAGAACAGGGCCGAGCTGATCCAAAACCCTCTTTTTTTTGAAAACATTGTCCGAAAAGATGCGTCGATTCCGCTGGTTGTTTTTGATGAAATCCACAAATATAAGGACTGGAAAAACTATCTCAAAGGGGTTTACGATCAGTTTCACGGTACATACCGCTTTCTTGTATCCGGAAGCGGACGGCTAGATATATACCAAAGAGGCGGAGATTCCCTGGCAGGGCGTTATTTTCAGTTTCATCTCTGGCCGTTCACCATTGCCGAAATCGGCGGCCGACGAAGGAAAATCG
>MGQD01000165.1:13624-13958 GCA_001797695.1 Deltaproteobacteria bacterium RBG_13_49_15 | reverse complement strand
GATCCTGAGCTTTACGAAAAATGGAATTGCTTGTCGAAGATGAGCGGATTTCCGGAACCTTACTTGGCCAATCGACCGACAACTTATCGGCGATGGTCCAGCAATTATTCCAGACAGATTATCCGGGAAGATATTCGAGACCTTGCCGCCATTAAATTCGTTGGGGAAATGGAAACGCTCTATCAGCTTTTACCTTCGAAAGTCGGAAGCCCACTTTCAGTGTCATCCATCTCATCGGACCTAAAGGTCTCGTACAATACCATTCACAACTGGGTTTCCATTTTCGAGCGTTTTTTCCTGATTTTCAGTATTGGACCATGGACCCGAAAAATTC
>MGQD01000165.1:13124-13594 GCA_001797695.1 Deltaproteobacteria bacterium RBG_13_49_15 | reverse complement strand
ATCTCTGGAACAGCCCGGCAATTGAAGACTTAGGCACCCGTTTTGAGAACATGGTGGCGCTGGAATTGTGGCGTGCTGTGACAAACTGGAATGATCTGGGATACGGCGACTTTTCCTTAAATTTCCTAAAAAACAAGGAAAAGCAGGAGGTCGATTTTTTAATCGCCGATGGGCAGAAGCCCCTTATTCTCATCGAAGCCAAAATGTCCGATCCGCGTCCATCCGAAGCGTTAAGGAAATATCAAGAGATGTTGAATGTTCCAGCAGTTCAACTGATCCATATGGAAAACGGATTCCGGAAGATTTCAAATAAAGGACAGATGATCCTGGTTGCTCCGGCTTACCGGTGGCTTTCCGGGCTCCCCTGAATTGTTTTATTTTGTTCTTCGAACTTTATAAATGTTCTTTTCCTTAACTTAGAACTTTGAACTTCGAACTTCGAACTCAAAATGGCCCTCTTCCTCAACTTC
>MGQD01000165.1:11240-13045 GCA_001797695.1 Deltaproteobacteria bacterium RBG_13_49_15 | reverse complement strand
TTATTTTCTGACCTCTGATCTCTGACCTCTGACCTCTGTTCTTTAACTTTGAACTTTGAACTTCCTCCCCCTTTGCCTTTTGTTTCCTTAACTTCGAACTTACAACTTTGAACTTCGAACTTCTAATGCTCTTTTCCTTAACTTAGAACTTACAACTTTGAACTTCGAACTTTTTATTCTCTGGCCTCTGACCCCTGATCTCTGCCCTCTGTTCTTTAACTTTGCACTAGGTGCTCCATATCTTCAGGAAGCGGAGCTTCGAAGGAAACGTCACGACCTGTTACCGGATGACCGAAACGGATCCGCCAGGCATGAAGCATCTGGCGTTTCGCCGAAATCCCTTTTTTTCTTTTGCGCCTGCCATAGACCGGATCGCCGACCACCGGATGACCCATGGCAGCACAGTGAACTCGGATCTGATGCGTCCTGCCTGTCTTCAGGTGAACTTCAAGAAGAGTCGTTGTTATAAAACGCTCCTTGACCCGCCACCCGGTTTCGGCAAATCTTCCTTTGCGGCTGGCCGTGGACATCCGCTTTCGATCCCTCGGATCCCTTCCGATGGGAAGTGAAATCACCCCTTCATCCTGAATAACGTTCCCGTATACAAGCGCCAGATACGTTTTAACCACTTTTTTGGATTTGAATTGCCCGATGAGGTTTTGATGGGCGGTCTCGGTTTTGGCAACTAACAGCAAACCGGAGGTATCTTTGTCAAGGCGATGAACGATTCCCGGCCTCAGCGCATCCCCGACCCCTTTTATTTCAGGCCGCCGGTGCAAAAGGGCATTGACGATGGTTCCGGACCGATGGCCGGGCGCCGGATGAACGACGATCCCCGGCTGCTTGTTTAGAACGATAAATCCGTCATCTTCATAAAGGATATGGAGGTCGATGGGTTCGGGCTCAACGGAGAGCGATTCCAAAGGGAGGATCTTTCCACAGATTCTCTCGCCGTCTTTAATCCGGTAGCCGGGCTTTTTTACCTTTCCATCGACGCAAACAATGGCCTCTAAAATCAGTTGTCTGGCCTGAGTGCGGGAGAAGCCGGGGAGTCTGGATGAAATAAAAACATCCAGGCGTTCACCCTCCTCCGGTTTATGGACTTCCAAATTGAAGGACGCCGAATCGGGCATTGCATGCCAATCGAAGACGACATCATTGAATCTGAATGGAAAAAAGAGATTCGATTTCTGTGAGGATGGTCTTTTCGTCCGTATTTTTAGCTGTTGAAAGCTCCCTTACCAAGAGTCCCTGAGCCGTATCATAGAGTTTGCGTTCGCCGAAAGAGAGATCTTTCTCCAGTTTCAACAGGAACAGATCCCTGAAAACTTCCGCAACATCGTAAAGCGATCCGGTTTTGATTTTTTCCATGTATTCCCGGTACCGGCGGTTCCATGTCTGGCTTTCCAGGGCCGCATCCCGCTCTTCGCTCATCACTTTGTACACCTTCGGGATCTCATTCTTGCTAATGACATCCCTTAAGCCCACGGATTGAACATTTCGGGTCGGGATCATGATCACCATCCCGTTTTCAAGGACCTTTAAAATGTAAAAATCGTGTTTCTCACCGTTGAATTCCCGGCTTTCGATCGCATCGATCCGTCCGACGCCGTGCGCCGGATAGACCGCCAGGTCGCCAACCCGGAACCGTCCGTCTATTTTTCTTTTTCGGGTGACTTTTGTTTTGGTTTCCTGTTTTATTTTTCCCATATTAACTCCGAACAAATTGTTTTGATTTCCAAGGAAATTATGGTTCGTTGGACTTATATCATCTTTTTTAACCGCAATCAATAGGGAAATAAAAA
>MGQD01000165.1:7012-11142 GCA_001797695.1 Deltaproteobacteria bacterium RBG_13_49_15 | reverse complement strand
GAGATCAGGAAATAGAAAGTTCAAAGGGGAAAGGGTAAAGTTATGAGGACAAAGTTGTAAGTGAAAAGTTTAATGCGAAATCTCAATTCTGGGGAGCCATGCTTTTAGAATGGGCTTTATAAAAAAAGGGACCGGCGCAATCACGCCGGTCCCTTTTCACTTAAGTGCAGAACCGATGATGCCCGGATCAGATTAGAGCAGGAACGGCACCATCAGCAGAGCGACCACGTTGAGGATCTTGATCATCGGGTTAACGGCCGGTCCCGCGGTATCCTTGTACGGATCGCCGACCGTATCACCGGTAACGGCCGCTTTATGGGCATCGCTTCCCTTGCCGCCCAGATGACCGTCTTCGATGTATTTTTTCGCATTATCCCAGGCAGCGCCGCCCGTAGTCATGGAGATGGCTACGAACACGCCGGTAACGATGGAGCCGATCAACAGACCGCCCAAAGCGACTTTTCCAAGGACAAGGCCAACGATAAGAGGAGCAACAACGGGCAGAAGGGCCGGTATCATCATCTCCTTCAGTGCGAATTTGGTCACGATGTCGACGCATGCACCGTAATCGGGTTTGGCCGTACCTGCCATGATGCCGGGTATTTCGCGGAACTGGCGGCGAACTTCGTCAACAACCGCGCCGCCGGCTTTGCCGACCGCTTTCATGGCGATGGAGGCAAACAAATAGGGCAACAGGCCGCCGATGAACAGGCCGATAATAACGTTCACATCGGAAAGGTCGAACTTAATCGAGGCTGCACCAGCAGCGCCCTTCACGGCAAACTCCTGAACATAGGCGCCGAAAAGCACCAGAGCGGCCAGACCGGCGGAACCGATGGCGTACCCTTTGGTAACGGCCTTGGTGGTATTTCCGACGGCATCCAGCGGGTCGGTGACGGCACGGACGCTTTCGTCCATCCCGGCCATTTCCGCTATACCGCCGGCATTGTCTGTGATGGGGCCGTAGGCGTCAATGGCAATAACCATACCGGTCATGGAGAGCATGGACATGGCCGCCATGGCAATGCCGTAAAGGCCGCCGAAGAGATGGGCCATGAAGATCGCTGCACAGATCACGATAACCGGAGCGGCGGTCGACTGCATGGAAACGGCCAGGCCGGCGATGATGTTGGTCCCGTGGCCGGTGGTGGATGCTTCGGCAATCCCCTTCACCGGGCCGTATTTTCCGGTGTAGTATTCCGTAATGATAACGATGACAACGGTCAAAATAAGGCCGATCAAAGTGCAGTAGTAAATTTTCATGGCTGAGATTTCAGCTATACCGCCCATGTATTTAATGCAGGCAAAATAGAAGGCTACGGCGGCAATCAAGGCCGCGCCGAACATCCCTTTGTAAAGAGCGCCCATGATGTATTCGCTCTTGCCAAGGCGAACGAAGAAAATCGCGATAATTGAGGCGATAATGGAGATCGCGCCCAAAATCAGCGGAAACTCGGTAGCCATGAGAATTTTAGGAAACATCAGATGCCCAATGAGCATGGCGGCAACAGCGGTCACCGCGTAAGTCTCGAAAAGGTCCGCGGCCATGCCGGCGCAGTCACCCACGTTATCGCCCACGTTATCGGCGATGGTTGCCGGGTTGCGGGGGTCGTCTTCGGGAATTCCGGCTTCGACCTTGCCCACCAGGTCGGCGCCGACATCAGCGCCCTTTGTGAAGATACCGCCACCCAGCCGGGCAAAAATAGAGATCAAGCTGCCCCCAAAACCCAGGGCCACCAAAGCCATGACATCGTGGGTTGCGGCATAGAAGCCGGAAACGGCGGTCAGGGCCAGACCTGCCACGATCATACCGGTGACCGAACCACCCTTGAAGGCCATTCCAAGGCCGGCGGCCAGCCCCTTCTTTGCTGCTTCAGCGGTCCTAACATTGGCGATAACCGATACCCTCATGCCAATGTACCCCGCAAGGAATGAAGCCACCGCTCCCAACAGGAAGCCGATGGCTGTTTTTACGCCCATAGTGGCGAAAATGATGATGAAAATAATTGCACCGGCAATGCCCATGCTTTTCATTTGGCGATTTAGGTAAGCGATTGCGCCTTCTTTGATTGCGTTGGCAATCGACTGCATTTTTTCATTTCCAGCGGGCGCGCCTTTTACGATAGTAGCCAGAACGATGGCAAAAAGCACGCCGACTACGCCAACCAATGTGCAAATCAATGGAATATTGCTTGCTAAGTTCATTTGATCCTCCATTTTAAAGTTAATGTAGGTTCTTATTAAACCGGTTCATCCCGACTTTAATTCCTTTGAGCACGATCGTCTCGACGGCTTGGCAGGTCTTTTGGATAAAATCATCCAGAACCTCCCTTTCACTGCGGTTGAAATCGCCGAGCACATGATCGACAACATCGGCTCCCTTTTCGGACCTGCCGACCCCCATGCGCACGCGAATGAATTCACCGCCTCCAAAGGCCTCGATGATCGATCTTATGCCATTGTGTCCGCCATCCCCCCCTTTCTCTTTGATTTTTAATCTCTGGAAGGCAAGGTCGATGTCGTCATGGACAATGACCATCGCCTCGCGTTGAATCCTGAAATAATCGGCCAATCGTCGCAACGGTGGACCGCTCCGATTCATGAAATCCTGAGGTTTGGCAAGGATGACCGGGATCGCCTCGATCTTGCCTAAACCATAGCGCACATCATGAGCCCGCTTTTTGACCGGTATGGAAAAGCCCTCTGCCAAAGCATCAATTACCATAAAACCTGCATTATGGCGGCTTAGCCGGTAGGCTCTCCCGGGATTTCCCAGGCCGACAATCAGGCGGATGCGCTCATCC
The DNA here is from genome assembly GCA_001797695.1 of Deltaproteobacteria bacterium RBG_13_49_15. GTDB lineage: Bacteria > Desulfobacterota > Desulfobacteria > Desulfobacterales > UBA2156 > RBG-13-49-15. The sequence continues at coordinate 8,338 of MGQD01000165.1, read as the reverse complement.
TCCACGGGTCCGCTTCTTTATTCTTCTTCCTCGACGGCTTCAGATTCCTCTTTTTCCTCACCCTCTTCGACCGCTTCTTCAGGTTTCGCAACCTCTTCCGCCTTCGGGCTGAGGACCGTCACTACGGTAAAATTGACATCCGCCGGAATTTCAATATCGCTTTCGAGCGGAATATCTTTTACGTGGATCGAATCGCCGATCTTTAGTTCGCTCACATCGACCTCAATACGGTCCGGGATCCTGAGAGGGAGGCAAAGTACCTCCAACTCGCGCATAATGATCTGTAAAAGACCCCCCTGCTCGATCCCTTTGGCTTTTCCGCGGGTCGCCACCGGGACCTTAACCCGGATCTTACGGTTCATATCGATTTCATAAAAGTCGATGTGCAAAATGCGGTTCGAAACCGGATGGGTCTGCAGCTCCTTGATCATGACGGTTTTATTGAATGTTTCACCGTTTTGAACAGCAAGATTGAAGATCGCCTGCCGGGCTGCAACCTTTCTAAACGCCCTTTCCATCTCGTTTTCAGAAATGGAAAGATGGACCGGTTCTGTTTTGCGGCCATACAGAACCGCGGGAACGTTCCCGGACCGGCGAAGTGTCTTGGCGACGCCTTTTCCTCCAGCCGACCGGGTCGTGGATTTAAGTTCTAATATTTCCAAACAGCATTCCTCCTTCTTATACAAAAAGTGATGTCACGGAGTCTCCCTTATGGCTTCTGATAATGGCTTCGCCGACCAGCTCCGCGATAGATAAAACAATAAATTTTTCGCACGCCCGGACCTGTGTCTTTAATGGGATGGTATCCGTGATAATGACGGTTTTAATGCATGAATTGACGATCCGATCCACGGCCGGGCCGGATAGGACCGCGTGGGCGCAGCAGGCGTGCACCTCTTTTGCTCCTTGCTCCATTAGAGCCCCTGCAGCTTCGGCAAGGGTGCCTGCAGTATCCACCATATCATCCAGAATGACGGCTATTTTCTCTTTGACATCCCCGATAACGGCCATCGCCTTGGAGACATTGGGCGCATCCCTTCTCTTGTCCACAATGGCAAGCCCCGACATGAGTCGCTTGGCAAACGCCCTCGCCCTCTCCGCTCCGCCGGCATCAGGAGATACGATCACCACATCCTTTGTAAAATTCTTGCGGATATAATCGATGGTCACTGGAGCGGCAAACAGATTGTCGACCGGGATGTTGAAAAAGCCCTGGATCTGCCCGGCGTGCAGATCCATGGTGATGACCCGGTTTGCGCCCGCAACGGTCAGAAGATCGGCAACCAGCCTGGCGCTGATGGGCACCCGGGGCGCCACCTTTTTATC
>MGQD01000165.1:3483-7001 GCA_001797695.1 Deltaproteobacteria bacterium RBG_13_49_15 | reverse complement strand
ACCCATAATAGGGGATTACAGCCGTGATCCTGCGCACCGACGCCCGCTTGAAAGCATCCAGCATCAGCAACAGTTCCACCAGATTGTCATTCACCGGCGGGCAAGTGGACTGGATGATGAAGACATCCTTCAGTCTCACATTTTCCTTAATTTCGATCTGGATTTCACCGTCGCTAAATGTTTTCACCTCGGCGCCGCCGAGGGAAACCTTCAGATATTTGCAAATTTTTCCGGCCAAATCGGGATTTGAATTTCCGGAAAAAATTGCCAGATCGTTCATCGAATCAATCCTCTTTTCCATTGATCTTCAAATAGGTCACTATCATTATAAATGGCTGGGGCGGGAGGATTCGAACCTCCGAATACAGGAACCAAAATCCTGTGTCTTACCGCTTGACGACGCCCCAAACCGATGCCGGTTTGCGCTCCCGGGGAATCCGCACCAAGACCGTGATCTTTCATACGATCATGTCCGCACAAAAGACCTTCCATCTGCCCGGCTTCGACAAGGCGACGGCTGCGCTTTCGGCTTTCTTTTTTCCGGGAAAAAGCCCGAAAACCGAGGGCCCGCTTCCGGTCATGAGCGAACCGATAGCTCCCTCTCGAAGGAGCGCGGCTTTTGCCTCGTTCACTTCCTTGTAACGGGAAGCTGTAACCGTTTCCAAATCATTACACAGATGTCGCTCTGCCTTAAATCCATCCCTTATAAAAGTGTTATTATTAATTTTTCTTTCACATGTTGTCAATCCCAAATTCAGATCTCTGAAAACTCCGGCGGTCGAAACGCTGAATCCCGGAAAAACGAGGACCACGGCATAGGGTGAAAGCCCATGGTATCGCTTCAGCTTCTCACCAACCCCTCGCGCCAGGGCCGGTTTGCCGAATATAAAGAACGGCACGTCCGCACCGATCGAAAGCCCCATTTCCAGGAGTTTATTTTTCTGAAAAGGGCGTCCAAAGTGCCGGTTCAAGCCGAGCAGAACGGCTGCCGCATTGCTGCTCCCTCCTCCAAGGCCGGCGCCGACCGGTATCTGTTTTTCGATGAGAATATCGATCCCTTCGGGATTCTCCTTTCCGAGGCCGCTCCTCCGGTTAAGGAACAGCCTGGCCGCCCTTACGGCCAGGTTCGATTCATCATTGGGAACAGAAGGATCGGTGCAGAAAGCATTTATTCCGGAACCGGTGAATGTTATCGTGACCGTATCATAAAGCCCCACCGGGCACATGAGGGTAAAGAGGTCGTGATAACCGTCCGAACGCTTCCCCACGACCTGTAAAAACAGATTGATCTTGGCCGGGGACAGAAGTCTTATGCCGCTTCCCTCATTCGGACCTGCACTGATATTCAGGCTCTCAGACTTTTTCTTTGACGTAGGCCAGCCTCAGATCGTGCAATATGTTTTTCAGCAGATTCTCCTCATCGTGCTCCAGGTTCCCTCTGGTTTTTTCCTCGAGAATCCCCAGGATATCGATGGTCTGCTTGGCAAGAACCATATTTTTCGCTTTTGCCCTGGTTGACGGGTTTTCCATGATTCCAAGGTGCATCAGCGCTGAGGAATGGAGCGAAAGAATGAACGTGGCAAAGTTGATTTCCGGGAGCGTCGGCTCGGGACCGGGTTCTTCCTCCCGTTGCTCCTCGGATCGCCCTTTCGCCTCCGCTTGCGCAGCGGCCGGTTTTCCTTCAGGTTCCTTTTCTACGGGTTCTTCCTGACTGAAGAGCCTTCGATCCTTGATGACAAAATCTTTTTTTTCTTCAGCCATTTTTCATCTCCTGCAATGTTTGAAACGGTTGGTTCATCCCATTATCCTTTTATGCCGATGGCGCATGTCTGCAGCGCATCATCGCTGAAAGAAAGAGGAACAACGGTATCAACGAGCGGCAACGATTTCAGGTCCTGCAACACAGGTTCCGGGACCTGAGTGTCGGTCTTTAAAAAAACAACATTCTTCCGTCCATCCTCATCCTGTCCCACCTGCATCCGGCTGATGTTTATCCCGTGTTTTCCAAGGGCGTTTCCGATGCTTCCGATCGCTCCCGGCTTGTTCTGGTTGTAAATAAGGATCATGTGCCCTTCGGGAATCAGCTCAAGTCGGAAATTGTTGATCTTCACGACCCTGAGGTCTTTTTTTCCGAAAATCGTACCGGCAATGACGGTGGTCATCTCCCGGGTTACTGTTTTTAACGTAACGAGCTGGGTGTAATCCTCCAACTCGGCGCTCGTTGTTTCCGTGACGTTAATCCCCATTTCTTTCGCGAGGACGGGCGCATTCACATAATTCACTTCGTCTTTTGCCACCGCCGTCAAAATTCCCTTCAAAGCCGCCGTTGTGACCGGCGACAAATCCATTCCGCCGAAATCGCCGTTGTAGGTCATGGTCACTTCGTTCATAGGACCGCAGGAAAATTGTGTCTGAAGCCTTCCCATACGCTCCGCAAGGTCGATAAACGGACCAAGCCGTTTGAGAATTTCACCGGAAACAGAGGGGGCGTTCACGGCATTGACAATGGTGTTGTGCTTCAGAAAATCAATGATCTGCCTAACCACATCCGCCGCTACATTGGTCTGGGCTTCAAGGGTGGATGCCCCCAGGTGGGGGGTTCCGATGACCTTATCGAGTTCCAGAAGCGGGGACTTCCCCGGAGGTTCGGTTTCGAACACATCGAGAGCCGCACCGGCCACTTTTCCTGATTTTATCGCGTCATATAGATCCTTCTCATCGACAATGCCGCCTCTGGCGCAGTTAATGACCATAACCCCTTTTTTCATTTTGCCGAAAGCCTCCTTATTCAAAAGGCCGATGGTGCTTTTCATTTTTGGAACATGCACCGTAATATAATCGGCACGCTTGAATAGTTCATCGAGCGCGACGCTTTCAAAGCCGTCTTCACGGATCCGCTCCGGCGTCACAAACGGATCATAAACGATGATCCGCATCTTCAGGCCTCTGGCGCGATCGGCGACAATCGACCCGATCTTTCCATAACCGATCAGACCCAGTGTTTTATCGAAGATTTCCCGTCCCTGTAATTTTTTCTTCTCCCACTGTCCGTTTTTCAATGATGCGGTCCCCTGCGGGACGTTTCGTGTCAGCGAAAACATTAGGGCAATCGCATGTTCTGCGGTAGTGATGATATTTCCGGTGGGCGTATTCATCACGACGATCCCTCTTTTGGAGGCGGCTGGGACATCCACGTTGTCAAGACCGATTCCGGCCCGGCCGATAACTTTCAACCGAGCGGCCGACTTGAGCACATCTTCCGTCACTTTTGTGGCGCTCCGGATAATCAAGGCATCGTAATCCCCGATAATTTTTTTCAATTCATCCGGAGAAAGCCCCGTCTTCACATCCACGTGAATGTCTTTCTCCTCCTTGAGCATCTGAATCCCTGCGTCCCCAAGATTATCACTTACCAGTACTTTCATGCTCACCCCCTGCAATTTAAATGTTTTATCGATACCCAATCCTTTAATAATCTCATAAAATTTGATTGTGCTCTCTTTTAAAGTTAAATTATT
>MGQD01000165.1:2557-3191 GCA_001797695.1 Deltaproteobacteria bacterium RBG_13_49_15 | reverse complement strand
ACCAGGAAAGCCATCGGCGAAACGGGCCTTTTGTCCCCATCAACTGCGGGGCCATCCCTGAAGGACTGATCGAAAGCGAACTTTTCGGACATGTCAAAGGGGCCTTTTCCGGGGCGATCCGTGACAAAAAAGGGCGGTTCGAACTGGCGCATGACGGAACCCTTTTTCTTGATGAAGTATCCGAGCTCTCAAAGCCGATGCAGGTCAAACTCCTCCGGTTTCTGCAGGAAGGGAACTTTGAAAAAGTTGGAGGGGAAAAAACCGTTTCGGTCAATGTCCGGGTGATCAGCGCAACCAACATCGATCTCAAAAAGGCGGTTTCCGAGAAACGGTTCAGGGATGATCTCTACTACCGCCTGGCGGTCATCCCCGTTCACATCCCTCCGCTGCGCGAACGGAAAACCGACATCCCGCTTCTGATCGATCATTTTTTGAAAGAAGCGGCGGAAACCTATGAAAAAAGGCCGATTGGGATCTCCAGGCACGCCTTATCACAAATGATGGACTACCACTGGCCGGGGAATGTTCGTGAGCTTCAGAACGCCATTCAATTTGCCATCGTCAAGTGCAACGGAAGGGAAATCGGCGCCGGCGACCTTCCTCTGGAGCTTAAGGATTCGACCCAATTTTCCCA
>MGQD01000165.1:2042-2547 GCA_001797695.1 Deltaproteobacteria bacterium RBG_13_49_15 | reverse complement strand
CGGCCGGATGTACAACGCGGAAGCTCCGCAGGACCTTATCCGGTCAAAGAGGGATTGGCGGTTCGAGGACCGGCAAAAAAACTCAACATCCGCACGGTTCGTTTTGTCCTGAAGGAAACCGGCGGAAACCGGTCAAAGGCTGCCGCCCGGTTGGGTGTCGGCCGTGCCACGTTATACCGCTTCCTTAATAAATTTCCTGAAGCAGACTTCAAAATTTGACCGTTTCCGTTACGCCACTTCGAGCTTCTGCCTGTCGGTCATGTCCATAAGAACCCTCTCGCGGGTCCTGTCAAGTCCGAGCCCCTTCCTTTTTTTATCGATGTGGGCGATCATCAACTTCGCCATTTCATAAGGATCGGGGGTGAATCCCCATTTCCCGAAGCCCTGCTGTTCCAGCCCTTCGAAAAGAAGTTTGTGGAACTTGGTTCCTTTGATGATGGGGAAGGTGACCCCAAAAACCGTGAAGACACCGGAAGCGACGAAATAATGTCCGATGGCGATCGCT
>MGQD01000165.1:0-2028 GCA_001797695.1 Deltaproteobacteria bacterium RBG_13_49_15 | reverse complement strand
TTCGGGAGCTGCCCCGGCCACCGGAAGGTCGGCGATGCTTTGCCCCAGCCCGCCTGTTTTGACCATTTCCGCGCATGCGATCAGAATCCTGCTGTTGTCCACACACGAGCCGAGACCCAGCACCGGCGGCATCCCCACGGTTTCACAGACTTCCCGCAAGCCCGGTCCGGCCAGAACCGCGGCTTCGGGAGCGGTAAGGCCGGCTTTGGCCAAAGCGATCTGCGCACAACCGGTCTGAACCACCAGGACATCATTTTTAATCAGCTCTTTGACGAGTTCGACGTGGACCCAATCCTGTTTTACGCGCGGGTTGGTGCACCCCACCACGCCGGCAACGCCTCGGATCCGGCCATTGATGATGTTGTCGTTCAACGGAGTGTAGGAGCCCCTGAAGGTTCCGCCCAGCATATACTGGATATATTCGTGGGAAAACCCGTGAACTCCGATGTTTCGGTGTTGAGGAATTTCAATGGGATGTTTCCGGTTCTGAAACCGGGTGATTGCCTTGATGACAATCTCATCCGTGCACTTTTTCGGATTATGAAGGTCCAAATCGATATGCAACGCCCCTTCGATATGGCATCTAGAATCGGTGGTGATTAGAGGCGTCCCATAACATGACGCCACGCTCACGAGCCCCTGTTTGATGCACTGAATATCCACAGCCATGGCATCCACGGCGCCGGTGATGAGAATCTCCTCGGTTGATGAAAAGTTGCCGGCATGGGGTATTCCGTGGCGCACCAACATTTCGGCTCCTGAGCAGCACATCCCCACCAGATTGATTCCCCTGGCGCCGGCTTTCTTGGCCGCCTCCACAAGGGTCGGTTCGGACACGGATTCCCACATGGACTCGAACAGATTGGGCTCATGTCCATGGATGATGATATTGACCTGGTCCGCCTTCAGGACCCCCATGTTGACCTCGATGCTGATGGGAGAAGGGGTTCCGAACAGAATGTCGCCGATTTCCGTTGCCACCATTGATCCGCCCCAACCATCCGCAAGAGCGGTTCGACTGCACTGTTTGACGATGTTGTTGTAATCCTGATCCATCCCGATATGGGTCCGGGCCATCATTTCCATGACTTCCCGCATGGCGCCCCGGGGGACGATGCCGTGTTTCCGCCAGGTCTCCAGGGTTTTTTCCGGAACCCGCTTTACAAAAGGAATTTCTCCTTCCACCTGAGTGTATGTCTTTTCCAATTCGTCACACAATTCGAGGGCGATCTCCGTGTGGGATTTTCCATCGGTTTCAATACCGATGGACTGGGCAACCGATTCAAGCTTGAGGGTATCCTTGATCCGGTAATCCTTGATCTTCCCTTTGACGACTTCCCTGAAAAGGTCCAGCATGGACATTCCGTGGTCGCTGTGACAAGCGCTCCCTGTAGCCACCATTCTTGCAAAATTTCTTGCCATAATGGTGTCGATGGTCGCTCCGCATACTCCGACTTTACCGTAAGGATCCTTTGAATTCAGGCGGCAGGGTCCCATCGCACAGTGTTTGCAGCAGGCCGAATCCGCACCGATAGGGCATGCCCTCATATTAGCAGCCCGGGCAAAAGCGGTTTCAACCCCATCCCGTTTGGCTTTTTCGAGCATCTGAATCGTTGCATCGCATATACTGAGCTCTTTTGGATCGATATCTTTCCCTTTTTCCTTAACCTTTTCTTCCATGAATCCTCCTTATATAAAACCGGTCGATATTGAGATTAAATTATATGAAACAGGAATGGCAAGCATAAAACACGCTTTTTTAACTTATGGAAAAAGCAACGATATATGCTCCGATATCCTTGACATGGTTAATTGATAATGATTACTATTTACAGTAAATTTAAATTTGATACTTGTCAAGCCGGTCATTAAAAATTATTTTCTTTTTTAATCAGGGTTTTTTATGGTTTAGATTCGGAAACATGATGAAGCGAAGAATATAAATCGGGATGGAAGGAGAAACGATCATGAAACGACTTTCCGCAATGCTATTTGCCTTTATTTTGGTTATCGGATTTTCAGGTGAAG
>MGQD01000164.1:18050-18242 GCA_001797695.1 Deltaproteobacteria bacterium RBG_13_49_15 | reverse complement strand
GCAATGCAAATATGAAACTGATACCCATTTGATTGCCGTTGGAAATCGGATTCCGAGATTTATCAAATTAAATTAGAATTTCATCGGGTTATATCGTAATGACGGCGCCATGAAAACTAAAAAACTTGATATTTTATTTTGCAGATGATATTTATTAAAAAAATAGAGCAGATGCATCCGGGGAAATGCATC
>MGQD01000164.1:10016-18011 GCA_001797695.1 Deltaproteobacteria bacterium RBG_13_49_15 | reverse complement strand
TTTGAACCATGGAAGGAGATCACTTAAATTGGCTAAATTACTAATTGTGGAAGATGATCCCGTCGTCGGGCTTCAACTTGAAGAAACTCTGAAATCCATGGGATTTAATGTAGCCGGTCGTGCTCTGACGGGCAAGGAAGCGGTTTCTATGGCCGCGGACCTCAACCCTGACCTGATCCTGATGGACATTGTTTTACCCGGCGACATGGACGGTATCGAAGCGGCTGAAGTCATTAAGCAAAAGCATGGCATCCCGGTTATTTTCATAACCGGACATACTGAAGAAAAATGGGTCAACAGGGCAAAAATGGTAGAACCATTTGGATACATATTTAAGCCGCTTTACGATCATCAGATCAAAGCGGCGATCGAAATTGCCCTTCACCGAATTCAGATCGAAACACAACTTATGGAAAGCGAAGTCCGATTCAAGCAGATTGCCAAACACTCTCCTTTCCCCATTTCCATCGTCGATTCCGACGGCAGATACCTGTATTTAAATGACAAATTTATTGAACTGTTCGGTTATACGTTAGACGACATCCCCTCCGGACGGGAATGGTTCAATAAGGCGTTTCCGGATACGGCCTATCGGAAAAAAGCCATTTCTGAATGGAAATCGGATTTAAAAAATACAACTGTTTATGAATCGCGCCAGAGGGAATTCAAGGTCACCGGCAAAGACGGAGAGGTGCATCACATTATTTTCAACCCCGTCACCCTTGAAAACGGGAGACAATTTATCACCTATGAAGACCTCACCCTTCGCCATCAAATGGAAGATGCCCTAAAAAAGGAAAAGAATAAACTCGAACGGATGGTTGAAAAACGAACAGAGGAATTGAACATCAAGAGCCTGAATCTTGAGGATGCCAATGAAGCCCTTAAAAATATAATAAAAAAGAGGGAAGAAGATAAAAATGAACTTGAAGAGAAGGTTCTCCTAAATGTTGGAAGGATGGTCCTCCCTTATTTGGAAAAGATGAAAAATTCGGATTTGGATTCCACCCAGCAAATTTATATTGAAATCATTGAAACCAGCTTGAAGGAGATTGTGTCGCCATTTTCCCGAGCGCTTTCCACCCGGTACATCAATCTCACCCCCAAGGAAGTGCAAATCGCCAACCTGATTAAACAGGGTAAATCAACCAAGGAGATTTCCATTATCTTTGATCTGTCCAAAAGAACCATTGACGCGCATAGAAATCATATCCGAAAAAAACTGGGGCTAAAGAAGAAGGGAGGCAACTTAAGAACCCACCTTCTCACTATCCGCTGATATATAAACATATCGGTTTTTCTCTCTTTTTCATGGAGAGGCTGGAGAAAACGCGATTTCCCCGCTCTATTTATTGATTGGATCCTGAAGCGCGCGAAAGCGTGCACTTAATGTAACCGGATAGAAATTCCTGCGTGAGAGGGATCGGTATTTTTCAGGAAGACCTGAAAAGTCTTTCTTAAAATGCTCCCGAATCCGGATGAGGGACGGATGAGGGCAAAGGATCTTCCCATCCTCCATCACCTTTTCCAAAAGCGGATCAGCGTCGCCGACGGTTTCTCCCCTTAGTCCCAGAACGTCCTCCTTAAAACGCCCCTTCTCATCTTTTTTTCTGAAGATCTGTTTCTCCCCGGCCAGTGTTTTTTTACCTGGGCTCAGTTTCCGAACATCCCGGCCATTGTAATGGACCATTTTATAGACGATATCCAGATATGGAGCATCGGATGAAACACCCATCTTTGTTCCTACGCCGAAGGCATCGATCGCGGCGCCTCTTGCAAGAAGGTCTGTGATTTTTGTTTCATCGAAACCCCCGGTTGCAATAATTTTAACATTCGGATGACCGGCTTCATCCAAAATGCGGCGCACCTGGTTGCTTAATTTCACATAATCCCCGCTGTCTAAACGCACACCGTTAAGTGCCTCTCCCTGTGCTTCCATCTTTTTAGCGACTAAAACCGCAAGGTGGGCTCCTTTTACCGTATCATACGTATCAATCAGGAGAACGGTATTCTTCGGGAACAGGTTCGAAAATGCCATGAATGCTTCCAGTTCCGAATCAAAGGCCATTACGAACGAATGAGCCATAGTCCCGGATATGGGGATTCCGTATATTTTGCCGGCCAAAACATTGCTTGTCCCTTCAAAACCCGCAATATAAGTGCTTCTGGCCACTTTTTGCCCAGCATCCAACCCCTGAACCCTGCGAAGGGAAAAGTCAATCAGAGGACGGTTTTGAGCTGCGTAAACACACCTGGCTGCTTTTGATGCGATCAGTGTTTGGAAGCCGATCGTATTCAGCAGATACGTTTCAAGAATTTGGGATTCAATAATTGGTGCGCTCACTTCCAGAATCGGCTCATTTGTAAAAAAAATGCTCCCTTCCGGGAGTGCGTAAATCATGCCGGAAAACCGAAAGTGCTCGAGGTAGGATAAAAAGTTATCCGGAAACCGGCGTGTGGATGCAAGAAAGTCCAACTCTTCAGGATAAAACCGATACGATTCCAACTCCCTCAGGGCATCTTCAAGCCCAGCGGCAACAAAATAATTGCGTTTGGGTGGATAAGCACGGATAAACAAGGAAAAGGTGGCTTTTGAAAACATTTCAAGCGAGTGATAACATGCCGCCATGGTGAGTTCATACAGATCCGTAAAAAGAGGTCCCGCTCGATGCATCCGTTCCAATGCCTTACCTTGTCGCTCCGGTATCCGATATTCTTTTGTTTTATTCCATTATTACAGAAATAACCGATTGATGTCAAAATCGTTGGAAAGGGCGCCGAAAAAGAAATGAGAATTTTGACTTGTCTTTCCTTTGCATGTATAAAAAGAACTGCGGTCTTCACAAGTTGAGAAAGGGGTCTTCCATGTTGTCATGTTCAGAAGCATTTTGCTCAATAAAACGATTTGCAATTGTTATGATCGTCTTGTTTTTTTTCGCCTGTGCCGGAACAAAGACGGCAACGAAAAATCCTGAATCGTTGGTTTCAGGAATGCAAGAGATTACAAAAGGAACGAACTGGTATCAAAAAGGGTGCCGCCGGCGCGCAATGGAGTCTTTCTTCAGGGCATTTGAAGCATTTACCCTTGGCGATCACCAAAATGGAATTGCCATGAGCTTGAACAATATCGGGAACATCTACCGGGATGATGGAGATATCGCCACCTCCATCCTATTTTTTAATGATGCAGCGCGAATTTATGCCGAAATCCAGGATGATCCGGGCGCCATTCAAGCTCTTGCAAATAAGGCCGCCGCACTGATCGAAGCAGACCGGCTGGAGGAAGCCGCCGATTCCCTTGAGGCGGCCTCGAAAATCGCCGGGAGACGAAATATCCGATCGATTTCCCTGATGACCCGTAATGCCATTTTGCTGAAACGGAAAGGAGAGCTCCGGAAAGCTGAGGCGCTTCTGTATCAGGCGGTCGGACACGCCGACCCCATAAATTATTCAGATACCGCCCTGGCCAATGCCGCCCTCGGTCAACTTCTATTGGAAACGGGGAAAACCGATAAGGCCATTGAACGGATGAAAACTGCTTTGGAAGCAGATCGCTTATCCGGATACGTGGCAGGGATTGCAGATGATTTGAGCATTCTTGCTGATTTGTATCTCCGAAACGACGACGTCGCCCTCGCCGTCAGCCACTTCAAACGGAGTATGATGGTCCATGCGCTTTTAGGAAACAAGGAAAAAGTTGAAGAACTCACAGATCAACTCGAAAAGGCCTGTGAAAAAACGGCATGCCATTTGGATCCCTTTCATCAGCTTATCCCCTATTACATGGAAAAAGCCGCTTTAGGAAAGCGATGCGACTAGGGATTGTCTCGGTCAATCGCTCCTCGATGTTAACATCTCCCATACTATCAAACCTCCAGAAATTCCTTAATCGTATCAAGCAAGGGAGGGTTTAAATTCCGCCAAACCGGCTTGATCGCTTTGTCGCCATACCAGGTAAATTCCACGACGTCATATCGCTCCGGAATAAGGTGCTCCTGGTTCTCTCCATATCTTTGGGCCGGATAATACTCGATATACATCATGCGATCATGATTGATCCTAAATAATTCGGCAACACGGGTTGCGATATGCCCGGCGCAGCTCCTGATCGACATCCGGCTTTCCGGTATATCGGAAGCCACAATGATTATCGGCCTAAGGTGGGTCAGCCCCTTCCCTGTTTTTCTCCGGGTAAGGTCAAAAATCCGCAACTTGCACTTTCCGCTTCCCAGTTTTAACGGACCTCCCCACCCTTCCCATGAAAAAATGTCATCATATACCTTCATTGATCATACGTACCGTTCTTGTTATCCCTTTTATTCGGATTCCGGTCTTGAACTTCAAATGTATATGTAATATCTTCCAACCGGTTTGTAAAATAAAAAGCCGAATCGATGAATTGAAACTCCACGCCGCAAGCAGCGAAGAATGCGCTCGCTGTTTCGGTTCACAAAAAAAGCAGAGCCCTTGTATTAGAATATCATGGAAATTAAAGAAAACGGCTTAACCCATCGCATATTATCCGACGGCAAGGAGATCCTTCTTCTCGGAACCGCCCATGTTTCAAAAGAGAGCGCTCACCTCGTTCAATCCGTGATCGAAACCGAAAAGCCCGACACTGTTGCGGTCGAGCTTTGTGAATCCAGATACCAGGCAATCACTCAACGTAAGAAGTGGGAAGAGACCGATATTTTTAAGGTGATCCGGGAAAAAAAGACCGGCCTGCTGATGCTCAATCTCCTGCTGGCGTCATTCCAGAAAAGAGTGGCCAATAAACTCGGAGTCAGGCCGGGCGAGGAAATGCTTTCCGCCATCAAAACCGCGGAATCGGTAGGGGCAAGGATTCACCTTGCGGATCGGAATATCCGGACGACACTGATGCGGGTCTGGCATGCCATGGGGACATGGGACAAAATCAAGCTCCTCATTCAACTCATTCTCTCTATCAGCGAAGCGGAAACGATCACCGAAAAGGACATCGAACAGATGAAGCAGGAGGATATGATTCAATCCTTTCTTTTGGATGTCGGAAAAAAGCTTCCTGCACTTCGACAGATATTGATCGACGAGAGGGACCGATATCTCGCCTATTCTATCCGCAATGCACCGGGGAAGAAAATCGTTGCCGTTATCGGAGCCGGCCATCTGCCCGGGATCCGTTCGTGCTGGAACGAAGAAATCGATGTGGCCGCCCTTGAGAGCATTCCTCAAAAACGGATGAGTCATGGACTTTGGAAATGGATTTTACCGGTTCTGGTTCTTACCCTCTTTATCGCCGGCTTCTTTTACGGCGGGGCTGCAACCGGGAAAGAGATGATCACAAAATGGGTTTTAGTAACAGGATTCCTGGCAGGTCTTGGCGCTGCGGCGGCCCTGGCCCATCCATATTCCATATTATCTTCCATTCTTGCCGCACCCCTGACTTCCATCCATCCGATGATTGCGGCCGGCTGGATTTCAGGAATGGTGGAAGCGTTTCTAAGGCGTCCGAAAGTCAAGGATTTCCAGAATATCCCGGATGATATCCTCTCCGTTAGAGGTTTTTGGCAAAATCGGGTAACCCATATTCTTCTGGTAATCATCTTCACCAACCTGGGTAGCGCCCTTGGCACATTGGTAGCTCTTCCCATGATGATCAGGGTGCTTTGAAACAAGGAGGTCCCATGTCAAAACGTAAATACATGATCCACGAATTTTGTCAGATGAAAGCCGAAGGGCAAAAGATCGCATGGATTACGTCATACGATTTTCCTACGGCACAATTTGCAGAAGCAGCCGGAATCGATATGATCCTTGTGGGCGATTCCCTTGGAATGTGCGTCTACGGTTATCCGGGCACCATTCCGGTCACTATGGATCAATGCATCACCCATTGTGAAGCAGTGCGGCGGGGCGCCCCAAGCACGTTTGTGATCGGAGATATGCCTTTCGGGAGCTATCAGGTTTCGGATTCAGAGGCGGTACAAAATGCGGTCCGCTTTTTAAAGGAAGGGGGGGTCGACGCCATCAAGCTGGAAGGAGGGGTGCGCATTGCCTCCCGAATCAGATCCATCGTGGATGCCGGAGTAGTGGTTATAGGTCATATCGGGCTTACCCCCCAGAGCACAGGGCAGCTTGGCGGGCACAAAGCCCAGGGGCGCACGGCGGATTCAGCCGGACTCGTCATCGAGGATGCCCTGGCAGTCGAAACAGCGGGCGCTCAGATGCTTTTGATCGAAGCGGTCCCACCGGAAGTTTCCGCGTTTATCACCAAAAAGCTCGGAATCCCGGTGTTATCCATCGGCGCCGGTCTTGAGTGCGACGGCCAGCTTCTCATCGTTTCGGATCTTATCGGGCATTTTACGGCCTTCACCCCCAAATTCGTCAAGCGTTATGCCAATGTGGCCGAAATCATCACCAATGCCATCAAGGAATATGTCTGGGATGTAAAAACCCAAAAATTCCCAAGAGATGAAAATTGTTACCATATGCTGCCGGGTGAAGAAGCCAAATTTTCGGAGTTGATCAAACGGTATGCCTGATCGGCAGCAGCGAATCTATTTTTAACACACATAAGGAGAACGCCATGTCCGATCTTCGAGCCCGCCTTAAAATTTCAAAAAAACGGCTGGATGAAATTAACGCGTTTTTGCTGGACCCGAGCAATGATCTGATCAACGGTCTTTTAAAAATCGTTGAAAAATACGGAGGGCCCAAAGAGATCAACCGGAAAGCGGCTGAAGCCGGAAAGCTCAAAAACCTTTTGGTTGAACTTAAGAAAAAAAAATCGCCTTATATCGCCGACCTGAATTGGCTAAAAAAGCAACGGGATAAAAACGCGTTTATCCGGACATCCGAGTATCGGAAACAATACTTCCAAAACGGCGCGTTCAATGAGAAAAACGCGGTGACTTTGGAAATATCGGCACTCCAGTATTTTCCATGGCTCATCGCCGAGGCCAGGCAGGCTATTGAACAACGACAGCTAATGCCCGGCCGGTTCATCCGGGTCCGGAACATGAAGGAGCAGGTCGCCGATGACGATATTATTGCCGTGGCGGCCGCAATGTCGATCATCGGGGCATCCTATGTGGAGACGCTCGACACCAAGGGAACGGACGGCTCCAACGTGCATTTGGGCGGCCCTGATACAATCACCGGGTATTTCGGAGGGGTCGGGTCTCCCAACGATTACCCCATGAAATGGCTTGACGAATATCTCCACTACTACACCACATACGGCATCCGGCAGGTGCTGAACACCAATCCGGGAACGGTTTTTCTGGGATACATGCTTCATAAGCTTGGAATACACAATGAGTTCAAGATCTCCGTTTTCATGGGAAACGATAATCCGCTTGCCGTCCTGTGGACGCTCATGGCTGCACGACTCCTTTCCCGAAAGGACGGAACAACATCTCTGATCGGCCTCAATTTCTCCAATTCCGTAAATAACGATACCATCCTGGCAAGCCACGCTATCCGGAAGGCTTTCGGGTTAGAGGATGTGGTTCGCTTCGAACACCACATCACCGAAACCTGGAAATCGATTGTGCGCCAGCCGTACAATCGACGGGAAGAGCTGGTTGAAATTGCCGCCGACGTCCCCAATATTTCCGCCAAACACGAAGGCGGGGATCCGGAGACCGAAAAACAATTGGGTCACCCCTCCGACATCCTTGATTATTTCATTCCCAAGGAGCAGGTCATCCAAAAAGGTCTAATGGAGGACATGCAACGAAATTACCTTGAAAAACACAATTCGCTCAATAAAACCGCCGAGGCCCTGACCCGGAATGGGATTGCGGTTGTGAGCGCAAAGCATCTTCATTGATCGGAAAAGGATGAAAACGCCATGATACCGGCTGCGATGCATGACTATCTCGAACACCATCTTCCGGAGACCGCGATCAGAAACCGGACGCGCCGAAAAAACGGGCTTTGCTTTCTCGAGTTTGGGTATATGGACGAACATCTTCTCTCCCGCCTTGGAATCACCCGGGACCGGCTTGGCCC
>MGQD01000164.1:9646-10004 GCA_001797695.1 Deltaproteobacteria bacterium RBG_13_49_15 | reverse complement strand
CTGCCTATGGGATGAATCATCTCATATTGAAATCGGCGGGTATCTGGTAGTGGACAATCTTTCCATGGGAAGCCCGTCCATGGGAGGAATCCGGATGCTCCCGGACATCACGCCGGTGATTGTTCACAATCTTGCGAGGGGGATGACCCTGAAAAACGGGGCCGCCAATCTCCCTTACGGCGGCGGAAAATCCGGTATCGTGGCCGACCCTCATCTCCCCGATGAAAAGCGTCTTACCGTCATTCAGGGCTTTGCCCGTCTCATTCAAAGCTACCGGAATGCTTATGTGCCGGGTCCGGATGTCGGCACCAACGACTCGGATATGAAAACCATCGCCATCGAAAACGGACTCGACAGC
>MGQD01000164.1:4795-9513 GCA_001797695.1 Deltaproteobacteria bacterium RBG_13_49_15 | reverse complement strand
ACCTGAAAATCCCTTCACCGAGAGAACTGACCGTCCTTATTCAGGGTTTCGGAGCTGTCGGTTCCCATGCCGCCAAATTCCTCAGCCTTCGTCTGCCCGAGGCAAAAACCGTCGGAATCAGCGACATGTTCGGCTATCTTTTTGACCGGACAGGGCTTCCCATAGAAAAGCTGTTCGAGATGTGGCATGAAAAAAAAGAGGTCACCCTTTCCTATCTTCATCAGCAGATCGCCGCACGAGGGTATCGCCATACGACCAAATTTTCCACGGATGCCAACAACCTATTGCGGGAATCCGCATTTTGCTTAATTCCGGCAGCCCCGATTTTCAACTACCTTGGAGTCCTTCCTTCCGAAGACGCCTCAATGACCGTGGACAACATGGGAAGCTGGGGAGTTATCATAGAAGGGGCCAATACATATTCACCGGATCCGAACCGGAAAGCCGCGCGCACCCGCATGGAGCAGGTGGTTTACCGCCAGAAAGGAGTAATGATCGCCACCGATTACCTGGTCAATTCCGGCGGAGTCATATTCGCGGCGCATGAACATATCATACCGACTCCGGACCGTCTCCAAATCCCTGAGCGCATGCTGGGAAAGCACGGAGCGGTTGAAAAATGGCTTGAAGATCATGCCGACGAATTCGCCGAGCTTTCCAAAAAAAGACTTGAAGCCGGAGAAGAATACCGGGAAAAGGTCATTCGAAGAAACATGACCGAACTCGTGGATATGCTCGCCTCCAACTCGGGCTTGCTCCCATGCCAGGCTGCAGAGCGGATCAGCCTCCAGCGCCTCAACGCAAAGGAGAGCGAACGGACGGCAAAAGAGATCATGATTCCAATACCCACCATACCGATCAGTGCAACCGTTCAGGAGGTAGCCGCCGTTCTGGTGAAGGAACAGATGAGCATCGCGGCGGTCCTCTCCCTTGAAAACCGGATCGCCGGCGTCGTAACCACATGGGATATCACCGAAGCTACAGCCGATGGGATTTGCAACGTGAGTATTGAACATATCATGACCCGAAAAGTCATTTCAGCATCTCCGAATGACATCATTATCGACATTGTTCGTGAGCTGGAACAGCACGAAATTTCAGCCATGCCGGTTGTGGATGACGGGAAAGTGCTTGGCATGGTGAATACGGATCTTCTGGCCCATCGGTACCTGCTCCCCCTGCTCCAGTCCCATGAACCGTTGTGATCCATTCACGGGTTGCCCAATAAGATATCCCCTTGATCTTTATCCCCGCCTCTGATAAGCGATTCTTTAAATGGAAATACGTTTTTTTGCTCTTCATCAATCAACCGATACGCTCCACCTTTAGTCAGTAAAACCCGGCGCACCAGGGTGATTCGCTCTTTGTAAATCAAAACAAAGGATTAGGGTAAAAGGGAGGATTCCGATGCTGGAACGAAAAAACACCTATGAAGAAGTTTACAATCATTTTCGGTGGGCAATTCCGCAATCTTATAACATCGGGATTGATATTTGCGACAAGTGGGCCGATGAGCGCTACCGGATGGCTTTGATTTATGAAGACGAAAACGGAAAGACTGAAAAATATACTTTCTGGGATATCAAACAGCTCTCCAACCGATTCGCCAATGCCCTGAAAGGATTCGGCATCACAAGGGGAGACCGGGTCGGCATTCTTTTGCCCCAATGCCCTGAAACCGCCCTCTCGCATGTCGCCGTATATAAGATCGGCGGGATTGCCATTCCGCTTTTTACGCTTTTCGGCCCGGATGCCCTGGAATACCGGTTGGGGAACAGCGAAGCCAAGGCCGTCATCACCGATGCCGCGAATATTGAAAAGATCCTTCAGATCAAAGATAACCTCCCCCATTTGAAAATCATTATCGCTGCAAAGGCAAAACCTGAAGAAGGGGTCTTCGATTTCTGGAGCTCCCTGGAAAAGGGATCTTCCTGCCTGGAGCCGGTCAAAACCTCGCCGGATGATCCGGCGCTGATTATCTATACATCAGGAACAACCGGACCTCCGAAAGGCGCCCTTCATGCTCACCGTGTGGTTTTAGGACATGTCCCGGGAGTGGAGTTTTTCCATAATTTTTTCCCCCAAAAGGACGATTTCTACTGGACCCCGGCGGATTGGGCATGGATCGGCGGATTGATCGACGTATTGTTCCCCAGTTGGCATCATGGAACCCCTGTTGTCGCCTACCGGGCCAAGAAGTTTGATCCGGAACAGGCATTTTATTTCATCGCCAAATACGGCATCCGGAACGCTTTTATGCCTCCCACCGCCCTGAAAATCATGCGTCAGGTCAAGGACCCGAGGAGCCGGTACGATTATCAGATGCGCACCATCGCCTGCGGCGGCGAAACCTTGGGGGAAGAATTACTCGACTGGGGCAAACGGGTTATGGGGTTGACCATCAATGAATTCTACGGCCAGACCGAAGTCAACCTGGTCGTGGGAAACTGCGCCGAAATCATGGAAGTGCGCCGGGGTTCCATGGGGAAACCGATTCCCGGCCACCGGGTGGGGATAGTGGATGAAGAAGGGAATGAAGTTCCTCCGGGAACCGTGGGAGAGGTCGGGATCCTGAGGCCGGATCCGGTCATGTTTTTAGAATACTGGAAAAACCCGGAAGCAACCCGAAAGAAGTTCATCGGAGACTGGTCTCTTACCGGGGATCTGGCAAAAAAAGATGAGGATGGATATTTCTGGTTTGTTGGAAGAAAGGATGATCTGATTACCAGTTCGGGATACCGGATCGGGCCGGCTGAGATCGAAGACTGCCTGCTCAAGCATAAGTCCGTGACCATGGCTGCCGTGATTGGAAGTCCGGATCCGGTTAGAGGGGAGATCGTAAAAGCCTTCATCGTCTTAAAACCGGATGCTGCTGCAACCGCTCCCCTTAAGGAAGAGATCCAGCATTTTGTAAAAACAAGGCTGGCGGCGTATGAATATCCAAGGGAGATCGAATTTGTCAAAGAACTCCCGATGACTACGACCGGTAAAATCATGCGCCGTGAGTTAAGAAAAATGGATATGGAGAAAAAGGGGGTTGTGGAAAAAGAAAGGAGAAACCGGACATGAAACCGACCGAACTGCACACGCTTACCGAACCCGACATTGAAAAAGAAGAAATCCTCATCGTAAAAGATAAGTACTTCAAACCGAAAAATGTCGCCATCGTCACCGGCGCGTCGAGCGGAGTGGGCCGGGGGACCGCAGTGGCTCTGGCAGCAAACGGCCTCACTGTTCTTGGAACCGACATTGACGAAAAAAGGGGCCGGGAAACCGTGAAAATGGCAAAAAAAGTGGGAGGCAAGGTTGTTTTCCATAAAGGAGATTTAAGCAAAGATGAAGATATTCTCAAAATCGTCAAGAAGGCCTCCCGGCTCGGATTCATCAAATTTTTAGCCAACATCGCCGGTCTGCAGCACATCGATTCCATCGACAATTTCCCGATGGAAAAATACGACCTGATGCAACGGATCATGGTCCGGGCGCCTTTCTATCTTTCCAAGCTTTGCATCCCTTATATCAAAGCCAGCGAAGACGGAATCGGATCCATCGGAAACATGTCCTCGGTCCATGGCCATATGGTCACGAAAAACAAGCCTGTCTATAATATAAGCAAGTTCGCACTTCGCGGCTTGACCCAGTCCATCGCCGCCGAAGGAGAAGGAAAGATCCGATCGTTTTCAGTGAGCACCGGTTTCGTCAAAACCCCCCTTGCACTCAAGCAGGTCCCGGCGCAGGCGAAACAAAGAGGGATTTCACCTGAAGAGGTTGTAAGGAACATCATGATGGGGAGATCCCAGATCAAGGAAATGATGTCCCCCATTGATGTCGGCAACCTTTTCGTCATCGGTTTTTCTCACTTGGGAAAATATCTCATCGGCGGAGATCTTCTCTTTGACGGAGGAATGGTCAAAACCTATTAACATGAAACCGTTAAATGGAAATTGACATCCCTTTATGAGATTGATAGGCATAACATGTTTTTATTATTTCCCAAGAAAGGGGGTGAAAACGGTCCAACAACGCTTTTTCTTTTTTACAACCATTATTAAATAAGGAGGAGAAAAAGATGAAAGCCAGACATTTCCTGATTATTGGCGTTATCCTGTCACTGTGCGTCACAGCAACCGCTTTTTCCCAGGACAAGTTTAAATGGCGAGCAGGGAGCACCTGGACACCGGCCATCAACTTAATTGAGACGGATCGATACTTTTGCAAGATCGTCAATCAGATGGCTGGAGGGCGAATGAACATCACGCATCACCCTGCCGGAGAGATCGTAGGTGCGTTTGAGCTATTTGATGCGGTATCCAAAGGAGCGTTGGAGGGGGGATTTGACTGGCCCAGTTACTGGACCGGAAAAAATTCGGCCTTTGATCTTCTGGGGTCGGTCAATTTCTGGTTTACCCCCAGCGATTATTTTACGTGGGTCTATCATGGCGGGGGTCTTCAACTCATTCGGGAGCTTTTCGGTAAATACAATCTCCACTACATCCCGGTCGGCATGACTCCCTCAGAATCCGGATTTAGGACCAACAAGCCGATCAAGTCACTGGCGGATTACAAAGGGTTGAAATTGCGAACCCCTCTTGCCCAGACCATGTGGATTTTGCAGCAGGTCGGGGCAAGCGCGGTCAAGCTTCCCGGGGGAGAGATTTACATGGCCCTTAAACTGGGGACCATCGATGGCGCTGAATTTTCCAACGTATCGGCCGACT
>MGQD01000164.1:4023-4721 GCA_001797695.1 Deltaproteobacteria bacterium RBG_13_49_15 | reverse complement strand
TTGATGATTAATATGGATGCCTGGAAAAAACTTCCCGATGATTTGAAAGCCATTATGGAAGAAGCAGGGAAGGCGACCGTTCTGTGGGCGAACGCCTATGGAAACTGGACGGATATTGCCGCCACTCAGGATTTCATCAAAAAAGGGACAACCGTCACAAAACTTTCTGTAGAGGATCTGGCCAAGTTAGAGAAATTAGCGGTTCAATTTATGGAGATGGAAGCGGCCAAGAACCCTGATTACAAAAAGATCGCTAAATCGATGATGGCCTATATGAAGGGGTATGAGGCCGTGCGCGATTGGCAGGGGGAGTGGTCATTCGGACGCAACCCCACTATTTATCCCAAACTCGACTAACCGAATATAAAGATCCCCGGCTTCCGATTATTGAGAGGCCGGGGATACATTTAAAGGAGGGAATCATCCTTGCGAGGCCTAATCAAATTCATTAACGGCATCAGCGAATGGGTTGCCAAGGTTGCCATGTGGGCATTGTGCATCGTAACGGGAATTGTCGTGTTTGAAGTGATAACCAGAAGGGTATTCCATCATCCGCATGTGTGGACTTACGAAATCATCACGTTTTTTTATGGCGCCCATTTCATGCTTCTGGCCGCCTATGCCCTTCTGAAGAAAGGGCATGTGGCTATTGATATCCTTTATAACAAATTGCAACCAAAGACCCAGGCAATCCTGGA
>MGQD01000164.1:3694-3973 GCA_001797695.1 Deltaproteobacteria bacterium RBG_13_49_15 | reverse complement strand
AGGTGGGGGCATCCCTTGCCGCAGCATCGTGGGCCACGGGGGAAACAACCTTGACGGCCAGACTCCCCATTGTATTGCCCGCCATGAAAACCATAACGCCGGTGACGGCCGCCCTGCTTCTCATGCAGGGGTTTGCGATTTTCTATCAACGGATCTATTTTTTGGTTAAGGGGGAGGAATTCAAATGCTAGACATCAGTCCGGGATGGATCACGTTTTTGATGTTTGCCGGGTTGCTCATCGGCCTGTTTATGGGGCACCCGCTCGCTTTTATCCTTGG
>MGQD01000164.1:3554-3636 GCA_001797695.1 Deltaproteobacteria bacterium RBG_13_49_15 | reverse complement strand
TCCAACCGGCTTGTCGGCGTCATGGATAACTTTATTCTGGTCGCCATCCCCCTGTTTATTTTTATGGCCAATCTGCTCCAAC
>MGQD01000164.1:2292-3483 GCA_001797695.1 Deltaproteobacteria bacterium RBG_13_49_15 | reverse complement strand
ATGGCCGTCGTCGTGGTAAGCACCATTTTCGCGGCCTGCACCGGCGTCATCGGGGCCTCCGTTGTCACCATGGCGCTTTTGGCCATGCCGATCATGCTCAAATATGGGTATTCCAAAAGCCTGACCGCAGGAACAATCTGCGCCAGCGGCACCTTGGGGATCCTGATTCCTCCGAGCATCATGCTGGTGTTGATGGGCGATCAGACGGGAATATCGGTGGGAAAGCTTTTCCTCGGGGGAATATTACCCGGCGTTCTCCTTTCCACGTTATACATTGCATATATCGCCATCGTATGCTGGAGAAATCCGGAAAAGGGCCCTGCCCTGTCTTTAGAAGAGCGGGCGGCTGTTCCGGTTAAAAAACGGATATCCATGGCGGCCGTCAATCTCGTCCCCCCATCTCTATTGATCCTCGGAGTTCTGGGAGCCATATTTTCCGGCATCGCCACCCCCACCGAAGCTTCCGGGATGGGGGCGTTTTTAGCGCTCATTATGACGATCGCCTACCGGCAGTTCAGTTGGAAAATGCTCAAAGATGTTGTTCTTTCCACCGGCCGGACTGTCTCCATGGTCATGATTATTCTGATCGGGGCCTCCTGTTTTACCGGCGTATTCATGGGGATCGGCGGGGGGCAGGTCCTAACCGATCTGATTTTCAACCTGGGGATGGGAAATAAGTGGCTCATCCTGGCCATCATGATGTTCATCATCTTCATCTTGGGCGCTTTGATCGACTGGATCGGAATCGTCTTTATCACGTTCCCCATCTTCATGCCCATCATAAAGCAGCTTGGATTTGATCCTGTCTGGTTTACCATTTGCGTTTCAGTCAACTTGCAGAACTCGTTCCTCTCCCCTCCCTTCGGCTATGCCCTGTTCTATCTCAAAGGGGTCGCTCCTCCGGGCGTCACCACCATGGATGTTTACAGGGGTATCGTCCCCTACCTCATCCTCATGCTCATCGGGTTGGCGATTTGCATCTTCTTCCCCAGTTGGGTCCTCTATCTCCCAAACCTCATCGAAGGATGATCGCCTAATAACAAACAGAACGCTCCCTGAAGTTTCGAATGAAATTCGGACTTCAGGGAGTTTCAATAAACCGGCATTCCGCTCCCTTCCATCCGTATTATTGTTGACAAAATTACCTTATTATTTATAAGCTAATTATTACTATTATCTTCCCGTTCGTTT
>MGQD01000164.1:2037-2182 GCA_001797695.1 Deltaproteobacteria bacterium RBG_13_49_15 | reverse complement strand
AGCCCTTGGCAACGAAGGAGATGGGGCATTATCGGCTTTCCCTCCGGGTAAAAAACATGACAAATTTTTT
This sequence comes from Deltaproteobacteria bacterium RBG_13_49_15, assembly GCA_001797695.1. Taxonomy (GTDB): domain Bacteria; phylum Desulfobacterota; class Desulfobacteria; order Desulfobacterales; family UBA2156; genus RBG-13-49-15. The sequence continues at coordinate 2,112 of MGQD01000164.1, read as the reverse complement.
ATTTGTTTTAAAAGTCACCAAAAGTTTACTCGCGAACTATGCCTAAACGTATTCAAATGCCCTGTTATCATTATT
>MGQD01000164.1:1828-1958 GCA_001797695.1 Deltaproteobacteria bacterium RBG_13_49_15 | reverse complement strand
ATATGAATAAAAAAGCGCTCGTCGTCGATAACCATCCCGTCATTCTCGAATTCATGACGAGATTTCTGAAAAAAAAGGAATATCAAGTCCATACGGCCGAAGATGGACTGATGGCGCTGGATGTCATTAG
>MGQD01000164.1:861-1795 GCA_001797695.1 Deltaproteobacteria bacterium RBG_13_49_15 | reverse complement strand
CATCATGCCGAATATCGACGGGAAGAAACTCTGTCAGATAATCCGCAGCATGCCTAGTCTCAAAGATGCTTTTCTGGTCATCCTGTCGGCCGTCGCTGCAGAAGAGGAAGGATTCGACCATCGGGATTTCGGTGCGGATCTGTATATCGCGAAAGGGCCTTTGAACGATATGGCCAAAAACATTCAGGAAGCCCTGAATGAATTCGAGGAAAGAAGCAGCCGAAGTCTCCAGAATCGAATCCTCGGCGCGAACGGTCTTCACGCCCGACAGGTGACCCTGGAACTGCTCAGGATCAAAAAACATTACGAGACGGTTCTAAGCACCCTGGCGGAGGGAATTCTGGAGATTACACCGAACGGAAGGATTGTGTATGCCAACCCGACAGCCGTCCGCCTTGGCGGTATCCCGGAAGAGCGGCTTCTGGCCTCTCGCTTTGCAGATCTCTTTCAGGACCCAGATCGGGCTCGAATTGAAAATATGGTTTTAACGGCTATTTCAACCTCTGAGACGATATGTAACGACACGCCTTTGACGCTTCAATCAAGACAGTTGCTGGTCAAGCTTCTCCCCATGACCGGGGAGGGAAGAAAGAGCATCATCGTGGTTTTCGATGATATCACCGATAGGAAAAAAATGGAGGCTCAGCTTCAGCATGCGCAGAAGATGGAAGCCATAGGGACGCTCGCCGGCGGCATTGCCCACGATTTCAACAATCTGTTGATGGTAATTCAGGGGAACATTTCGCTGATGCTCTGCGATCTCGATCCGGGCCATCCTCATTATGAAAGATTGCAAAGGATGGAAGGACAGATTCGAAGCGGATCCCGCCTTACGAGTCAACTTCTGGGATATGCGAGAAAAGGGCGGTATGAGGTCAGACCGCTGGATATGAATGCGCTCATCACCGAAACCGCCGAGGCGTTCAGCAGAACT
>MGQD01000164.1:139-847 GCA_001797695.1 Deltaproteobacteria bacterium RBG_13_49_15 | reverse complement strand
CATCCGTTATGATCTTGATCCGCATTTGTATCCCGTCGAAGCCGATGCAGGACAGATCGGGCAGGTTCTCATGAACCTATTTATCAACGCAGCCGACGCCATGACAGGAGGCGGCGATCTTTTTCTTAAAACCGGGAACACCGATCATAAGGCAATGAAAAACAAGCTTTATAACCCGAAGCCCGGGAGTTATGTGCATTTTTCGATATCGGACACCGGGACCGGTATGGATAAAAAAACCATGGAACGCATTTTCGAGCCTTTCTTCACAACGAAGGAGATGGGCCGGGGAACGGGCCTTGGGTTGGCTTCCTCCTACGGGATCATCAAAGGGCACGGCGGCTTCATCGACGTCGAATCCGAAATGGGAAAAGGATCCACGTTTAAGATCTACTTGCCTGCATCGGATAAAAAAATTGCCGGGCTCGCCGAAGCGATCGAACCGATCAAAAAAGGGAAGGAAACGGTGCTTCTGGTTGACGATGAGGCGGCGATGCTTGAGGTGGGCGAGGAAATGCTGAAAGCAATGGGGTACCGCGTCCTTACGGCCAGGGATGGGGTTGAAGCGCTCCAAATCTATGCACGAAGCAAGGAACAAATCGATATCGTTCTTCTGGACATGATCATGCCGAAAATGGGCGGCGGCGAGACTTTCGATGGAATGAAAAAGATGAATCCTGCCGTCAAGGCTTTGCTCCTGAGCGGTTA
>MGQD01000163.1:5741-10027 GCA_001797695.1 Deltaproteobacteria bacterium RBG_13_49_15 | reverse complement strand
TTTTATACCTGCGCCATTTAAGCTCCTTTTAAAAATAGTTCTGGTTGACGTCATCAATATATGGCCTGAAAGGACGTCTCGAGTCCATTTTTGTTTGACTTGATATATCCGTTTTTTTATAGTTTGATCAAGAAAAGAAATCGGTTGTCATCCTTAATTTTCCAATACAGGAGATGGAGGAGGAATAGGGCCATGTCGAAAATGCTTTGGAAACCATCTGAAAAGCGGATCAGGGAGAGCAACATGTATCGCTTCATGAACCGGATCAATGAACAATATAACCAAAAACTGAACACCTACCAAGAGTTATACCAATGGTCCGTCGACAATATCCCTGCTTTCTGGTCGAACCTGTGGGAGTTCGTTCCGGTTATTTTCTCGAAGCCCTATGCTCAAGTAGTCGACGATCTCACCCGGATGCCGGGCGCCAATTGGTTTGCAGGTGCGCAATTAAATTTTGCGGAAAACCTGCTTCGATACCGGGATGACCAGGTTGCCATCATCTTCAAAGGAGAAGGACAGCCTTCCACTAAAATGACCTATGCCCAGCTTTATGATGAGGTGGCCCGAGTCGCAGCTTCTTTAAAAGTCCTCGGGATCAAACCCGGCGATCGGGTTGTCGGGTTCATGCCAAACATGCCTCAATCGATCATTGCCATGCTGGCGGCGGTCAGCATGGGTGCGGTTTGGTCCTCCTGCTCTCCGGATTTCGGGATCAAAGGCGTCCTGGATCGATTCGGCCAGATCAAACCCAAAGTCCTTTTCACGGCCAATGGCTATATGTTTAAAGGGAAACACCTCGACTCTCTTGAACGTATCGCCTATATTCTAAAAGAACTTCCGTCCATCGAAAAAGTGGTTGTGGTTCCATATACAGAAAGGGATCCTGACATATCCGGTGTTCCAAAAAGCGTTCACTATCGGGAATTTAAGTCTTCCAGAGAAGGTCTTGACATCGAGTTTAAACAGCTTCCATTCGATCATCCCCTTTATATCATGTACTCATCAGGAACAACCGGCCTCCCCAAATGCATGGTTCAGAGCGCCGGCGGAATCCTGATTCATCACATGAAGGAACTCATGCTTCATACCGATCTCAAGCGATCGGATACCATCTTCTATTTTACCACCTTGGGATGGATGATGTGGAACTGGTTGACTAGTTCCCTATCAGTGGGCGCAACCCTCGTTCTTTATGATGGAAACCCATTTCATCCGGATGCCGGCGCTCTTTGGGAGATGGCTCAGGATGAAAAAATTACCATTTTCGGAACCAGCGCCGGATACCTTGCAGCGCTGCAGAATTCGGGGGTGAAACCCGGAAAGGAGTATGACCTTTCCCTTCTTCGGACCATCCTTTCCACCGGTTCTCCTCTTTCTGTTGAAGGATTTGAATTTGTCTATCGGGAGATAAAGTCGGATTTGCAACTTGCCTCCATCTCCGGAGGAACAGATTTAAACGGATGTTTTGCGCTCGGGAATCCGATGGATCCGGTATATGCAGGGGAACTCCAATGCCGCGGCCTGGCCATGAAGGTGGAGGCTTTTAATGATGAGGGGAAACCCGTTGTCAACCAGCAGGGGGAGCTCGTATGCACAAAACCGTTTCCATCCATGCCGATTTATTTCTGGGATGATCCGGACGGTCGTAAATATCAAAGCGCTTATTTCGATGTTTATCCCAATATCTGGCGTCATGGAGATTACATCGTCGTTAATGAAAAAGGGGGTGTTGTTATTTATGGCCGATCCGATACCACCTTGAACCCCGGAGGCGTAAGAATCGGAACGGCCGAAATTTATCGTCAGGTGGAGCAGCTTGAAGAAATTGAGGACAGTATTGTGGTCGGTCAGAACTGGAATAACGATGTGCGGGTGATTTTGTTCGTAAAGCTGGCTCAAGGACATGAACTGACGGAAGATCTAAAGAAGAAGATCAAAAACGTTATCCGAACAAATGCCTCTCCCCGCCATGTTCCGGCAAAGATCCTGGCGGTTCCGGATATTCCATACACCTTGAACATGAAGAAGGTCGAGCTGGCGGTGAAAAAGGTGATCCACCATCAACCGGTTCTTAACAAGGATGCCCTCAGAAATCCGGAGGTCCTGGATTATTATGCCGATATGGTTGAACTTCAGAAGGAATAGAAGGTATTTAAATCCGGGCGATAAAATCCGTTTTGCCAATCTCAAAAAGGTCCCTTTTTATGGCGGAGTCATAAGTGTTTGGGTTGCTTTCAGTTTCACCAGAGTTGCTCCCCATCCGCCCTCTTCCGGCGGCGCTTCCCGATAGGCCTCAACCATCGGATGTTTTTCCAAAAGGGTATGTACCCGGTGTTTCAGTATTCCTTTTCCTTTTCCGTGAATAATGCGGACGGATAAGATCCCTGCATCGGTGCAAGTGGAAAAATAGTCATTTAAAAGGTCTGAGACCTCTCCGGGTTGGAAGGTATGCAGATCAAGAACGTCCTCGATGGGTAAAACTACCGGCTTCATCAGCTAAAACCCGCTTTCATGTTTCGGATAGGATCGGAGTTTCGATTTTTTAAAGATTATCAGGTTTGATTGTGGTAATAAACAGATTATAAGAAATCCTAAAAAATAGGGACAGGCAACATGGATCCGGTTCTGTGGTTTAAAATCACGGCTCTGGCGCTTATATCATACTTGTTGGGTTCGATCCCATGGGGGATCATCGTCACCCGGCTCTTTTCAAAGGCCGATATCCGAAAAGAGGGAAGCGGCAATATCGGGGCCGCCAATGTCAGGCGGGTTGCCGGATCGACGCTGGGAGCAATGACGCTTTTCGGCGATATGGCAAAGGGGGCTTTTCCGGTTTGGATGGCGGCAACCCTTGTTACCTCTCAAACCCTGTGGGGTTCGATTTATGTTTCTTTGGTGGCCCTCGCTGCTTTTTTAGGGCACCTGTATCCGGCATATACCGGCTTGAAAGGAGGCGGAAAAGGGGTTGCAACTGCAGCCGGATCCTTTTTCATTTTGACACCGGCAGCGGCTGTGATCGCGTTTTTGGTTTTTGTGATGATGCTCTGTTTTTCTAACCGGGTGTCGATCGGCTCTCTTGCTTCCACAGTCACATTGCCGGTGGCTATTTGGGAGTCCACTCATTCTCAGATCTTTACCGGCTACAGCCTGATTGTTGCAACTCTTATCATCCTCCGGCATACCGACAATATCCGTCGCTTATTGAGAGGGGGTGAACCTCGTTTCAATGAGAAAAAGTAGATCAACCTGATGATTATCCCACCGCAACGCCCCACATCAGTGCAATCAAACCCGCCAGAATAAAATGCGTATCCACCAAAAACTCAAGACGGATTCCTGACAGGACATACTCTTTCTCATGTGCCGACAGGACAACCAGCAAGGCAAACAATGGAATCACCTGTAAAAAGCCCATCATGGAAACAAGTCCGGCAGCACTTGATAGAGGCAGGATCGCCATGAGGATCAGCAGAATCAATTTCAACAAGCGTATGGTTTTCTGTTCCCCCATGAGGATGGGGATTGTTTCTTTCCCGACGATCCGATCTCCCTGCATGTCCAGGATGTCGAAGAATGCGGTGCGGATGAAGACCATTCCGGATGCCCAAAAGAAGACGACGGCGGTGCTCCAGGTTATCCCTTCAGGGGCGGTAAGGGATGGGAAAACCGAAGTCACGATCCCCCAGGCCAGAGCGATCAGAAGGGTTTTTGATCCGGGGATATCGCGGATCCTGAGGTATTTTCCCTTTATGGCACGTCCTGGAACGATACGAAGGTTGTAGGAAAGGCCGGTAAGGCTCATGGTAAAGAGGATTAGAAACGGGACAAAACCCAGTGTGTAAGCCGCCGTCAGGCCGGCGCTGCCGGCTATAATTGCGAGAAACGAAAGAGCCCATTTGTATTTTTCATAAAAGGATGCCCGCTCAGGATCGTTGTACCGGTCCGCTTTTCTGCCGACCAGGTGGTTTAAGATATGCATCGACTGAACATATAAAATGGAGATGAGAACATTGGGGAGATGGCTTTCAATTTCCTGAAGCGTTGTGCCGGCATAGCAGAGGGCGCCGGCTCCCAGGGCAACGTAGATGCTGGTCAGGAGCAATGTCCGTTCGGTGTTGAACCACCACCGCTGCCATCCTTTCCCTTTTTTTAAGGGAAGCGACTCCAGTGTCTGGTATACCCGTTTAAGCACCCAGTTGGGTGTGGATGCGCCGGCAGTGATTCCGACCTGATGGACATGCGCCAAAGCTTCATCAAGCTCTTCTTCTGTTTCCACGTGATAG
>MGQD01000163.1:0-5707 GCA_001797695.1 Deltaproteobacteria bacterium RBG_13_49_15 | reverse complement strand
GCCGCTGCGTGTTTCCACTTTCCCGGCCCCCCACAACGACAACCGCGTCCACAGTTTCCGCCAGCCGCTTAACCTCCGCCTGGCGCTTTTCAGTGGAGTCGCAGATCGTACTGAATATTTTGTAGTGCGGATGCGTGTTGCCGACCCATCTCCTGACTTCTTCAAAAAGAAGCGTGTTCTGGGTGGTCTGGGCGACAATGATCGCCTGATCGAAAGAAGGGAGTTCCTCAAGCTCTTTCAGATTGGCGGCCACATATCCTTTTTCCCCTGCATAACCCAGTAATCCGGCGACTTCCGGATGGTCGCGGTCCCCGATGATGATGGCGGCGGATCCTTGTCTTGTATATTTTCGAATGATGGTTTGGACCTTAATGACACGTGGGCATGTGGCGTTGATAACGTTAAACCCTGCTGCGGCAAGTTTTGCCTTGATCCCGGGGGGAACGCCGTGTGCCCGGATCAGAACCGTCCCGGATCCGTGCTCCGGAATCTCTTTGAGCGTTTTGATCCCTTTTTCTTCAAGCAGGGCCAGAACCTGCGGATTATGAATAAGAGGGCCATAGGTGAAAATCGGTTCCTTGTGCTTTCCCGGAGAATCGAGGACCATTTCGACAGCCCTGCGAACACCCATACAGAACCCGGCGGTTTTAGCGACAATGATTTTCATTTAATGATGATGGGCATGAGGCAGTTTTTATTGGTCGGATGAACGATTCCATCTGTGGGTGAAAATGATCTGCGATGGGATGCCAAAATTTTTCAACAATAAATCTGCTTCTTGTGAAGCTCCCCGCTCTGAAGAGCGGGGCTTCCCGGCAAGGAAAATGTCTATTATAGATAGCTTCCCTTGACCCTGTCCTAAAAGGCGGGGCTTGCGGGAAGCAGACCGGTCAATTTTCATGCAAGAATCAGGCAATTATCGGTTTCAGAAAAACATGGTGATCCACTAGCGCCAGTGAATGGATTTCGGCTTTGACGAATTTCTGTTCCCCGAAAATACTGGTCAGTTTTAATCCGTCTTCCACCGGTTCCACCGTATCGACAGCTTCCATAATCAGTTTTTTCTCGTTTCCTTCGACCAGATAGGCGTTTGCTTCGCACATGGTTTTATTTCCTTTTTTAATCGATTGTGATTTCTTTTTTAATATTTTCCCGGATGAGCGCCTCGATGAGGTGGGGGAGAGGCATGGAAGAAATTCCTGCCAGTTCAACGTTTTCCTGATTTAAAGGAATGAGGATTTTTTTTGCCGAACTCGAAGCGATCGCCTCAGCCATGCGCGGAGTGACCTCCCCCATCATCGCGTTTGCCATGATAATCCCGATCGGGCCGATGATGATATCCACGCGGCTGGTCATATGAACGATGGCGTTTTCCCCGGACGCGCCTCGGTTGGCACGGGCTTTCAGCATCTGTGCGGTTGCAATGGCATTGGTTCCAAGGGCGATGATTTCAATTCTTTCTTCAAAAAGCTCCTTGAGTTTTTTTATGACCGCACTTCCGATCCCGCCTCCCTGTCCATCTATGACGCAAATCCTCTTCATGTTATCTCCTAAAGACGACTTATATCTTTTCAAGCTTCAATCGCATTTTTCGATCTTTTTTCGAAAGGCGTCTGGCCGGCCCCTTCTTTTTTGTTGTGGGGGTCCAGCCGGTCGGTTCATCCATATGCTCCCCATCCGGATCTTTTGGATTCATGAGTAAGGCCTGGCTGATTTTGTTTTCAAATTCATCGGCTGAAACGACAGCCGCTCCATGATTGGCTGCAAAAGCGACGATGTCCCGGTCGGAACTGACAACAAGCGCCTTTTCTTTTTCCTGGTTGGCCATCCTCTTAATGACCGTATCGGCGGATTCCCCTCTTCTGGAAAAGCGGATTTCGATGCCTCCAGCCTGATCCCGCCATGGGGTTGGTGACGGAGCATTGGTCCCATCGAAAACCACCGTGATCCGGTGGTGTTTCAATTTTTTGTATGCATGAAGTGATTGAATGAGCCGATCCCGGCTTTCCTGCAAATGCGCATGCCCCGCGTCACCTATCCTTTTTGAGCGGTAGATCATATTATAACCGTCTATGATGATGTGAAGCGCCATGTCCGTATCGATATGAAAAAACCAAATGGAGTTTACTCTTTTTTAATCATCCGAATAATCCGATCCAGATCATCATCGTTGTAAAAATCGATTTCGACCTTCCCTTTTTGCCCTTGTTTTATGATCTCAACCCGCGTGCCGAAATGGCGGGACAGGTCATCCGCCAGGCTGGAAAAATAGGTCTGTATCAATTTTTTCGGTCTTTTCTCCGATCGCCTGCTTTCGAATTTCAATCGTTTGATCAGCGATTCGGTTTCCCGGACCGAGAGCCCTTTCGATATCACCAGTCGTGCCGCTTTGATTTGTCCGGCGGCTGTCTCCGCCCCAAGCAATGCCCTCGCATGCCCCATGCTCAATGACCCGTTCAAAATAAGGGTTTTGATTTCATCCGGGAGCTGGAGGAGTCGTAAAAAATTGGCAATGGTGGGGCGGCTTTTCCCCACACGGTTTGATACCTGATCCTGGGTCAGATGAAACTGGGTCATAAGGCGGTTGTACGCCTGGGCCTCTTCCATGGGATTCAGATCTTCTCTCTGAATATTTTCAACAATCGATGTTTCCAGAAGATCTTCGTCTTGCAGCGTTTTTACGATCACCGGCACTTTTTCGAGTCCGGCCATTTTTGCCGCCCGAAATCGCCGTTCTCCTGCCACGATTTCATATCCGGTTCCATCTCTTCTAACCAGGAGCGGCTGGATGATTCCCTTCTCCATGATCGACCTGGAAAGCTGTTCCAGTTCTTCTTCGGGAAAAAGGATTCTGGGCTGGTAGCGGTTGGGATGGACCAGGTCGATATCACACAGGAAATAGGTTTTGGGTTCGATTTCCACGGCGCTGATATCCGGAAGCAGCGCGTCAAGACCTCTGCCGAGCGCCACCTTCCTGATTTTCCGCTTGCCGCTTTCGGATTCCTTTGGATGTTCGTTTTTTTGCATGGAATTCCTTGGGTTAATGACTCATGATTTCTTTCGCCAGGGAGAAGTAACTGGACGCGCCAACAGAGTTGGCGTCATATAGAAGAATCGGTTTTCCAAAACTCGGCGCCTCACTCAGGCGGACATTCCTTGGCACCGTTGTTTTAAAGAGGAGTTTTTTAAAATATTTTTCAGCATTTTCCGCAACCTGATGGGAAAGGTTGGTCCGGGTATCGAACATGGTCAGAAGAATCCCTGCAATTCTTAGGTTCGGGTTGAGGCTTTGTTTGATCCGCTTAACGGTTCCAAGGAGTTGCCCCAAGCCTTCCAGGGCATAGAATTCGCACTGGAGCGGTATTAAAAGAGAATCGGAGGCCGTCATGGCATTGATGGTCAGGAGGCTTAAGGATGGGGGGCAGTCTAAAATGATGTAATCGAATCTGTCTTTGATGGTTTCGAGGAGCCGTTTTAAGACCGTTTCGCGTTCAGGATCGTCCATCATTTCCACTTCAAAACCGATCAATTCGATGCGTGAAGGGATGATTTTCAATGTTTCGATTTCTGTTTCGATGATCAGATCTTCCACCCTGTCGCCCTGAACCAGTCCATGATATAATGTTTTTTGGATGGTATTTTTATTAATGCCGATACCCGTAGTGGCATTCGCCTGAGGATCACAGTCGATCAGGAGGGTTTTTTTATCCGAAACCGCCAGGGATGCACCAAGGTTGATGGCGGTGGTCGTTTTGCCGACACCCCCTTTCTGGTTGGCAATGCAAATGATCTGTGCCATAGTGATCTTCTACCATAGATCGAACCTTTTGAAAAGCATATTGCACCATCTGCCTGATGAGGAATTGAATGAACTCGATACAAAAAATGGTTTCGTATGCAATGGTCGTTCTCTTCGTGATGCAGTTCCATTTGCCGGACATTGCAGAGGGCATCACTATCAAAGATGAGGAGGAACTGGCTCGTGAATTTATGAAAGTGGTTAAAAGCAATTATAAGCTCGTGACGGATCCCGTCATAGTAAATTATGTCAACGATGTCGGAAAAAAACTCGTATCAGCCATGCCGGAACAGGCGCTTACCTACCGCTTTTACATCATTAAAGAGGAAATTTATAATGCGTTTGCAGGTCCCGGGGGGCATGTTTTTATTAACAGCGGCCTGTTTGAAGCTATGGAGAATGAAGAAGAGCTTGCCGGGATTATGGCTCATGAAATAGCCCATGTCCTTTGCCGGCACATTTCGGAAAAGATTGAAAGATCCAAAAAGATCGGAATCGCCAGCCTTGCCGGAATCGTAGCCGGAGTGTTTTTGGGAACCCGTGGGTCCACCGAAGTGGCGAACGCCGTTACCCTGGGGTCGATTGCAGCCGCCCAGTCCGCGAATCTGGCCTACAGCCGGGAAGATGAAATCCAGGCGGATCAGATCGCCCTCAAATACCTTCCCATGGCCGGATACGGGAGGGAAGGATTGCTCTCCATGCTGAAAAAAATCCGAAGCAAGCAATGGTTCGGAACGGAACAGGTGCCGGGATACCTTTCAACCCATCCGGCATCCGAAGATCGGTTGGCATATATCGGGACCTGGATCGAAATCCATCCTCAGAAACCCGAATCCATGGATATTGAACGGTTTCGTTTGGCACACGCTAGATTATTCGCCCTGTATGGAGACAAAGATGCGGCGATGAGGCATTTTGAATCCGAAGCCGCGGTCAGGAAGGATATATTGGCGCATTACGGGTATGCTCTGGTGCTCTCACGATTGGAAAAGTATCCGGAGGCTATTTTGCAGATGAAAATGGCCCTGGGAAAAAAGGCGTTTGATACCGGGCTTCTGACCGAACTTGGCCGAATCTATTTTTTGAGCGGCCGGTATGAGGAGGCATTGAAAACACTTTCGAGCGTTTCGGCTGAGGCATCAGGCCATCCGGAGAGCCTTTTCTATCTGGGCAGAACTCAACTTGTTCTCGGCAAGCTCGATGATGCCAAAACATCGTTTGGAATGGTGATTGAAAAGGACGCCGATTACGCGCTGGCCTACTATTTCCTGGGTGAAATTTTTGGAAAAAAAGAGGAGATGGATCAGGCCCACTTTAATCTCGGATTGTACTTCCGTAAAACCGGAGATGCAAACAAAGCCCTGTTTCACCTTGAAAGAGCGGCCAAGGTTGCCAAAGATCCTGAAATGAAGAGGAAAATCGAAGAGACAATCAAGGATATCCGGAAAGAAGGATAAGAAACCTGCTCACATGTAAGGCGGCATGTCGTGAATGAAAAAAGATGAATACCGCAATTAAAGAGATGTTGAGCTCAAGACCGGTTCAATTTTTTTTATATCACCTGATCCGCCTCTACGCATCGACATTCCGGATGACGGTTGAAAATGAAGAAGAGTGGCTGAATTCTTTTCAACAGGGCGGGCGGATTTTGCTCTGCGCGTGGCATCAGCAGTTTTTTTCTGTAATCCGGTATTTTAAAAAGTATGAAGCATATAAACCGCTATTGATGATCAGCCGGAGCCGGGACGGCGACCTTATTGCCGGAGTTGCCAGCCTGACCGGATGGAATCCTGTCAGGGGGAGCTCTTCGAAGGGAGGAAAAGAAGCGCTAAGGGTTATGATCGATCTGCTAAAAGAGACCGGGTTGGCCGGACATATCATGGACGGCCCCAGGGGGCCTGCAGGAAG
>MGQD01000162.1 GCA_001797695.1 Deltaproteobacteria bacterium RBG_13_49_15 | reverse complement strand
TTTTGATTTTTATTATCGCCGCCATTTTAACACCCCCGGATGCCGTGACACAGATCCTGATGGCGATTCCGATGATGGTGCTTTACGAAATCAGCATCATCGGCGCCAAGATTTTTCAGCGAAAACCTATGGATGAGAACCCGGATTGACGATTGTTTTCCGTTGACAATGCGAAATGGAACTTGATAGAGAGGCACTGCTTTATCATCAAATAAAAACAAGGGGGAAGGAGGTGAAAAACGGATATGAGGAAAAGGAATCTGTTGGTCGTGGTATCGATCGTGGGGATCGCGGCGCTTTTCATCGCCGGAAGCATTTTCGCAGCAGGCAAGGCTCCGGATGTCATCAAATTGCAAAACAAGGCCTATGAAAAACACACCAAAGGCATTGTTGAATTCTCACACAAAAAACATTCGGATGATTATGCAAAAAAGTCGCCGGAATTTTATAAAAACAAATGCGGAGAATGCCACCATGACGATAAGGGAAAGCCTCTGGCCGGATTAAAAGACAGTGACCCGGTTAAAAGCTGTGCCGAGTGCCATAAAAAACCGGGGGAAAAGCCGAAAGGAAAAGACGCTCCCAAGCTGACCAAGCAACAGGAGCTCGAATATCATGCAGAGGCCATCCATGAGAACTGCAGGGGGTGCCACAAAAACTTCAATAAAAAAACCAACTCTAAGGCTGCTCCCGAAACTTGCGCCAAGTGTCATCCCGGAAAGGAAAAGTAATCGTCTTTAACAAAAGAGCGTTGAATCACGCCGAATAGGGCGATCTCCTAACTTGCCAGGGAGGCCGCCCTTTTCTTTTTTTGAAACAGCTCCGCGCGGGCAACCATCGATTTGGCCCATGCGGGAGTTCCCAACGCATGGATGTGGATGTAGGCGGCAAGGACATTTTTATAGCAAACCCCGTCTCTCCCATTCTCAAATCCGACCCCTTTTTTCAGGGCAAAAGCCAGATCCTGATTTTTTCCCCTCCACTTGATGACCTTTGAATAATGAAACTCATGCCCTTTAAGCACGGTTCCGGTTCTGTAAAACGGATTTCCCTTTTCGACTTTGGCGATGGTGTAGCCGTGCCCCTGGGGCCTTTTCGAAAATCCGAAAACGACCGGCAATATCCCCGCCATCGGATACGCCCTTCCTTCAAAAACCAATTCGTCTCCAAGATACATGAGGCCGCCGCATTCCGCATATACAGGAAGCCCTTTTCCCACAAGGAATTTGAGCTGCTCCTTGAATCGGGTATTTTCAGCCAACGCTTCCACATGGGTTTCCGGGAAGCCCCCTCCGATATAAAGCGCATGAATCTCCGGGATAATGTCATCGCTCAAAGGGCTGATAAAGACCAGTTCCGCGCCCGCGGATTGGAGCGCTTCCATGTTTTCCGGATAATAAAACTGAAACGCGCTGTCCCGAACGATTCCGATTTTAACGGTTCCCTTTCTGTCGCCGGAAAGAACGCCAAACGATTGTTTTTTCATTTTTCCGCACGCTTGTATCGCCAAAGCGCCTGCGGCAATCCGTTCCAATGCTCCCAAATCCAAGTAGTTTCGGGCAACCCGCAATGCTTCTTCAACGGATCCTTTCGCCCATTCATGCTCCGGAGTCGGTACAAGGCCCATATGCCGTTCAGGAAACCGTTGCCGGTCGAGCTTCGGAACAGCTCCAACGACCGGAATGCCGCAATAGTATTCAATGCTTTTTCGCAAAATCGATTCATGCCGCGATCCGGCCACATGATTTAAAATAACCCCTTTGATGTCGACATCCGGATCAAAATGAATGCAGCCGACGACCACGGCTGCCATGGTGCGGGTCGTCTTGGTGCTGTTGATGCAGAGAATCACCGGAGCGTTGAGAAGTTTGGCCAATTCGGCCGTGCTGGTGGCCCCTTTATAGTCAAGGCCGTCGTAAAGACCCCTGTTCCCTTCGATGACCGAGATATCTCCGGCGCTGGAATGACACAGAAAGGATTTAAAAACCGTTCGGGGCGGAATCAGGAAAGTGTCCAGATTACGGCACGGCCGTCCTGCTGCCAGAGCGAGCCAGCCTGCATCGATATAATCCGGACCTTTCTTAAACGGGATGACGTTTTTCCCCTCGGCACGCCATGCCGCAATCATACCAACGGACAGCAATGTCTTTCCGGATCCGCCGCGCGAGGCGGCGACCACAATCCTGGGGCATTTCATGACATCTGTCCGACTGGAAAAAGCGACCGGGCGCTGGGGGGTTCCGGGTAGAAGGGGTTTTTCGAAGCGTGTCGACCTGATTTATTCGCCTTCTTCAGTTGCGGCTTGCTTGCCGACCCCTTTAAGACCATACATGGACGTGCTGCCGCTTGACCAGAATTCGAGAACCTGGTCCAGTATCAATTGATTAACGATCTTCTTGGCGTCTCTTGGTTTTGCATCAAGAATTTTGGCCAGATCGTTAAAGTAAAATTTGCTTTTCCCTTTTTTCTTTGAAAGTTCGGAAATGATCAGTTCTTTTGCTTGCGCGTATTCCATGGTTGCATCCTTGCTTTGGGGCGGGAGGCGCTGCCGCCCCCCGCCTGGGTTTTAAATTAGAATTTGAATTGCGTGGTTTGACGCCACGTGAAGTAGGCCGGGTCACGGAAGTCATCAATGAGATGATGGGTGAATTCAAGATCGCATTTCTCAAAGAAGCGCTCCCAACCGATTCTCTCCGCCCACTCGCCAAGCCGTTCATACTTATTCGCACCTTTGGCATAGGCTTCGACGATCTTCTTGATAGTAGCAGTGACCGTCGGCCATCGCGGAACTTCATTTGGAAGAAACGCCACAACGACCTTTGAGAATTTCGGGGCGTGGACGCGGTTCGACACTTTGCCTCCCGCCATGATGACGATTCCATCACCGACATCATCGGCAAGCGGCATGGCCGGACACATGGTATAGCAGTTACCGCAGAACATGCATCGTTCATTGTTGACGGAGACGCTGTTCACCTTTTGACCCCCGGGAAGTTCCATTTTTGCCGGCTTGATGGCTGCGGTCGGACAGGCGGCAATCGCCAGCGGAATTTCGCACATCTTGTCCAGATACTCATGGTCCAACATGGGGGGTTTCCGGTGGTATCCCAGAATGGCGATATCCGAACAGTGAACCGCACCGCACATGTTCAGGCAGCAAGCCAGCGAAACCCGGAGGTGCGCCGGAAGCCGCATGTTGACGAAATCGTCAAAAAGGACATCCATGGTGGCTTTCACCGGCCCTGAGGCATCGGTAGCCGGAGTATGGCAGTGAATCCATCCCTGGGTATGAACAATGTTGGTGATCCCGGCTCCGGTTCCGCCGACCGGAAATTTGTAACATCCTCCGGGCTGTTTCCGGCTCATCAGGTCATCCACGAGCGGTTTGACCTTCGACTTATTATCCACCATGAACTCAATGTTGTTCCGGGTAGTGAATCGGAGATAGCCGCCGCAGTGCTTGTCTGCGATCTCGCAGATTTCGCGGAGGAAACCGATGCTCATCAGGCGCATTCCGCCCACTCTCACCGAATAGACCTCATCGCCCGATTCCGCGACATGGACAAATACGCCGGGTTGAAGATACTCGTGATACAGCCATTTTCCCTTGTTCTTCGAGATGACCGGCGGGTAAAATTCATCATATTTTCTCGGACCGATGTCGGTAATCCGGTCCTTCATCGGACTGCTTGGATCGTAGCCAGAAGATATAAATGCCATGGTCGTTACCCCCTATCTCATATGATGTTTTCTGAATGCGTTGATGTCGCGCATAAATCCGCCTTCCACCTCTTCTTCCTTCCAGAAAATGTACGGGTTGGATCGCGGTTCCTTCACCATTCTCGGATCCGGTTTCAGGCCGGTAACCTCGAGCAGCTTTTGGAAGCCCTGGCGTTTCATAAGCTCCCCAAGACGTTCGCGGTTCTTTCCTTCTTCCATCCACCAGTCCCAGACCTTGCCGATGACGTCTTTGATCTCGTCATAAGGTTCTTCGACCTTGATAAAGGGGACGAACATGGTGCCCATCTGAGCGCCGTCGAGAATCGGCGCTTTGGCGCCGGCAAGAATGGATAGGCCTTTCTCCTCTCCGATTCTCAGGGCTCTCGGCATGACATTGATGCAGTGCATGCACCGGGTGCATTCCCGATTGTCGATTTTGAGCTTTTTCCCTTCCAGCCACATGCACTGGGTGGGGCAAAGTCCAAGGACCTCTTTTTTGATATCGAATTTTCCCCAATCCCGGCCCATGTGGGCTCCGGCGTTGGGAGGAAGCTCCCCGCCGATGTATCCCTGCACCGCCTCCTGGTCGATCCGTATATCGTCCCGCCATGTCCCGATGAAAGACAAGTCCGCCCGGGCAATAGAGGCGACGCAACAATTGGGGCACCCGTCGAATTTAAACTTAAACTTATAAGGGAACGCCGGCCGATGAAGCTCATCTTGATATTCCACGGTCAGATCGTAGCAGAGCGCCTGGGTGTCATAACACGCATACTCGCACCGGGCTTGCCCGACGCAATCCGACGGGGTCCTCAGATTGGAGCCTGATCCACCGAGATCCTGATTGATCTCATGGGTCAATACATAAAAAATCTCCTCCAGTTGAGGCGTGGTCGTCCCTAAAAAGATGATGTCACCGGTGGATCCGTGCATATTGGTGAGACCGCTTCCACGCAATTCCCACAAATCACAAAGCTGTCGTAAATATTCCGTAGTATAGAATTTTCCGCCGGGTTGTGCAACCCGCATGGTATGAAAATGGGCCACTCCGGGAAACATCTCCGGCTGGTCACAGTATCTTCCGATGACGCCGCCGCCGTAACCGAAAACCCCTACGATGCCGCCATGTTTCCAGTGGGTCCTTCCATGCTTGTAGGACAATTCCAGCAATCCGAGAAGATCATCGCATACGTCCGCTGGGACCTGAAAATTGACTTTCTTTTCGTTTTTCGCTCTTCTTGCAGCTTCTTCCTTGATATCAGTTACGAAACTCGGCCATGGGCCGGTTTCCAGCTGATCCAGAAGCGGAGTCTTGTGTTTTGCCATTGTTTTACCTCCATTCTGATTTAAATTGCCAGATGATCGCTCATTTAAGCAACCGCTTTCCTAAATTTAAAATGGTCACCTCCCCTCAATTGGTTTTTTTCATATTTAGACCGTTACGGTTATTCTAAACGATTTTTTTATGGTGATAGAAATGCTATCATGTAAAGGTGAGACTATAAAATCAATCTTATGACGTGTCAATAAAAAAGCGTTCTCTTTTCTAATCAGTTAGAGGTGTTGCCGGATGGCGGCATAAAGCGTTTTGCTATGCCATTTCAGGCGGGGCAAGATGAGTTCGGACTCTTCCTTCCGGGGAAGATGCCGGTTTGCAATTCCCATCAACAGCTCATCAAGATCCTCTTTCCGGCATGACGCCAGATAGGCATTAAAACAGTCGTAAATGGGCGCCGGAAATCCGTTGACGGGCGGTTTCATCGTCAATCCGGCAAAAAAACCGTTTACGAGCCCCTGCAAAGAGGTCTCATCAGCCCAGATCATTTTTCCTACGCCTCCAATGCGATCGATCCGGATCCGGATGGAAAGGTCTAAAAAAAACAACAAGATTGCATGAAGGA
This sequence comes from Deltaproteobacteria bacterium RBG_13_49_15, assembly GCA_001797695.1. Lineage (GTDB taxonomy): Bacteria > Desulfobacterota > Desulfobacteria > Desulfobacterales > UBA2156 > RBG-13-49-15. The sequence goes on along the minus strand of MGQD01000162.1, from coordinate 5,787 downwards.
TAAAGCTCCTGGCGTCTTTTGCGGACTTGAAAGAAGGGGCTTTTCGAAACATGGGGGCATATCCTCGAACGCTAATCAATTTAACGTAAAGATCTCCGCCATCCATCCTGACCACAAAATCGCCTGCCGCATGATGCCACGGATAGATCTGTTTAAACGAAGGGATATCATAATAAAATGTGAGGATATGAGAAATCTGGCGGTAAAGCTCTTGCTCCTGGAAGGATGAAAGCAAAAAAGGGGGCCCCTCTTCGCCCCAAACCTCTATCCGGGTTCCTTTTCCGGACCGGTCCGGGACATGGTGAAACTCGTGAAATCCTTCCATCCATTCACCGAGAAACATTCTCACCTTTTTTCCGTAAAATGCGTGCGAGCCGATACCAAAAACCTCGGGAAGATAGGAGGAGGGATATCGACGGGTGAGCATTTTTAAAAGGCGGTATTCCCTCTCTATCCATTCAGCTCCCCTATCGGAGAGAGCGATATTGAGAACAAACGCTACATCAAAACCATCTCCCATTACATCTACCCTTGCCGGGTGGTAGAATTCCCCATGTTTTTGAAGGCGGATGCGAATGGTTCGGATTTGATTGAACGCAATCGGGAATCCGGCCAGCTTGGATGCGGATTGAGTGAGAAGATTAAATCGGTTCTTCTCTAAAAAAGCTCGAGCTCCGGTAAAATAATCGCCTATCCGAACGTCGGGCGGGTCATTGCTGAGGGGTTCGCCAGGGGCCGGGGGGTTTTTCCCCGGAAAAGGGGCGTCCCAGTTCCAAGTTCCTTCTTCAATCGGACGCTCTTTTCGGTACAGGAAATATTCGAATCGAGGGGAAGCAGCCATGCCGGCATTGCTTTCGTTGATCCCGGATCATCTTCAATGTTCGTTTAGGTTTTTTTGGATTTCCGGAGCGACTTCATACCCCAGCTCAGAGGCCTTCTGGGAGTGCTTCTTTGCCGGTTCGAAAAGCCCTTTTTCAAGATACGCAATGGCCAGATTATTGTGAGCAACTGCAAAATTCGGTTCGATCTCGAGGGCTTTAATATTGGCTTCGATGGCGTCGTCAACCCTTCCGGACATCAAATAAGCGTTTGCCAGGGTGGTTAGGGCCTGAAGAAATTTCGGATTCCATCTGACCGCCTTTTCAAGAGCGGCAATCGCCTTTTCCACCTCCCCTTTCTGCAGATGGACAAAACCGATATTCCCATAACCTTCTGCAAATCCCGCCCGGGATTTGACCGCCTGACTGTTATAGTGAAGACAGCCGTCCAAATCCCCTTTCTGAAGGCTGATCCCTCCAAGTTGCACATAGGCTTCCGCCAGGTTGGGACTGCAATTGATCGCTTCCAGAAACTCTTTTTCGGCTTCTTCATATTGTTTTAAGCCCAATAATCCCACGGCAAGGTTATAATGGGATGTTCCGCATTCCTCATTCGCGGCAATGGCGGCTCTTTGACGGGCGATAAATTCTTCGATGTTTTTTGGTTTTTCCATTTCAGCGTCTTTTTTAGAATCCGGTTTAATATCCCGGTCCAGTCCATAGGTTTAAAACTCAAATACGTCCGACCGGGCGGTCAGCGGTCAGATTAGTATGGGCATAGCATAAGGGTTGTCAAGTGAAAAGGAGCCTTTTCAACCATCTTTTTTCTTGACATAATGTCTCCATTTCTTTAATTTTTTTTAGCTTTGGCGAATTATTCCGCTATCTGTTTGACTCAATCCATTTTTCCCTGGCAAGGGGGCATTATGATTAAAGGATGTTTTACGGCGCTTGTTACACCCTATTCAAAAGGAAACGTGGATGGGGATGGGCTTCGGGAGTTATGCGACTTTCAGATCGAAAACGGCATTTCCGGAATTCTCGCGGTTGGAACAACGGGAGAAAGCCCGACCCTGAGCTGGGACGAGCATAATCATGTTATTGAAACCATAGCGGAAATCACAAAAAAGAAATGCCTTTGCATCGCCGGAACCGGAAGCAATAATACCACAGAAACCCTTTCCGCCTCCGAGCACGCGGTTCATTCCGGGGCAAAAGCGTTGCTCCTGGTTGACCCTTATTACAACGGCCCGAGCTCACTTGAAATTCGCAAAGAATATGTGGCGCCGGTGGCGAAAACGTTTCCGGGTGTGGATGTCATCCCTTATGTCATTCCAGGACGCACCGGCGCTCAGCTTTTTCCCGAGGACCTTGCCCTTCTTTATAAGGAATTTCAGAATGTTAAAACCGTGAAAGAAGCCACCGCCGATTTGGAAAACATGAAGCGGACCAGAACATGCTGCGGGCCCGATTTTACCATTTTATCAGGGGATGACGGGATGACCTATGAGATGATGGTAAACCCTCATATAAAAGCAGCCGGTGTCATATCCGTGGCTTCGAATGTGGCCCCCGGGGCATTAGTCGATATGGTTCGCCTTCTCAGGGAAGGAAAACAAGACGAGGCCGGGGTCTTGGCCAAAAAACTGGAACCTCTTTTCAAACTGGTGACCGTAAAAACAAAAGAAAAAACATACTGGGGTGAAGTGGTCTGCAGGGCAAGAAATCCGCTGGCGATAAAAACCTTGATGTCGATTCTCGGAATGCCCTCCGGCGGCTGTCGGAGACCGCTGGGAAAGATGACGAAAAACGGGTTGAATATCGTTTTAGAAGCGGCTAGGCGCGTTCAGTCGAATCACCCGGAGATTTTTGCCCCGATTGAGCGTTTCTTTGGAGTCGATATCAACAGCCGGTTGAACACCCCTTCCTGCTGGGAAGATCTGGCCTACGGCGGTTATTGAGGAAAAGTGCTTTTAAAAAGAACCTCTTTCAACCATTTGATCCCGAATCGCAGCAGTGCAATATCATCGGTTCGGATCTTCTCAACGGTTTCAGGATCTGCCGGATAGCGGGTGAGAAACGTGCTTTCGAAAACAAACTCCCTGAATTTATCGATATTGTAACTGACCATGAAGAACAGCCTCTTGGCCTGCTCGGTCAATTTGATGTTGGGCGGAAAGGAGCGTTTGCGAACAACCAGGTCCGTCCATTCGGCATTGATATCATCGTGGATGTCCACCCCCTGATTCCCCCGCCACTCGCTGACCGTCCATTCCTTTTTCTCTTCAAATCCAAGGCAGTGATCTTCATTGACAAAGAAAAAAAAGCCTTCCTCGTCCGCCCCTTCTTTGTGCATGAGACTAGCCACCCCCAACGGATAATAGCGGCAGGTGGTCGGCCGATCCTGATAGATGATGCACCCGTCTGCTTTTACAAAAGGGCATGATTTCTCATCATCATCCAAAAGCTTCAGGGTAACGACCGGAAGGTCGGTTTTTTCCAGAAGATGGGGCTCGGCATAAATGGTCAAAAATTCATCAGAGGAGAGCCCGAGACGCTTCTTGAGGCGAATAATATCATATGGGGTCAAGGTAATGCCGATTCCCCGGCAGCACTTGGTAAAACAGCGAACCCCTTTGTGGCAGTCAAACTGAAACCGGCTGCTCATTCCGATTTTGACGGGAACAATCCCCTGGGTTGTTTTCGGAAAATCCACCGACTGCTTCCTTTCTCGTTTTTCTCGGGTTCGTCGCTTAAAATGAATCCCTTTTCTCTCTTATCGGAGCCAAAAACCGATGTCAAATCGTGTCTTTCCTTTAAACCGCTTCTGCGCGAAGGCTTCGCAAAACGGTTTTTACCAAAAACAGTTAAACATTTTAGGAAAAAATAGAGGGGTACAGGGCGCCCCGACCACACAGAAGACCTTATGGCCGGGGTGCAGTGTATTTCGATTTCTGCTTTTCCGGCAATTACCCGAAGTAAGCCCGGATGAATTTCAGGAAGCGCTCGTTTTCTTCATCCTTTCCCGGTGTCACGCGGAAATAGCCGCTTTTGCCATGAATCGCGCCGATCTTCTTCAGGAAAATCCGCTCCATGTCCATGGCGGCTGCAAGGATTTCCTCTGTGGTCTTCCCGGTCATTGTGGCGTCAATGAGCATATAATTCCCATGGGCCGGATACGGTTTGAGGCCGACATTCTTGAGTTCTTCGGTAAAGACGGCCATCCACTTGTTGTTGTGCTCCACCTTAGCCTTGACTTCCTCAGGGTTGTCGAGAATGGCTTCGGCCGCTGCCGCGGACATCACGCTGACGTTCCAAGGCAAGAACATGCGCTTGAAGGCGGCGATCATCTCTACGGTTCCCAGCACAAACCCGAAGCGGATGCCTGCAAACCCGTAAGCCTTGGAAAAGGTCACCGACAGGAAAACCTGAGGATATTTCTTGATCAGCGGGGCTTTCGACGGCCGGTCAGGGTTATAGTCCAGGTAGGCTTCATCCACGCAAAGCGGCACACCGGTTGCGCAGAATCGGATCAGATCTTTGTCATCGATAAACACCCCGGTGGGATTGTTGGGATTAATGATCAGAATCAGCTTCGTCCGCTTATTGATGGCGTTGAGCATGCCGTCAACATCGTACTGAAGATCCCCCTTTCGAACCGGAATCTGGACCACTTTGCCGCCGCACAGTTCGGCACGGGGCGGAAAGAGTTCAAACGTCGGAGTGGAAAGCAGAAATTCATCGCCAGGTTGCAGAAAAATCCGCATCATGGCATCGATGATTTCCGATGAACCATTGCAGAGCGCCACGTTATCTGGACCCAAGCCGTACATTTTTCCGATCTTGGTCCGCAGCCGGAGAAAGCTGTCAGGATACCAGTTTCCGTGTTTCATGGAGTTGGCCACCGCACTGATGACCTTGTCCGACGGCGGTAACGGGTTTTCATTGAGCATCAGCCGGCCTTTTTCGGGACTGGCCCAAGCCTTATCCAGGATGCCGACGTTGTATTCCCGTGACGTGAGCAGCCACGGCACAAACCAGTCTTTGAGTTCTTTTGCCATTTTTTCCTCCTGATACGTTATTGAGTGTTTAAAACCTGCGGGAAACGGTCGATCGTTTACAGCACCGCATCCAAGGGTGTGTATTCCAATCCAAAAGCCTCGGCCACCCCTTTATAAGTCACCTTACCGTCGATGATGTTGACCCCTTTGGCCAAATCGGGGTTTTGCCTTACCGCGACTTTGTATCCTTTCCCCGCCAGTTCCAGCGCATAGGGGAGGGTGGCGTTGGTCAACGCAATGGTGGAGGTCATGGAAACCGCTCCAGGCATATTGGCCACACAATAGTGGATAATGCCATCCACTTCATAGATTGGATCGTCGTGTGTGGTGGGCTTGGCTGTTTCGACGCAGCCCCCCTGATCGATGGCCACATCTACGATAACCGATCCTTTTTTCATTAGGCCCAGCATATCCCGGGTAACGAGCTTGGGCGCCATGGTTCCCGGAATCAAAACGGCGCCGACAACCAGGTCGGCTTCCGGTAGAAAATGCCGAATGGCGGCCGGATTGGACATAACCGGAAAACAATTTTTAGGCATCACGTCGGAAAGGTATCGCAACCGATCGAGATTGTTGTCCAACAGATAAACCTTGGCGCCCATCCCGCAAGCCATCTTGGCGGCGTTGGTCCCCACGATGCCGCCCCCGATGACCAGCACGGTTCCCGAATTCACCCCGGGTACGCCGCTAAGCAGTACCCCTTTACCGCCATACGTTTTTTCCAGGTATTTGGCCCCTTCCTGGATCGCCATCCGGCCGGCCACTTCGCTCATCGGCGTTAAAAGCGGCAGGAATCCGTTGGACTTTTCCACAGTCTCATAAGCGATCGCGACGCATTTTCTGGCCATGATGGCGTGCGTCAATTCTTTCGATGCCGCAAAATGAAAATAGGTAAAGAGGACCTGTCC
>MGQD01000161.1:7601-9605 GCA_001797695.1 Deltaproteobacteria bacterium RBG_13_49_15 | reverse complement strand
CGTAAAACGTTTCTTCTCCCCGAAAAACCGGGAAAAAATCTCTCATGTCTTTGTTTTCTTTCTGATTTATTTTCTGGGGTATCTTTTTTGGGTGAGCCTTAAAGTTCTCCGGGAAACGGCCGGGTCCACAACACCTGTCCTTGAAATCTCATTTTTCTATATTCATGTGACAATTCCAATCGTCTCCATGAGTATGATCCTTTATTTAATTACTCAAATCTTCAGGATGAAACGGAGCAATCTGATTTTTTCATGCCTCCTGTCGATAGGCATCGTGGCAACGTTTTATCTGGTTTTCGGAATCAAATATTTTTCTGGAGGAACCATTGTAGCGGTGTCGGTTATTGTCATGGGACTTCTTATCCTGCACGGGATGCCGATCGTTTTTTCCATGGGCATTTCATGCGCCCTTTTCTTTGTCCTTTTTAATAAAATTCCTCCTCATGTGATACACACGCGAATGATCGGGGGCATCGATTCCTTTCCCCTCCTGGCTGTTCCATTTTTTATTTTAGCCGGGGAACTCCTGAACACCGGCGGCGTGACTCAGCGCCTGGTCACCCTCGCGAAAGTTATCGTTGGTCATGTCCGTGGCGGACTTGGAATGGTTGTCGTGGTTGGAGAATATTTTTTTTCCGGAATCTCGGGCTCGACAGTGGCTGATGTATCCGCCATCGGTTCACTTATGGTTCCTGCTTTGAAGAAGGCAGGCTATAAACCGGATGAAACAGTCTCCATTGTTTCAGCGGCCTCGGCCATGGGAATCCTAGTTCCACCTTCAATCCCTGCGGTGGTTCTGGGGGGCATGACCGGAATGTCCGTGGGTGCACTCTTTGCAGCCGGTTTTCTTCCTGCAATCGTGTTGGCCTTATGTATTATGGCTCTAATCTATATCCAGGCTGTCCGAATTAACCTTCCTGTCGAATCCCGCCTCCCAATAAAAGAATCAGTGAAGGCAGTTGCCGGCGCTATCATTCCGTTATTGTGCCCTGTAATCATTTTCGGAGGTATCCTGAGCGGGGCTGCAACACCCACCGAAATTTCCGTAATAGCGGTCATCTATGCGTTTATTGTGGGAGTATTTGTTTACAAGGAAATCAAGTTGAATCAGATTATTCCTATCTTAGTCCGCACAGCAGTTACAACCGGAACCGTGATGCTTCTCGTTGGAATAGCTTCCGTTCTCTCCTGGATCTTTTCGACAAACCAAATACCCCATATGGTGGCGAACGCTGTGACCAAAATCTCCAAATCTCCACTGGTCTTCCTTCTTCTCAGTAATCTATGTTTTATCGTTTTAGGCGCTGTCCTGGAAGGTCTTCCAGCCATGCTTATTCTGACCCCCATCTTCTTGCCTTTTACAGCGCAGTTCGGAATTCATCCTCTTCATTTCGGAATATTGGCTATCGCATCTTTGGGTATAGGTCTCTTCCTTCCCCCTATCGGAATGGGAATGTTTATCGCTTGTACCTTTGCAGAAATCGACATAGGAAAGATGTTCCGTGCCTTTGCGCCCTTCCTGGCAGTTCTATTATTAGGTCTTTTTATCATCACTTATGTCCCTTGGTTCACCCTTGTTCTTCCGAACATATTCTTTAAATAGAAAAATCATGAAGCATAGCGTAAGAAAAGAGTTAGACCGAAAAAGAAGAAAGGGCATTTTCACATAATGCAGAATAGCCCCTGTTGTTGCAAAAGCCGAGGGCGCCCCAGATCCAAGGCGTCCAAGGGCGAAGCCGTAGTATTTTACTGCGAGTCCTTGGCAACTAAGGAGATGGGGCATCATCGGCTTTCCCTCCGGGTAAAAAACATGACGAATTTTTTATCTGTTTTAGAAGTGAAGCAGGTCGGTCAATAACAGACTTGACCCCTTATTCCAGCTATCGTATTGCGCTGATTTTCCGCTGTCTTTTCGACGGACAATCTTTTATAAAAATCATCAAAATTCCGACATTATTCCTTGAATTATATTGTAAATCTCATAGGGTTTTATTATAGTGTTAT
>MGQD01000161.1:5316-7580 GCA_001797695.1 Deltaproteobacteria bacterium RBG_13_49_15 | reverse complement strand
TGTAAAAGAGAATAGACTATTAAAGGCGGGGGCTTATGATAATTGAAGGATTAAAACTGACTTTGCTTGGAATGATGGTGGTTTATGCATTTTTAGGCATGCTGGTGGTAATCGCCAATCTTTCCGCTAAAATCTTTAAGACGTTTACGGAAAGGGAGGCATCGGCGTTCGCATTCCAGATGCGAAGAAAAGACCATGCGGTTCCGTCAGTTCCAGATCAACGGAAAATAATAGCCGCTATCAGCGCCTCAATCTCGGCTCACAGAACCAGGCGAAAAAGAGACTTGCAACAGTAACAAAGTTTTAATTCGAACACGGTTTGTTGGGACTGTCCATTCATATTTTAAAGGAGTGGTAATAATGAAAAAGATCAGTTTTATGGACACTTCATTTCGGGACGGATTTCAATCGGTTTTTGGCGCGCGGGTGCTGACAAATGATTTTCTTCCCGCCGTTGAGGCGGCCGTCCATGCGGGCATCAATTATTTAGAGGCTGGCGGAGGAGCAAGGTTCCAGAGCCTTTTTATGTATTGCGGAGAATCGGCTTTTGATATGATGGATCGCTTTAGAAAGGCTGCCGGACCGGACGCCCGCCTTCAGGCGCTCGCTCGAGGAATCAATGTAGTGGCTCTGTCGGCCCAGCCCAGGGACATGATCGATCTGCATGCAAAGATGTTCAAAAAGCATGGGATAACCTTTATTCGGAATTTCGACGCCCTAAACGATGTGCGCAACCTGGTCTATTCGGGCCGATGCATCAAAAACGCCGGCCTTCATCACCAGGTTGCCATCACGATGATGGAGCTTCCTGCCGGATGCTCCGGCGCCCATGACCCTGCGTTCTATATGAAAACCTTAAAGGATATCCTTGACTCGGGAGTCCCTTACGATTCGGTCTGTTTCAAGGACGCTTCTGGAACCTCCAACCCGAATAAGGTGTATGAGACCATCAAAGCAGCCCGAAAACTGCTGGGGAATAATATGGTCATCTGGATGCACACCCACGAAACGGCAGGAATCGGCATCAGCCAGTATAGGGCTGCCATTGAAGGAGGATGTGACGGTGTTTGCCTGGCCCGCACACCTTTGTCCGGAGGCACATGCCAGCCCGATCTCTTGTCCATGTGGCACACGCTTAAAGGGACTCCATACACCCTGGATATTGATGTAAGCAAAATTCTTGAAGCAAACCATATCCAGCAGGAATGCCTCAAAGATTATTTCTTTCCACCGGAAGCGCAAAAAATATCATCAGAAGTCATCCTTTCACCGATGCCGGGTGGAGCATTGACTGCAAATACCATGATGATGCGGGATACGGGAACATTCCATCTTTATTCCCGAGTCATCGAGGCCATGTCTGAATGTGTTGCCCGTGGCGGATTCGGCACGTCGGTCACCCCGGTCTCCCAGTTTTACTTTCAGCAGGCCTATGCGAATGTGACTCAGGGCCCATGGAAAAAGATAACGGACGGATACGGCAAAATGATCCTCGGGTATTTCGGGAAGACGCCTGTTAAGCCCGATCCTGAAATCGTCGGAATCGCTGAAAAGCAATTGGGAATGCCCGTTTTCGAGGGAGATCCACTTGATGTGCTTGAACCCGGCATCCCCAAAGCCGTAAAGATCCTGGAAAAAGAAGGGTTGCCGATAACGGATGAAAACATATTCATTCTTGGCGCCTTACAAACCCCGGGAGGGAATAAAGGACTCGACTTCTTGAAAGGAGACAAGCCTGTCAACTGCCGGAAAGTTACCAACAAGGAGGAACCTCAGAAAAAAACGGCGCCGAAGACGGAGTCCTCATCAAAGGCCGGAGGTACAACTCAGTATAAGGTGACGGTTGATGGAAACACTTATCAGGTCATGGTGGAAGATGAAACGGGACACGTTGCCTCGGTCAGCGCGGTTGATATGAAAGATGGAATGGCGTTGAAAAGACCTCCAATAGAGGTCAGAACCCAACTCCCGGGCAACGTTTACGAGGTTCTTTGTGCAAAGGGCGACCGGGTGAAAAAAGGCGATTCGCTGGTCATTCTCGAAGCGATGAAAATGGAGACGCCAATAGCTGCTCCCGATGATGGGATCATTGAATCGCTTGAAGTCGTCAAAGGACAGACAGTGCAATCCGGAGAACTCATCGCGGTACTTGCCTAATCGATGACAATGACGAGGTAGTGTAATGAAAGGGATGATGTTTATATTGATCGGCGTGATCATCGTTTCGGTACATTTAACCTGTATTCCGCCGAATGCAGGAGCAG
>MGQD01000161.1:5048-5310 GCA_001797695.1 Deltaproteobacteria bacterium RBG_13_49_15 | reverse complement strand
CCGGTGCGGGAATTCAATCCATGCCGCCCGTGTCCGAAATGGTCGAAATTTTTTATAAAACCACCGGCCTGTTCAGTTTCTTTTTTTCTCCCGATAGTCGGTGGATAGACGGAATCGGCCGGTTGATCATGATTGGTATCGGGCTCATTCTGTTGTATCTCGCCATACGGAAGCAGTTTGAACCGCTTCTCCTGGTTCCCATAGGGTTCGGAGCCATTTTGACCAATATTCCTTTGGCCGGCATGAACGATCCGGGAGGGAT
>MGQD01000161.1:3649-4729 GCA_001797695.1 Deltaproteobacteria bacterium RBG_13_49_15 | reverse complement strand
TGATGGCAAGAATCATGAATCTCTTTCCCGGTTCGAAAATCAACCCGTTGATAGGATCTGCAGGAGTTTCCGCCGTTCCTATGGCTGCGAGAGTGAGCCAGAAACTTGGAATGGATGCCGATCCGGAAAATGTTTTGCTTATGCATGCCATGGGGCCGAATGTGGCCGGTGTCATCGGATCCGCAGTCGCCGCCGGCGTATTGCTGACTCTAAAAAGTGTTGCACTCTGACTTTAACCCCGGATGTGGTGTTGACTTTTCATCTTCGATAGATAATTTTTTTTCAAGGAGGATATAAATAATGCTGGTCCGTGTGCTTATGATGCGTAAAGTGGCAAAAGTGGCAAGCGGTCTGGATGTGGTGATCCTTCCCCAGTTGTCCGAGATGCTGCTCGAGCTTCGGACAATGGCAAATCACCAGCCCGGTTATATTTCAGGAGAAACATTGAGGAATGTATATGAGCCCAACGAATACCTTGTGATCAGCTCCTGGAAGTCTCTCGATGCCTGGCAGAGATGGTTTGAAAACGAGAAACGGGCGGAACTCGAAGGCAGGGTAGATGCATTGCTGGGCTCGCCGACTGTATATAAAGTGTTCAGCTACGATTGACTCGAACACGGTTTCAACGAAACCAAGCTAAAATTCGAAATGCCGTTTGCAGTCAAAAACATTGCCTTGAAATTTCCAGGCGCCACTCGATTTCTCTTTTGCGATCTTTCCTTCGACCTGCCCGGACCCGGCTTCCACGCCCTGTTCGGCCCTTCGGGGGTCGGCAAGACGACTCTGGCCAGGATGATTACCGGCGATCTGCAACCCTTGTCCGGACAAATCGACGCCGGCGGACTATCGACCTTTTTGTATTCCTATAACCTGGAGCGGCTCCCGGACTGGTCCTCTGCAGGCAATCATCTTGAAAAAGTGACGCCGCCGGGCCGAGATGATCGGCGCAAGGATCTTGTCCGTGTTTTCGGGCTGGAGGAATTCATTCACAAGCGATTTTCCCTCCTCTCCCTGGGACAGCAGAATCGCGTCAATTTGCTCCGCTATCTTCTTCAGGATTTCGACCTCCTTATTATGGAT
>MGQD01000161.1:3423-3569 GCA_001797695.1 Deltaproteobacteria bacterium RBG_13_49_15 | reverse complement strand
CATCGTCTACTGCCTGGCCCTCGTCGGGTTGTTGTTCATCAAGTACATCCTTGCCCTGTCGGATTACGTTATCCCGGGCCCTCGCATCCTGTGGCGCACCGCCTTCGAGACCTTTGGGCGATATTTCACGAATGTGATGGATACGC
>MGQD01000161.1:1811-3354 GCA_001797695.1 Deltaproteobacteria bacterium RBG_13_49_15 | reverse complement strand
GGGCCACCTGGTTCGGATCTTTCATCAAGGTCGCCGCCTACAACATTCAGGCGTATCCCATCGTGGCCATCGCCCCCATCATCTTCATCCTGTTGGGAGACGGGTTGATTTCCCGCCTTTTGATCGCCGCCATGATCTGTTACTTTCCCCTGCTGCTCTCCGTCATCGGCATCATGTCCGAAACGGTGGTCGACGTAGAACACTTCTACCGTGTCACCGGCCGCATGCGCTGGCAACTGGAGGTGAAAATCAGGGCATTTGAGAACCTCGGCAAACTCACCACGGTGATCGCCGGAAGCGCAACGCTGGCCATGGCAGGGACTATCGTCGCCGAGTTTATCGTGGCCGATGCCGGAATCGGGTATGCCATCCGGATCGCCCTTTTTCAAAGCGACCTTTCAAAAATCCTGGTCGCCTTATTTTTAATCGGAATGACCCTTTCCGTTTACCAGGGCATTTTGGAAGCCGCGGGTTTCCTCATTAAAAAAGGCTGGACGAAAAAACAGAATTGAGGCTTGTTATGAAAAAAATATCGATTCCAATCCGGTTCCGCCCATACGGATGGGCTGTTTTGGGAGCCTTGTTGTTGATGATGCTGCCGTCAGCAAAACTCCATGCCGCAGAACGTGCGAGCTATCGTCTGAAATGGATCTTCAATGCCAGCGTACTGGGCGACATCTACGCTGACGTGAACGGGTTTTTTGCCCGACAGGGGCTGGAAGTTGATGTGAAGGCCGGTGGGCCTGAGCGGGATGCCATCATGGAATTGGAACTGGGTCGAACGGAATTCGGTGTGGCCTCGGCCGATCAGGTTATCCGGGCGTTATCCAAAGGGGCGCGCCTGAAGGTGATCGCCCAGATCTTTCAGGTCAACCCGCTCCAGTGGATGTACCGTCCGGATCAAATGCGCATTGAAACCCTGGCTGACCTCAAGGGCCGCCGATTGGGGGTCACATTCGGCGGAAACGATGAATCGATTTTGCGCACCCTCCTGACTAAAGGCGGTCTTGGCGAAAATGATGTGGAGTTATTCAGCGTGCGAAACGACTTCACCCCTTTTTTGACGAAAAAAGTGAATTTTTGGCCCGTCTATCGAAACACCCAGGCCGTGTTCCTGGAGGCCAAGCTAAAGGATGCCGGAGAGCCGGTAGAATATTTCGATCCTGCAGCATATGGAGTCAAATTTGTCGCCAATTCAGTTATCACCTCCATGGATATCTTTGAAAACCGCCCCCAATTGGTCCGCCGTTTCATCAAGGGCCTCATGGAAGGGTGGAAGGCCGCTCTCGACGTTAACAACAGGGAAAATGCCCTCAAGACCCTGCAGCGCTATGAAAAAGAGACTCCCCCGGACATCCTGAAGAAACAAATCGAGCTGACCCGACGCCTGGTCCAACCCGATCCGGGTGTTCCCATCGGCGCCATCGACACGGCGGCCTGGCGGCAGACCGAAACCATCATGAGCCACCAGCGCCAGATCAACGCCCCTGTCAACATCGAGCGGGTCCTTGTGCAAATTCCCCCCGATTGAGGTTCTCTCATT
>MGQD01000161.1:1425-1665 GCA_001797695.1 Deltaproteobacteria bacterium RBG_13_49_15 | reverse complement strand
GATCATATACAGAGGAAGAGAAAGCAGTGTATAAGATACCGGAATGCTGCCGGCATCAATCCGCGCAGCATAAGTGATCTGCCTGACATCAGGTGGATTCAGATCAAAGCGAACGCAAAGCTTAGCATTTTTACTTAATGCAAATTGCTGCAGGGATTTGAGAGCACCGCTTTTCCCGGATTTCACTTCAATTGGAATCACCTGGTTTCCGATTGCCGTCACATAGTCCACTTCTGCATT
>MGQD01000161.1:0-1392 GCA_001797695.1 Deltaproteobacteria bacterium RBG_13_49_15 | reverse complement strand
TCGGGAAGGTTCAAGGGGATTTGATAAATGTTGGCCGATAAATTGCTCAGCCAGTTTTCCTTCATTCACAAGAGCGTGCCCGTCCAATGCCTGGAGCGAAATCCAATCCAGTCCGGTGAGATAAGCAACCATCCCCACATCCATAAAAAGCAATTTATACACGTTTTCACTAATATCCGCATTGAGTGGAACTCCGGAGCAATGACTGTGAAAAACCTGATGGCAAATCCTCGCCTTAACCAGAAGGTCGATCACGGTTTTTACATTTCCGGATTTGTCTTCTTTGGATATGTTGCTGTATTTAACCTTCTGCCCGATAATTCTCGGAACCTGCCGAAAAACCTTCTGCATCAAAGCAAGGGCTTTTTGTTTGGCGTATTTGGAAAAATCATCCTGATATGTTTCTGCAATGGAACGTTGAACTGACCTGACTTCCATTAACGAGCTGTCTTCGGCGAATGCAAGCACAGCCTCCGGCATTCCTCCCACAAATAAATATTCCCTCTGATGCTTGATCAATTTTTGATGGGCTATAACCGGAATGGATGTATCAATTCGGAATTCTGAAAGATATTGGATTAGCTCAGGCTCAACGGCAGCCAGGAACTCTTTAAAAGTCATCGGCCCCAGATGATAGTATTCGATTCGACCGACAGGCATTGAAAAATGGTGATCGGCTAATGCAAATTCAAGCAGAGAACCGGCTGAAATCACTGGAAGATCGGGTTTTTTTTCATAAAAATACCGAAGGGACTGTATGGCGTAAGGAGTTGATTGGATCTCATCCAGAAACAGAACCGCGCCGGGAGATTGTATGTTTCTGCCGATCAGGGCGCTCAACTCTCTTATAATTGAATCAATATCAAGAGTCTTGAAAAGGTTATTCAGAAAAAGATGCTGTTCCAGGTTGATTTCGTTTAACACCAAGCCCTTGTTTTGAGCGAAACGGCGCACCAGGGTGGACTTGCCGACTTGGCGCGCACCTCTGAGCACCAGCGGCTTCCTGCGTTTCTTTTGATGCCATTCATATAAGTATTTTTCAGCAGTTCGTTCAAGCATGGTCAAAACATACCCTTTTTTTGACCAAATAAATTACATAATATGGGTTTGTTTGTCAAGATAAATCCCGATTTTCCAATGACACTGGACGATGATATCGAAAAAGTGATGAAAGCGCGCCGGCATAAAGAAGATGTTCGGGTTCTCAAGGAATTAAAAAAGCATCACTCCCAATCTGCGAAAGATACCGGTCGCAAAACCTGATGCCCGGATCAGATAAGAGAGAATGCGGATCGTGTTAAACAACAGCCGCTATTTCTTTCCCAATGCCCGGATAACAGTTCGCATAAAGGCCGGCAGATCGTCGGGAGTCCGGCTGGTGATTATGTTCCC
>MGQD01000160.1:17179-17335 GCA_001797695.1 Deltaproteobacteria bacterium RBG_13_49_15 | reverse complement strand
GATTCGCTTTGAACACTTCTTCAAAAAGTATCCCCGTCATGGCGAGCTTGTCGTAATCCCCGAACCATCCATTCACGTGGATGGAACTGATTTTGGCCTGAGCGCCGGCCCTGTTAAAGCAGCGAACGATCTCATCCACCTTTTCCATGGAAAGGG
>MGQD01000160.1:15484-17114 GCA_001797695.1 Deltaproteobacteria bacterium RBG_13_49_15 | reverse complement strand
GCCTGCCGGTGATCGGAACAACCCGGATACCCTTTCCCTGGAGCCGTTCCATGGCGGCGAGAGCCGCGGACGGAAGCCGGCCCATAACCGTCAGGGTATCGTCGATATCGGTCAGAACAAAAGCAATGCGCTTTTTTTGTTCTTCAGGAAATTGGTCGAAAGGGAGCATGGCAAAAAAAGGATCTGCAAAATGTTAATGGAAATATTCTTGATACAGACAGGATACAGTTAATATGGTCTTTTGGCAATATTACACACATTTAAAGGGGAATAGCCAGAATTTTTATAAATATGGGGATTTGTCATCATATTTGATTTTTCGAGAAACGAGCGTCACGTTCGCCACAGCGGAGAGCTTCACTTTTGTAACAAAAGGAGGAGTTATTGACACGAAACGGCGATTTTGAAATACTCGGATCCTCCAGAAAACCAGATTTTTAACCAGCAGGGACGTTTATGGACCTTGAATCGTTGCGCGGAAAAAAGGGATTCATCTGCGACATGGACGGCGTCCTTTACCACGGGGATCGGCTGTTGCCGGGGGTAAATCAATTTGTCGACTGGCTTAAGACAAAGGGTAAAAAATTTCTGTTCTTGACCAACAGCAGCGAACGCTCCCCCCGCGAATTAAAAGAAAAACTTGATCGGCTTGGAATTCAGGTGGACGCCTCTCACTTTTACACCAGCGCACTGGCGACGGCGAGCTTTTTGGCGTCTCAACGGCCGAACGGCTCTGCCTATGTCATCGGGGAAGCCGGACTGATCAATGCCCTTTATGATGCAGGCTTTTCCATGAACGAAGTCAACCCCGACTATGTGGTGGTGGGGGAAACCCATTCTTATTCCTATGAAAAGATCGCAAAAGCCGTAAACTTGGTGCGGGCGGGCGCCAGGCTGATCGGCACCAATCCGGATCTGACGGATTCCATGGGCAAGGACGTGGTGCCGGCAACCGGATCTCTCATCTCGCCCATCGAACTGGCTACCGGGAAAAAGGCCTATTTTTTAGGAAAACCCAATCCCCTCATGATGCGACATGCCAGAAAGATGCTCGAGTGCAGTCGCGAAGAAACCGCCATCGTCGGCGACCGCATGGAAACCGACATCATCTCCGGAATTCATTCGGGTATGGACACGGTCCTGGTGCTCAGCGGTGTCACCTCACGGGAAGACCTTAAAAATTACGCCTATCAACCGCGGTATATTCTCTCCGGCGTGGGAGAAATCGCCGGTTGAAGGAATCCTAATGATCCGTTGAGAAGAACGATACCTCCCCTTTTTGTTGACTTTCCGCCTTGGTATGATAGGTATCCGTTCATCTTTAGAGTTTTTGCATCTGTTCACTTGTTCAGGGGCTTTCAATACCAGTCAAACAAAGGAGGCGTACAATGAAAAAAGGAGTTTTATCTATTCTTTGTGTCATGATCGCTCTTGCCGTGGGCGCTGTCCCCGCAGCAGCAAAAGACAAGGTCGTGGTGTACACTTCATTGGAAAATGAGGAGGTGGTGGATTACCTCGAATTTGCTAAAAAAGAGCTTCCAGATCTGGATATTCAGGCGATCCGTTTGTCGACCGGTGAACTGGGCGCCCGCATGATGGCGGAAAAGGACAACCCCCAGGCCGACTGCAT
>MGQD01000160.1:5291-15422 GCA_001797695.1 Deltaproteobacteria bacterium RBG_13_49_15 | reverse complement strand
AAGCTAAGGGATGGGATAAAATTCCGGCAAAATTCAAGGATCCCGACGGTTACTGGACGGCCATCGATTTGTATGCGGCCGCTATTGTTCCCAACACCAAGGTTTTAGAGGAAAAGAAGCTCCCCATGCCGAAAGGTTGGAAAGACCTTCTCAATCCAGCCTACAAGGGAATGCTGATCATGCCGAATCCCGCCAGTTCCGGGACCGGATTTCTGCAGATCGCCAGCCTTTTGGTCCTTATGGATCCTGACTATAAAAACAAGCCGGTGGAGCAGAACAAGGCCTGGGATTTTTTAAAAGAGCTGGATAAAAACATGGGTCAGTATATCAAGAGCGGATCCAAACCTGCCAAACTAACGGCCTCCGGAGAGTATGCCATCGGCTGCTCCTTTGCTTTCGTTTATTCTTCCTTGAAAGAAAAAGGGTTTCCGGTTGCCTTGGTCTTGCCGGAAGAAGGTGTGGGCTATGAGCTTGAAGCCAATGGGCTGTTAAAAGGAGCGAAAAACGAAAAGGCCGCCAAGAAGTTTCTGGATTGGGCTATCGGCGAAAGCGCCATGAAACGGTATGCCACCTTCAAGCTGGGTGTGACCTATCCCGGCATTCCCGGACCCAAGGATCTGCCTGCCATCGAAACCATTAAATTTGCGCCCATGGACTTTCCGTGGCAGTCGAAAAACCGCGAAAAAATCCTCGAAGTATGGCAGAAGCTCTTCTTGAAATAATTGGCGTCTGAACCGGATCGATCGCTTCATCAGTCCTTTCTTGGGATTGATGAGGCGATCCTCTCATTATGGGATGCGGAAGGCTGACGCCCCATGTTGAAGAGCGCCCATTGATTTAAGGACCTTTTGGGGTATCCGACAGGATGCCCCTTTTGAGGAGCGCGCGGCGGGAAGATGTCCAAAAACCTGATCCTGGAGAATTTGAGCAAACACTATGGCTCGCTGATTGCCGTCGATAACGTCAGCCTGGAAATCCAACCGGGAGAATTTTTGTGTTTCCTGGGCCCGAGCGGATGCGGAAAAACAACCATTCTGAGGATGATTACCGGATTTGAAGAAATCACGTCCGGAAAGATCATCTATGATGGCGTGGTCATCAATAACGTCATCCCTCAAAAGCGAGAATTCGGCATCGTTTTCCAGTCCTACGCTCTTTTTCCCAACATGACGGTGAACCAGAACGTCGCATTCGGGCTTAGAATGCGCAAGGTGCCTCAGAAGGTGATGAATGAACGGGTGGATGAGATATTGGGGCTCATCGGCCTCCGAGGATGGGAAAGCCATTATCCGTCCCAGCTTTCCGGTGGGCAGCAGCAACGGGTGGCCCTCGGCAGGGCCCTCGCCATCAAACCGAAAATTCTTCTGTTGGATGAACCGTTAAGTGCGTTGGATGCCAAGATCCGTATCCGGTTAAGAACGGTGATCAAGCGGCTCCAGGAGGAGCTTGGAATAACCCTGATCTACGTGACCCATGATCAGGAGGAAGCATTGGCTTTAGCGGACCGGGTGGTGGTCATGCGGAATGGCGAATTCCGGCAAATCGGAACCCCATGGGAAATTTATAAAAAACCGAAAACCAGTTTTATCGCCGGCTTCGTGGGGATATCCAATTTCATTACCGGAAAAAAAGAAAACGACCGGGTTCGATTCGGTTCCCGGTTGTTCAGGGTTTTCGGTATCGACGCCGTTGAGAGCGAAACGGTGCACCTTGCCATTCGACCTGAAAACATCGACGCGCTCCTTCCCGAAAGCCTTGCAGAAGGCCTGATACCTTCGAATATTATTGAAACAACGGTGGAGGTCATCAATTTTTTAGGATCCGTTGTTAGAGTCGCCTTCATGCTGGAAGACGAGGAGATGCTGGTGGATATCTCGGAAAAGGAGTTTGAAAGACGCAACCTGAAACGGGGGGACAAAATCAGGCTCTACTTTCCTCCGGATGCGTTTCATGTCTATAAGGAACTTTTTAGAAAGCTGATTTAAAAGCCACCCCATTCCCCATCCAGGGAAAGAACGGACATGCCTTTCAATTCCAGCGGAAGCGATGTCATAGAGAGATACACGGTTTCACCGCTTCGAATGGAAATCGACCGGTTTGTCGTGCCGGCCGTGACCCTGTTCATCGCCCTGCTCCTTTTCTTTTTCATGCTTTTTCCCTTGTTGGCCATTCTCAAGCTGAGTTTTTTCAAAGGGGGCGAGTTTGCCGTCGCCAATTTCACCCTTGCCAATTTCCAAAGATATTTCACCACCGCCTACACGGTGAGAGCGCTCTGGCACAGTCTTTATGTGTCCATTGTCACGATGATCATCGTCACCGTCATCATCTTTTTTTTCGCCTACGGCATGACGCGCACCACGATCGCCGGAAAGGGCTTTTTCCGCAACATCATCATGATGCCGCTGGTGGCTCCTTCCATCGTCCAGGCGCTGGCGCTGATTTATCTGTTCGGACGAAACGGTTTGATCACGGCGCATCTGATTCGAACAGAATGGAGCATCTATGGCCCGATCGGCATCATCATTTCCGAGGTTCTTTATTGCCTACCCCATGCCTATGTGATCTTGTACACGACCCTTTCTGCGGTGGACATTCGGCTCGACGAGGCCGCAGAAAGTCTGGGGGCGACTCCCTTCAAGGTCTTCACCCGTATTACGCTCCCTTCCGCCAGGTACGGCATACTCAGCGCCGCCGCATTGACGTTCAACTTGACGATCACGGACTTCGGGAATCCGGTGGTTATCGGAGGCAACTACAATGTTCTGGCTACCGAAATTTATGCGCAGGTCACCAATCTGTACCGGTTCGACCTTGGTGCTGCCATCAGCATCATCCTGCTGGTGCCCTCCCTCATGGCCTTTATATTCAATTATTATATTTCAAGAAAGACGTTTTCCATGATCAGCGGTGCCGCCAAGCCGGTGATTCCTCCCTCCAGACCCTTAAAAAAAATCAGCTTCACGGTATTTTGCAGCCTGATTTCCTTTGGGATTATTCTTATATTTGTCATCGTCGTGTTGGGCTCGTTCGTCAAGGTCTGGCCCTATGACTGGTCACTGACTTTTGGGCATTATCATTTCCCGTCCATCGCCGGGTATTCGGCCCTCTGGACCAGCGTATGGGTTTCTTTGGTGGTCGGCATCGTCGGCGCTTTCATCACGCTGGTGGCCGCTTATGTCATGGAAACGCGCAAGCCGTTATTCAAGCAGTTCATTTATCTGCTCTCCGTCATGCCCGCTGCGATTCCCGGCCTGGTCATGGGGCTGGGGTATATCCTGGCGTTCAATAAGCCCTACTATTTTTTCTATGGGACGCCCTGGATCGTGGTCATCAATACGATCATCTGCAATTTTACCCTGGGAATTTTATCCGGCATTTCGAATCTGAGGAATATCGACCCGTCCATCGAGGAGGCTTCCATCAGTCTGGGCGGGGATACTTTGCGTACCTTTTTCCGGATCATCTTTCCCCTTTCTCGTGTCGCATTCTTTCAAAACTTCCTCTATTTTTTCATGAGATCCATGACCACCATCAGCGCGGTCATTTTCCTGGTGTCGGCAACGGTCCATCTGGCGGCCATCGAAATCATCATGCTGGATAACGACGGCTGGACCGCCAGCGCCAACGCCATGTGTACGTGCATTATTTTAATCGTCCTGGTTGTCCTGGGATTGCTGAAAATCGTGTCCCTGAAAACCGGAGGCCGTCGGACAGGATTGACGGCCGAAGTCTGATCCAAACAAAGGAGAGTGAGGACATGCGTCAAAGCGCCCGGGTTGTGATCATCGGCGGCGGCATCATCGGATGCAGCACGGCCTATCACATGACCCGACTCGGTATAAAGGATGTTGTGCTTCTGGAAAAGAATCAGTTGACCAGCGGGTCAACCTGGCATGCGGCCGGTCTGGTGGGCCAACTCCGCAGTGAACGGAACATCACCCGGATGCTGCAGATGAGCGTCAGCTTGTATGAAACCCTCGAAGCGGAAACCGGATTGTCCACCGGGTGGAAAAAAACCGGGTGCCTGCACCTGGCCTCCACCCGGGATCGCATGTACGAACTGAAAAAGGGCGCCACCACCGCGCGCAGCTTCGGACTTGAAATGCACATCCTTACCCCCAAGGAGGCGTATGATCTTTGCCCCATCCTCTCTCTCGAAGGGATTATGGGGGCGGCTTTCATGCCTACGGACGGACAGGCCGATCCTTCAGGCATCACCCAGGCGCTGGCGAGGGGAGCGCGGGACCGAGGGGCAAAGATCTCCACGGACACCCTGGTCACCGGCTTTGACATACAGGGAAAGCGAATCCAGGCGGTTTTAACCCAAACCGGAAAAATCGAGTGTGAAACCGTCGTCAACTGCACGGGCATGTGGGGATACCAGGTAGGAAGGATGCTGGGGGTCAATACACCGGTGGTTCCGTTTCAACATCAATTTCTGGTCAGCGAAAAGATCCCGGGCATGCCGAAGAATTTACCGACCATCCGGGACAAGGACAACCTGATCTACTATAAGGAGGAAGTCGGCGGGCTCATCATGGGCGGTTACGAGAGAAACGGAATCCCCTGGTCGGTGGATGGCGTCTCCAATGACTTTTCGGGAAGGCTCCTGGAGCCGGATTTCGATCATTTCCAGATCCTTTCCGAACCGGCCCTTCGCCGGACCCCGTGCCTGGAAAGTGCGGGGATCATCAAGCTGATCAATGGTCCGGAAGGGTTCACCCCGGACGGCAACGCCATCATGGGGCCTGCGCCTGAACTCGGCAATCTCTTTGTGGCGGTCGGTTTCAATGCATTCGGGATCGCCGCAGGCGGTGGCGCCGGACAAATGATGGCTGAATGGATCGTCTATGGAGAACCGAGCCTCGACCTGTGGCCCCTCGATATCCGTCGCTTCGGCCCCCACCACCAGAGCCGGTCTTATCAGGTTGAAAGAACCGCCGAGCTTTATGGAAAGCATTACACGATCCACTGGCCCCATGAAGAACATGATTCGGCCCGGGGAGTCCGGCGCACCCCCCTTTATTACCTTTTGAAGGCAAAGGGAGGGATATTCGGCGCCAAATACGGATGGGAACGGCCGAACTGGTTTGCTCCCCCAGGGGCCGAGTACAAGGACCGGCCCACCTTTGAAGTTCCCGGGTGGTTTGAATTTGTTGCCGATGAACATCGCAGGGCCCGGGAAAAGGTGGTCCTCATCGATCAGTCGTCCTTCTGCAAATTCGAGATGACAGGCCAAAAAGCGCTGGAGTCTCTGAACCGCTTATGCACGAATCGGATCGATCGACCGGTCGGCTCGGTGATCTACACCCCCATGTGCAACGATCGTGGAGGGATCGAGTGTGACCTTACCGTCGCTCGTTTGGAAACAGAGAGGTTCCTGCTGGTGGTGGGAACCGCCTTCGGGCTTCGCGTCGGATGGTGGATCAGGAAGCACCTGCCCACCGATGGGTCGGTCGTATTCCACGAGGTCACATCGGCTTTTGGAGTCATCAGCGTCGTGGGGCCAAAATCGAGGGAACTGCTCCAGAGGGTTACAAAAGATGACTTCAGCAATCAGGGATTTCGATTCGGGGCCTGCAAGCCGGCGGCCGTCGGTCATGCGCCGGTGACGGCATTCCGGATCACCTATGTCGGAGAACTGGGGTACGAGCTTTACATTCCGGTCGATTTTGCCGGACATGTTTATGAAACTCTCTGGGGGGCCGGACAGGATCTTTCAATCGGAAATGCGGGTTATCGGGCCATCAACTCGATGCGACTTGAAAAAGGAAATGCAGACTGGGGGTCTGAACTCACGCCCGAATACACTCCTTACGATGCCGGCCTGGGCGCCTGCGTGTCCCTTGATAAAGAGGATTTCATGGGAAAAGCTGCGCTGGCCAGGATTCGAAAGGACGGAGCCCCCTGGCAACTGTGCAGCTTTACCCTTGATGAAAAAGATCCGGTCATGATCCAGGGAAGCGCCCCGATTATCGGAAAAGGCGAGGTGATCGGGGTGACGAGCAGCGCCGGATACGGCCATACCATCGGAAAGACGATCGCCTATGGATATATTCCGGCAGAAAAAGCCGTTTCAGGTCAAGGGTGGGAAATCGAGTCCTACCGGAAGGTGTATCCGGCCACCTGCCATCTGAACCGGGTCCTTTATGATCCCAAACGGGAAAAGATCCGGGTCTGAAGCCGGGAGCCAAAGACCCCGGTGATCGGCTCAGCGTTTGTCAGGATTCACGAGGGCCAACAGGGACTCAAAGTCATCGATAATTTCCACTGCACCGGCTTTGCGCAGCGCTTCTGCAAGCTCCTTTCTGTCCTCGGAAGAAACCAGGAGTCCGATTCCCAGGAAAGGGGCATTGGATCCGGCGGCAGTCACCATGTCGTCGGGCATATCGCCGATGTAATAGTATCCTGAGACGTCCTCCTGGAAAACGGCTTTCAGGGCATCCAGCATGTAAGGATTGGGTTTGCCCAGGGAGATACGCCCCTTTCCGGCTTCAAACCGTTTCTTCTCTTCCCGCAGGCAATCGTCCAGGGTGTATACCGCCGAAAAATAGCGTCGAATCTGAAACCGGTCGAGAGGGTAGTCCGCTTCGATTTTGGGGCGGCCGGTGGCGATGGCCAGGATGTGACGAAGAAAAAGATGTTCCAAAATCGACGGGTCGATCAGGAGCCTTTCCTTATTGATCAGCCCGGTCCCAATGTAAACGGAAGGAAAGACCCCATAGGTTGCTTGGAACAGTTCAGATCCAAGGTAAATTTCCTGAAAAATCTGTTTGATGATATTGCCTGTTCCCACATCGCCGGTATAACAGGCGGATATGAATTCATGGATCGGTCTTCCGATTTTTTCTGCAAGTCGGGTCAGCGGTAAAGATTCGCTCTTTAAAAAG
Source organism: Deltaproteobacteria bacterium RBG_13_49_15 (assembly GCA_001797695.1). GTDB lineage: Bacteria > Desulfobacterota > Desulfobacteria > Desulfobacterales > UBA2156 > RBG-13-49-15. The sequence continues at coordinate 8,532 of MGQD01000160.1, read as the reverse complement.
CGCGCCAGTTCGGAAACATCGCAACGGGAAATGCCGGCGCGGTAATGCTGCCAGGGCTCGGCTGCCGTCGAGGCCCGAGGACCTTTTGCAAGGGAATAAATCAGGCTGATTACTGTAAATGACAGATCCCAGTCGTTGTTCAACCCGCCGCTTTGTTTAACCCGTGTCAGGTCCAAAAGTGAAAAAAGCGGGTCCGGAAGATCTTCCCACCCTCGGGCTCCTTTGAAAAAGAGCCGGGCTGCCTGACGCACGGTGTCCCGGTATGACAGGGAGACGTCGATAAGCACGCCGTCCATGTCGAACACGATCAGATTTTTCCGTTTCATTTTCTTTTTTGCCGGCATATTGCGGGTCCGTTTTCACAGGATAGGCGTTCGATCCATCCGGGAAGGTCTGAAATCGATGCGATCTTAGAATAAAGCCGATCGGCAGGCAATCGGCTTTTGGTTTGAGATCGGTCCATCAAGACGGGAAACCGGGCCCAATCGAGGAGGGGAAGATCCGTGTACCCGTCCCCGACGGCAATGACCCGATCGGCATTGATGTCTTGTCCTTTAATCGGTTTCAGTTTGTCGGTCGGATGGATGATGCGATTTTGGATTCCGATTATTCGATCGTTGGCTGAAAGGAACCGATTTCCTTCGATACATTTGAAACAGCTTCTGATGCCGGCATGCTCTAATATTCGCTCGATTAAATCAAGGGTTCCGCAGCTGATGATCATCTGGGTATGCCCATGGTGATCTAAATACCTAAGAGAGGCCCGGTCGGATCCGGAAATTTTGTGGGCCAGCATCTCAGAGACCCCATCGAGCCGATTCATTCGGGTTCCTGAAAGCACCCAGGCATAATATCTCTTGAATGCCGGACCCATCCATTTTTTTCTGTCTAAAAAGATGATGGTTCGGCCGACGATCCGTTTGGCCGGGGAGAGCCTTTCATCGGAAGCATTGATGTTGTAAAGCAACAAGGTATGTTCGCTGTCATAGGGGTCGGAAGGGAGCAGGGTCCCGTCAAAATCCCAGATGATGGTAAATGGCGTCATCCGCTCCGATTCAACAGCCATCGTTGCTTTTTCTAACCGGCGGTTGTCCGAGGAGTGATTATGCCGGCGAACGGACGACCAAAACCGGGATGGGAGAGTTCCGGATCACCCATCTGGCGGTGCTGCCGATCAAAACATCGGCGAGAGCACTTTGGCCATGGGTTCCCATGACGATGAGGCTGCAATTCCGTTTTTTAGCTGTTTCGACGATCATTTCTGCAGGAGGCCCGCTTTTGATGATGATTTCGTCGGTGACAAAAACCTGGTTCGGGGATTCGGACTGCATTGTTTCGGAAAAGGCCTGGAGAACCTCCTTAATGGCGACATGGTCTCTTTTCTTGCTGATCAAATCATCCCGGGCTTCGGAGTAATGCCGTTTTTGAATTTCTTTCCACGTCTCGGAGTTAATCATGTTCAGGATGAATTTTTCTCCGGGGAATTCGGCCATAACATGAAGGATCGTCATCCCGACGCCATAGGTATTGGCAAGACTCACCGCATAGGCAAAGGCGTGAAGAGAGCTTTCCGACAAATCGGTGGCAAAAAGGATTTTTTGGATTCGAATATCCGGCAATTTCATTTTTTCATCCCTTTCTACCGGCGCGTTACTTTCCAAAATATAAATTGGGCAGCCAGAGGGCGATCTGGGGAAACAGGATGACAATCGCCAACCCCACCATCATCACCAGGACAAAGGGGACAATGGAACGGTAGATATCCGCCAGCGTCACCTCAGGAGGCGCCATGGCTTTCATCAGAAACAGGTTGTAACCGAAAGGCGGCGTCATATAAGCGATCTGGCAGGTGATGGTATAGAGAACGCCGTACCAGATGGGGTTGAATCCCAGTTTGATGATGAGAGGGACATACAGGGGCGCCACGATGATAAGCATGGCGGTATCATCCAGGAACATACCCATCAGGAGATAGGTAACCTGCATCATGACCAGGATCCCCCATGGGCTGAGCTCCCATTTCTTGATGAAAAGATTCTCGATGGCATGAACGGCTCCCAATCCGTCGAAGACAGCCCCAAAGCACATAGCCGCAAGAATCACCCACATGAACATGCAACTGACGCTCAGGGTGTTTCGGAGGGTGCCTTCTATGACCCGTCGATTCAGCCGCTTTTTCATCCAGGCGGCGACGGTTGTCACCACCGCCCCTGCAGCTGAACACTCCACGAGACTGGTGATCCCCATCAAAAACAACCCCGTCATTGAAAAGATAATCAATAGGGGAATGATCCCCGCCCGAAGTAGTCGGAATCTTTCGCCCCAGGTGATCTTCCGACGCTCTTCCAAGCTTAAGGCGGGACCTAATTCGGGTTGGATCCAGCATCGAATGAGAATGTAGAGAACAAACAGTCCGGCCAACAGGAGACCGGGAAAAACCCCGGCCATCCAGAGGTGCCCTACCGGCTGCCTAGCGATCATGCCGTAAAGGACCAAGACCACGCTGGGAGGGATCATGATGCCCAAAGAACTTCCGGCCTGTATGACGCCGGTGATCATTACCTTATCGTATTTTCGCTTCAGCATTTCCGGCATGGCGATGCTGGCCCCTATGGCCATGCCGGCGACGCTCAACCCGTTCATGGCGGCTACCGCCACCATCAAAGCGGTGGTTCCGATGGCTAAGCCTCCGTTGACGGGACCCATCCAGACGTGGAACATGCGGTAGAGATCATCGGCGATTCCCGATTCTGCAAACATGTAGCCCATATAGATAAACAGGGGCAAAGTAAGAAGCGGATACCAGTTCAGGAGAATGAAGCTTGCATGATAGGGCATATCCGCTCCGCCTTTCCCCCATAACCAGAGGGCGAACAAGGTGGCCACTCCGCCGATGGCGGCAAAGATCCGCTGCCCGGTGAGGAGCATGAGCAACATCGAGGAAAAAATCAGAAGCGCGATCAGTTCATGGCTCATGACGATTCCTTTCCTCTGGCTTTGGCAATGTCTTTGAAAAGGGTGGCAATCGCCTGGAGCAGCATCAGCAGGATTCCGATGGCCATGATGATTTTAATCGGAGTCAAAGGGGGCGCCCAGGGCGTATAATTTTTTTGCCCGTATCTTATGGCGTACTCGAGGCTGGAAATGCCGCCGATCATAAGAAAGACCAAGTAAAAGATCATAAAAGGGCCGGTGATGACATCCGCAAGCCCTTGCCGTTTCGTTGACAAGCGGCCGTAAA
>MGQD01000160.1:550-5270 GCA_001797695.1 Deltaproteobacteria bacterium RBG_13_49_15 | reverse complement strand
CGTCAAGGATCATGGAATAGGCGCCGCCCAAAAGGTAATAGGCGGCCATGAGAAATTGAGAGGTTTCCACAACCCAGATGTTCGGGCGGTTAAACAGGGTTCGAGATAGGGACTCGAACAGCAGAATGCCCATCATGGCGAAAACGATGTACTGCGAGAATCGGCCGACCGCTTTGCTTGTCGCTTCGGTATACCGTACAAAATTGTCGGTAATTTTTAGCATGTGAATCCCTTTATAACCCAGGTCGTCTTAAGTCATCCAATGGCGTTCAACAAAAAGGTCCTTCATCATAGAAAGATCCCGTTGTCATTTCCTAGGGCTTTATATCGGAGTAGAAAGGAGCTACTGAACGCAGGAGGTGATTGTAAAACGGTGAAACTTACCTTTCCGTTGAATTTTTCAAAATTCACCTTCCCGGGCCGGTATTCTCCAAAACCCGGGAAGGTGATGTGATGCCAGATACAGAGTTCCAGATTCATTAGTATCGATACGGAGGGCCGGCATCTTTCATGGCCTGCGCATATTCTTTAAGAATTTTAACTACCTTGGCGTTTCTGGGACTCTTGGCGGCGATCTCATCCCAGAATTTCAGGGCTGCATTCTCAACCGTTTTCCATTCTTCAGCCGGGATGGTGGTGAGTTTCAGTTTGCCGCCTTTGACACGGTAATGCGCTTCTCCCCACCAATACCAGTGCAACCGGTAATAATGGGAGCTGTCGATGCTGAGTTTGAACAATGCTTTCAGGTGTTCCGGGATTTTTTCCCATGAGGGGGTGTGTACGAAATAGGATCCGGCCCAGGCGCCGGATATGGGATTGGTCAGATAGTATTTAGTGACATCTGCCCAGCCGACCGTGTAATCTTCGGTAATTCCGGACCAGGCAACGCCGTCCAGTTCGCCGGTCTGTATGGCCATCTGAACGTCTTCGTACTTAAGCGACATGGGTACGACGCCGAATTGCTGCATGAATCGGCCTCCCGTCGGGAACATATACATTCTCAGTCCTTTGAGGTCGGCGAGACGCTTGATGGGTTTTACGGTGGCGAAATTGCAAGGATCCCAAGACCCTGCACTCAACCACTTGACGCCTTTGATGCCGGCATAGGCTTCCTCCCAGATTTTATCCAATCCGTACCAGTGAAACAGGGTAGGAACGTCGAGGGAGTATCGGGATGCAAAAGGAAAGTATGCGGCAAAGACCGCTACATCCACCGGAGCCGCGATGGAGTCGTCGTCGCTCTGGCATGCGTCGATGGTCCCTTTCTGAACCGCTCTGAACAACTCGCCTTGGGGCACCAACTGATCCGCATTGTACAGCTCGACCACCATCTCGCCGTTGGCGGCCTTGTTGAATGCATCGATGGATGGTTTGATGACATGGGCGGCCAGGGCAGGACCGGCATATGTCTGCAGCCGCCACTTTATTGTCGTTTTCTTTTGCGCTATTACATAGGGAGCGTTGATGGCCGTGGCCGCCACAGCGGCGGTTCCAATCCCTGCTTTTTTAATAAAATCGCGTCTTTTCATTGAGCCCGCCTCCTTTTTTGGTTTTTGGTTGATATTAACCTTACTTTGCAATTCATGTTTCTTTAAGGTTTCACCCACCATTGATTCAACTCGGTTGCATGAAATTTTTAATCGGATCGTTAAGCTCCCTTACCCTATTGACATTAAGCAGGTTGATCGATATAGATGTATATACAGTACAAGTTAAAATGAAGGATTTGGGCGAAACAGGGGGGACGGTATCCGGTTGTCGGCGTCGCAATATCATCCTTTCAATAGGCTTCATAAATTTAACAATACTAACGGCTTTACCAGGGCATCGATAATGGGATAAGTTTGAGAATCATCCTGATAATCTGCCTACCGTGTTAGGTTTACTTTTGTCAAGTTTTTTTGTAAAGCGCTCACCTGTTTTGTAGAACTGCGGGGGGAAGACAAAACCGGCGATCGACCGTGTGAGTCATTTAGGCCGGAAAAAGGGGGAATTAAAATGTGCGCTGCAACATCTTTGTTGGAACTGGAATTTACCCCACAAATCTGTTATGACCTTTTGCCCGAATGGAAGGGTCTTGATATCCAAATTGCACAGCTAAGCGGCGGAATCACCAACAAGCTGTACCGGATTCAGTCTGAAAAAGGGGATTACACGGTTCGAATCTATGGGGACAAAACCGATCTTTTTATCAACCGAGAATACGAGGCGCATGCGATCCAGGAAATGTCCAAGATCGGTGTATGCTCAACACTCATCAAGTTCATGCCCGAACTGGGTGTTACCATCGTGGGATTCATCGGGGATTCCATCGTGTTAAAGAATCCACATTTTTTAAATTCATCACTGTACCCCAAAATCGTTGAGCCGATTCGAAGAATCCATACCAGCGGGGTGAAATTAAAAAAGATTTTCAATCCCCTTGTTGAGGTCATGAAAATGTCCGCCATCCTCAAGCGGTTGAAGGTAAATTATCCGGAGTTCGATATCGCCGGAACCATCGATCGGCTCATTAAACTGTCAAGCGTTATCAACATTCCCGAATCTGAATACACCCCATGCCACAACGATCTGCTCGCCGATAATTTCATCCTGATCAATGAAGATGCAATGAGAAAATACGGCTCCCCCATGTTTATCATCGACTGGGAATATGCAGGCATGGCGCCGAAGTACTACGATATCGCGGATATGTTCCAGGAGATCCTCGTTCCCCGAGAGTCTGAAAAAGAGATTGTCTCAGTCTATTGTGACGGTTCCGATTTTGAAAGGAGCCTGTTTTTAATTGATCTGTTCAAGCCGTTTCCGGACATCTATTGGTTTTTATGGAGCCTGATTCAACTGAATGTCTCCAAGATCACCTTTGATTATTATACTTACGGCAAGGTAAAATATGAAAATGCCCAGAAAAACCTGGCGTTCATCGGGGAGGACTACGGTGTTATTGTTTGACCGGTCTGCTTCCTGCAAGCCCCGCTCTTCAGAGCGGGGAGCTTCACCTTGTGGGGAGATATTTGATGGTTCGGATTCGTAAAAAGCGGCAATTGCCTCGATTAAGTCCATGTTCAATTTCGATTAAAGCCCGATTTTTATTGACAAGGTAGGAGTAATCCTTTATTTTGACTTCGAGATGTATATACATCTATAAGAATAGACAGATCTTCATAGTAGGATTAGGACATTGAAAACACATCCCGTGCTTGAGAGGGAAAACGGCGGGTAACCGTTGGCCGGCGGGTATCGGGTGCAGACAGAGTGGCTCATGTGAGGCGTCAAATGAAATTCCCCATCGATTTAGGCGCATTCAAAACGCTGCAATTTCCTAAATCTCAAAGCGAACTCACCGGTGAGTGCGAGGCGCAGTTGCGGCAAAACATTGCGTTGGTTCGCGACAGCATTGTCTTTTTTACTGCCTATGCCAACACCAAGGGTCTGGGTGGTCATACTGGCGGGGCCTATGATATCGTGCCCGAACTTCTGATTGTGCATGGTTTCATGAAGGGCGGCGACACGATTTATCCCGTGTACTTTGATGAGGCAGGGCACCGGGTTGCCATTCAGTACCTTATGGCAGCCCTGAACGGATACAAACCGACCGAGTCGCTGCTCCATTATCGGGAGTTTGGCAGCGGACTTTACGGGCACCCTGAAAGAGACGACCAACAGGGTGTCTTTTTTAGCTCGGGCCGCCTGGGTCACCTATGGAGCTATGTCAACGGCGTGGCTTCCTCCCATCCGGACAAGACGGTAGTTCTGTTCGGCAGCGATGGCTCCCAGCAGGAGGGCGGGGATGCGGAAGCCGCACGGTATGCTGTCGCTTGGCAACTCAACGTCAAGCTTTTCATCGACGACAACGATGTCACCATCGCCGGACATCCCAGCGAATATTTAAAAGGGTTCAGCGTCGAAAAGACGCTGCAGGGCCATGGGATGAAGGTGGATACCGGCTTCGGCGAAGACCTGCCGGCCTTGTATCAAAGAATCCATCGGGCTCTGAGCACGGATGGACCGGTAGCGTTGGTCAACAAGCGAAAAATGGCTGTGGGTATTCCGGGAATCGAGGGCTCCCCCAAGGCCCATGATGTGATCTCAGTCGATTTTGCCCTTGCATACCTGAAGGAAAGGGGCCGGCAGGAGGCCGTTCGGGCCCTGGAAACGTCAGCCAAACCAAAGTCAAACGCAGTGTATCTCGGCTCCACCCGGGAACAGGCGAAAAACCGGGACAATTTCGGAAAGATCCTATGCGATATTCTTAAAACGATGCCGGATCGCAAATCCAGGGTGCTCGTGGTCGATTCGGATCTGGAGGGGTCCTGCGGACTCCACCATATCCGAAAAGCGTATCCCGAGATTTATGTTCACGGCGGTGTCATGGAGCGGAATAATTTTTCGGTGGCCGCCGGTTTCGGTTCGGAAAAGGGAAGACAGGGAATCTTTGGAACCTTTTCCGCGTTTTTGGAGATGGTGGTTTCGGAAATCACCATGGCCCGTTTGAACCGGTCAAATGTGCTGGCCCATTTTTCTCATGCCGGCGTGGATGACATGGCAGACAATACCTGCCATTTCGGGATCAATGCCTTTTTCGCCGACAACGGCTTGCCGGAAAGGGATACTACCCGGTTGTACTTTCCGGCCGATTCCAACCAAATGAAAGCCGTCCTTGAAACGGTGTTTCACGACGAGGGGCTGCGTTTTGTCTTCTCCACACGGTCAGCCACCC
>MGQD01000160.1:0-480 GCA_001797695.1 Deltaproteobacteria bacterium RBG_13_49_15 | reverse complement strand
AGTGATCCGGGAAAGCGACGTAGGGTATGTCGTCTCCTACGGCGAAATGCTGTACCGCTGCCTCGATGGGGTGGAACGCCTGAAGGCCGAGGGAATCCATGCGGGACTGATCAACAAGCCAACGCTGAATGTTCTCGATGAAGAAATGATGAAAAAGCTGGCTGTGGCAAAATTTGTTTTAGTGATGGAGAGCCAAAACGTAAAAACTGGCCTGGGCGTTCGATTCGGCACTTGGCTGTTGGAAAGGGGATTTAAAGGCGCCTACGCCCACATGGGAACGACCAAAGAGGGGCGCGGCGGACTCGGCGAGCAGATTCCGTATCAGGGACTCGGACCGGACGGCATCCGGGATAAAATAAAATCCATGTTTGCAGTGTAGCCGGAACAAACCCACCTCCACAGCGACATCTTCCAATCCTTAGGATGGTTCTTTACGGAAGCGGGTTTCAGCAAAAGAGGATGAATAAACGGTGATTATTG
>MGQD01000159.1:22032-47750 GCA_001797695.1 Deltaproteobacteria bacterium RBG_13_49_15 | reverse complement strand
ACCCCTGAAACGATGTGAGCCACCTCCTGTCCGAACATCCCTTTCAACGCTTCGGGTGTGACCTTTGTATCTTCGGCATCTTCGATGACATCATGAAGGAGGCCGGCAGCAATACTGACCGGATCCAGATTCATGTCCGCCAGAAGCCCTGCGACTTCAAGAGGGTGCATCAGGTATGGCTCACCGGAAAGTCTGAGCTGTCCCTGGTGGACCCTTGCCGAATAGACATATGCTCGATTGATGATATCCACATCGGCAGCCGGATTTTTTTCAATGATTTTATCGATGATGTCGTTGATACGAATCATGGACAATCGCCTATCAACGGTTTCAAAATGCCCTTATCGGAGATTGAATCAATAGGCCTTTGCAAATACAACCCGTTCCCTGCTCGATTTCCCACAGCATATGCACGACCCGGTTTCCTTTTCGTTGTCAAGAGGGATGCATCGGATGGTCACCCCGAGATCATCCTTGATTTTTGATTCGCATTTATCGGAACCGCACCAGTGAGACATGGCGAACCCGCCGTGGATTTCGGGTTTTTCCACATCTTTTGGAGTGAAAAAGCGGTAGAAATCATCTCGACCATCAATGGAAACGGAATTGGATTGCTGAAAACCGGCTGCGCGCTCAAAAAGACGGTGCTGGATCTCATCTAAGATGTTGGCAACCTCACGGACAAAGTGATCTCTCTTCATGGATAGTTTTTCCTTTTGAGGTTTGTCCCGCCTTGCCACGACAATCGCTTGCTGAGCGATATCTCTGGGTCCGATTTCAACGCGGATCGGTATTCCTTTTTTGATCCATTCCCATCCCCTGGCCCCGCCGATATCCCGGTTGTCGATTTCAACCTTCAGCGGTTTTGAATCGTATCGGATTTCCTTCAACTCCCGGCTGAGGCGTTCACTGTATTCCATTACCGAGGCTTTTTCTTCCGCACTCCTATAGATCGGCAGGAGCGCCAGATGAGCGGAAGCGACTTTAGGCGGCAAAATGATTCCGTCGTCATCTCCATGGGTCATGATCACACCGCCGATAAGGCGGGTCGATGCCCCCCAGGATGTCGTCCATGCATATTCTTCCTTTTCTTCGGCGCTTTGGAATTTGATTTGAGAGGCTCTGGCGAAATTTTGCCCTAAAAAGTGGGATGTCCCTGTCTGGAGGGCTTTTCTGTCTTGCATCATCGCTTCGATGGAAAGGGTGTCAACAGCGCCGGGAAAACGTTCCGATGGGGTCTTTTTTCCCTTAATCACGGGGATAGCCAGGTAATTCTGAGCCAGTCTGGCATAGATATCCAGCATTAGCCTCGTCCGTTCGAGGGCCTCGCCGGGCATGGCATGAACCGTATGCCCTTCCTGCCACAGAAACTCGCTTGTCCGAAGAAAAAGGCGTGTTCGAAGCTCCCATCGTACGACATTTGACCACTGATTGATCAATAAGGGGAGATCCCGGTAGCTGGAAACCCATCTTGAAAAGGAGTCCCCGATGATGGTTTCGGAAGTGGGTCGGACGATGAGAGGCTCCTGCAACGGCCCTCCGGGTAAAAGGTTTCCATCCGGCCCTTTTTCGAGCCGGTGATGGGTTACGACGGCGCATTCCTTTGCAAATCCCTCCACGTGTTGCGCTTCTTTTTCGAGAAATGAAAGTGGGATAAAAAGAGGGAAGTACGCATTCCGGACCCCTGTCTCCTTGAACATTGAATCAAGAGCCTGCACGATATTTTCCCAAAGGGCATACCCCCAGGGTTTGATGACCATGCATCCTCTCACGGACGACCGTTCAGCCAGATCGGATGCCTTGATGACTTCCTGGTACCATTCCGGAAAATCCTCTTCACGTGTCGGTGAAATCGCCGCCTGCCCCTTTTTGTTCATGCGTCTCCTTTTAGTTTTCCTTCAAGTTTCTCAACTTCCTGCAAAAGAACATCCACCAGCCGGTCCTGGGGGAACTTTTTCACCACTTTCCCCTTTCTAAAAAGGATGCCGGTCCCATCTCCTCCGGCAATCCCGATATCGGCCTCCTTTGCTTCACCGGGTCCGTTGACGACACAACCCATGATGGCCAGTTTAATGGGAAGCGGTTTTGTGATCAGGGCTTTTTCAATCTGATCCACAATCCCGAAGAGATCGATATTGCAGCGTCCGCAGGTCGGGCAGGAAATGATTTCCGGTCCATGCCGCCGGATATTGAGCGCTTTTAAAATTTCATACCCCACACGGATCTCGTCCGCCGGGTCCCGGGTTAAGGAAACCCGGATAGTGTCGCCGATCCCTTCGGCAAGAAGCATCCCAATACCGATGGCCGATTTCACCATCCCTGAATAGAGGGTGCCGGCTTCTGTAATGCCGACATGGAGAGGGAGATCTGTTTTTTCGGCAAGGAGCCGATAGGCTTCCACTGTGCGGGGCACATCGGATGCCTTAAGAGAGACCTTGATGCTGTGAAAGTCAAGATCCTGCAGCATTTCGATATGCCGCATGGCGCTCTCAACCATCCCTTCAGGGGTCACTCCATGATGTTTCCGAACAATCTCTTTTTCAAGGGAGCCTGAATTAATGCCGATCCGTATTGGGATGCGGCGCTCTTTGGCGCAAGCCACGACGGAAGCCACCTTTTTTTTCCCCCCGATGTTTCCAGGGTTGAGGCGAAGCCCGTCGGCGCCTGATTCCGCCGAGGCGATGGCCAGCCGATGGTCAAAATGGATATCGGCAACCAAAGGGATGGATATCTGACTTTTTATGGCGCGGATCGCCCTTGCCGCTTCCTGATCCGGAACCGCAACCCGGACAATTTCGCAACCGGCCTCTTCCAGGCGCTTGATTTGGGCGACCGTGGAAGAGATATTCTGAGTTGGCGTGTTTGTCATGGATTGAACGGAAATCGGGGCAAGTCCTCCGACCTTGACGGGTCCAATGGAAATCTGACGTGTTTGTCTCCGGTGAATGACAAAGGGCATTAACTCGATATTCCTCTTCGTTGTGTCCTACTATAAAAGAGTTTGACGTTAAACACAATATACAAAACGGATCTCTGCGCAATCAGAGGATTAACCCGCCTCCGCAGGAGTCGGACGAATCTTCGCCAACTTATCATCTATCCCGCTGGGGGCGGGTAAACCATCATTTGCATGGGGGGGTTCCTTAAGGTATAGCCCAGTTGGTTCAACCAGAGGGACATTTTATTTCGGTGATTAGCGGACTTTTACTGCCGGCGGTGATACCATTGCTCTTCAGGAAACTACAGATAGGTAAGACAAGCCTACAAGGAGTTCTCCAGGCACTTGACCGCAGAAGGAAGCTGCTCTTCCCATCAGCGTTTGAATTTCTGAAAGAACCCCAGGGCTTTGCGCTTGGATGACGCATAGAAGATGGATCTGATCTCGTCGCCAATGAGCTTTTTCAACATCCGCGGCACCTTGGCCAGAACATTGCGGGCCACATGGATCCGGCACCGTCGGATTTTGGCTTTCGGGAATTCTTCCTTGAAGGTCCTCTCCAGCCCCGGCAAGCCGTCCATCACCCCTAAAGTCGCGCGGATAGATAATCAATGGCAATAGCCACGCCTTTTCTATTGTCGAGTTTCAGGCAAACTTCATTTTCAAGGCCGGCGCTTCGATCGACGAAGACAACATTTTCATTATTGAGTGATTCATATAGTGCCCGCTTAAAAGACATCGAAGGGATGATGATCATACCACCTACTAATCTGGATTTGAGCATCTCTAAATGTTTTTGTTCCTTCTCCGGCTTATTTTCGGAATTGCAGAGCATAATGTTGTAATTGTGTTTGCGAGCAGTTTCTTCCGCACCTTTAATTAGACTGATGAAAAAAGGATTTTCAATATCAGGGAAAATCATCCCGATTATTTCGGTGCTTTTGAGCTTCAAACTGCGAGCCACCAGATTAGGTATATAATTCAGTTCCTTGATGGCTTTTTTGATTCTTGATTTTACTTCAGGACTGACATAGCCGACTTTATTGATATACCGAGAAACAGTGGCTATAGAAACTCTCGCTTTTTTTGCAACTTCTCGTTGAGTAACCATGATTTTACGTTTATTACCCTTTGCCTTGTCTATTCTTCTCTATCGAGCTTTTTTATAAACCACTTATGCAATTTAAGTTTGTAAAATCAAACCCCTATTTTTCAGTCTGTATTGGATAAAATATATATTGCATCATATTCCAGCCTAGTCAATTGTTTGACTTATTTCAAATCATTACAGCCAAAATTGGTAACGCACAGCAGTCTCTCAACTCATTTTAGTTTTAAATAACGCGGTCACTGCCGCCGTCAATTGGCACCTGTGCCCCTGTTGTTTTAGCAAAAGGAGCCCCGGCCATAGCGCATACCAGCTCAGCTATGTCTTTCGACCTCAACTCTGTTTTCAATAGATTTTTGGTTTTATACTCTTGAACTGTCAAACCGTAATGTGCAGATCTATTTTTCAAAACCTCTTCGGTCCAAATACCGGTGTCATACACGGCGTCAGGATGGCACATATTAACGCGGATGCCATATCCCGCAAGCTCCAGTGCAGCCACTCGAGCCAGTTGGACCAATCCCGCCTTGGTGACGGAATAGGCCGCTGCACCCGGCCCGGGCGCTGGAACGTTTTTAGACGCAATAATGATTACTCCCGGATTGATCCCATAGCGCAGATAAGGAATAGCCATTTGTAAAAGGCGCTGCTGGCTGGTCAGGTTGATTTCGAGGGCCTTATTCCAAAAGCTTGAATTCATGTCTTCAATTCGCATACTCGGAGGGAAGATGCCGGCGTTAAGTACCAGTATATCCAGTCCGCCGAAACTTCGGACGGTTTTATTTACCACATCTTGCATTTCATTATAGTCGGTTACGTCGCAGACAAGACCCAGCTGATCTGCTCCGTTGAATGTTTCGGTAATTTTTGGACTCAAATCTACACCAACTACAGCCGCACCCCTCTTATTGAATTCCTGAGCGCAAGCAAAACCAATGCCGCTTGCAGCACCGGTAACCAGCACGATCTTTCCCTGAAATTCCGGATCAGCCGTCGTCTTCTTCAGCTTAGCTTGCTGCAACTCCCAATATTCCATATCGAAAATATGGTCTTCGGAGAGCGGTTTCCAACCGCCCAGCGCTTCGCCCCACTGGATAGCTTTCATGGTATGCTGTGCAATATCAAAAACCACCCTGGCTTCCTTAAGATTGCGGCCAAACGAGACCATGCCATAATTCGGCCAAACCGCCCATCGCGGAGCAGGGTCTAATTGCACCATCTCGCCATCGTCGTGCCGCTCAAAATAATTGTTGTACGCATTTACGAATTCTTTCACTGACTGAAAAACATCTTCACTAATGATAGCAGGGCTGGGCTTGGTGCGGATGGCATGATCCGGGGTAATACAGCAACTATTGGTAATGTCGCTCAGGTTTGACAACCCAGCAAAACCGCATGCATCAGAGCTCCTGTCGAGAAGAGCTACCATCGCCTCTCCTCCGGCTTTGGATACCGCCAATCGAAGTTGAACAAGTTTGCTCAAATTTTCTTGAGGATTCATTTTAGCAAGAGAGTCAAGGGCTCCTTGGTCTTTAAGGAATTCTTCGGCTTGCGTGCAAATCCGTATCATTTTTTCATAGGCAATTTTGCAGTTATCACTCCAGGTAAAGACACCATGGTTTTCTATAATCAGGCCTTCAATTTTGAAGAAATCCACTTCCTTGGTTAATTCATAAACTGCTTTTGAAAGCATAAATCCCGGCTTGTAATAAGGCGCTAAAACAACGGCAGGTCCATAAACTTCTTTGATCAATTCTCGGCATCTTCTGTTGTTTGTGAGAGTTACTACAGCATCCGAATGGGTATGGAATATATATTTAAACGGAATGACCGCATGGAGGATAGCTTCCAATGAAGGATTGGGTGCCTTTTGATTAATCATTGATGCTCGTACTAAATCGACCATGTCTGCATCCGACAGTTGATCCAGGCCTGCCATGCGTTTGAGAATGTCTAAGCGGGCAGGTGCGAAGCCTTCCTCCTCGACGGTCTCCATATCGTAGCCGCTACCTTTGATATAAATGATATCTTCAACATCACCAAAAATATTGTTAATTTTGGTCTTGACAGACGAATTCCCGCCGCCGTGAAGAACCAATTCAGGCGCACGTCCTAGTAATCGAGTCGAGTAAACAATGAGTTTCAATGAATCCTTGACGAATGCACTACATTCGCCGTCATTCCACAAGCTTTTCATAAAAATACCCTTTTTTTATTAATTTCTGTATTCGGTATTTCATAAAAATAGTCCTTGTTAAGCGTTTGATAAAAATCTCAAGTAACCTGAATATATGTAAACGTATAAACTGTTCTTTTTTATATGTCAACTCCACCTCAGAATAGATAACCACGAATTTTGCCGACCTGCGAAGCGGCATCTATGTCAAGCCGAACTTAACCAGAAGGCTTTCGAGCCGCTTCTTATACCAACCCTTGTAAGTCTCCCGCCCCTCGACAATAAAGGTGGGATATTTTCGAACCCAGTGACGCATGGATTTATTGACTCCCAAAATGGATTGGGCGTCGATGAGTTTGATGAGAAGACGGTGTTTATAAAGTAGAACCAGATCACGGATCCAGTCGGATAGTTACAAATACTCCTCTTTTAAGTCCGGAGGATACTCGTCCATCTCTCGCTGATGGAACTTTTGGTCAAGCCTCGCTTCACCGAAGAGGATCTCACAGTGGGGTAAGTGATCGAAATGCGTGATCACATGAGCCACAATGTCCAGCTGTATGGGTCTCATCAATTTTCTCCTGTTGCCGTATCAATTGACGATCGTCAGATCCCTGCCGGAATGGAAACGATTACGCCGCACCGCTATCCTTATTACGGGTTTCTTCTTTTCGAAGCACTCTTCGCAGCATTTTTCCAATCAGGGATTTGGGCAGATCCCCTCTGAACCCCACTACGCGGGAGCTTTGTAGGAAGCCATCCTCTCGCGGTAAAAAATCATGATCTCCTCCGCCGTTACGGGTTGCTCCTCCTTCAGCACGATAAACACCTTGACCGTCTCGCCCCTCTTCTCATCGGGCAACCCAATCACCGCGGCTTCCTTCACTTTGTGGTGTTCATGCCGACGGTGAGGCCGTAGCTGTGGAATAAGGGCATGACAGAGGCCAGGATATCCTTGGCCTCTTGACTCTTGGCACAGACATTGTTGCGGTGGCATTGGAAACCAGGTTGTAGTGAGCGAGTTACGCGCCTTTGGGTTCTCCGGTCGTGCCGCCCGTATAGATGAGGACAGCCATTTCCTGGGGATTCGTTTCCTCCGGTCGGGAGACTTCCTAACCGGAGGCTAATTCAGGAGAAAGGCGCTTCGATGACAAAAGAAAATATCCAAGGGGGCTTACCCAGGATGCAATTTTTAACCGTGTTACGGTGAAGCTCTAAATGCTTTACGATAAAACGCATGCTGAGATCTTGAATGTGAGGCACAAATTTTTATCTTCGAGATTTCATGTGCCCTGCTATGATTTTGTAATGATCTCAATCCTTGATCGCGCCAAAAGTCAGGCCTCTAATTAA
Source organism: Deltaproteobacteria bacterium RBG_13_49_15 (assembly GCA_001797695.1). GTDB lineage: Bacteria > Desulfobacterota > Desulfobacteria > Desulfobacterales > UBA2156 > RBG-13-49-15. The sequence goes on along the minus strand of MGQD01000159.1, from coordinate 40,175 downwards.
GTATTTCTGGACAAAAATAGCTAACAAGAGAACTGGGATTATTATCGCAGTCCCAGCAGCACTGGCCTGTTGCCAGGGCAATTCCGCAATGGCAACAGGCATTGTTTTTGCTTCAGTTTGCGTTAGTAATAAGGCGATTAGAAATTCACTCCACGAAAATATGATGCAGAATATAGATACCGCCATTATGCTGGGCCTAAGTAAAGGCAACAATAATTTATAAAATACCTGCAGACGAGTTAAGCCATCAACCATGCCAGCCTCTTCAATCTCTACCGGAAGAGATAGTATGAATTCTCTCATCATCCAAACCACAAATGGTAGGTTGAAAGTCGTGTGTGCAATTATTAATCCAAATCGTGTATCAAGCAATCCAAAGCGTTTCATTATCAAGAATATGGGAGTTACTGCTGCGAAAGGTGGAATCACTCGGATAAGAAGGATGAAAAGAGAAATTTCATTGGCACCTTTAATTCGAAACATGGTTAATCCATAGGCTGCTAACGTTCCGAAAACCATCGAGATTATCGTTGTGCCAAAGGCAACTGCAATACTGTTATAAAGATAATAGAGGATGGGTTTTTTAGTAAATAGATTGATCCAGGTTTTAAAAGTTGGTTTAAAAATAAATAATTTTGGTGGAATAGCCCAGATGTCGAGAGCGGATTTGATGGAGGTTAGAAACATATAAAGAATTGGGAAAATGAAGTAAATTATAATCGCCGCAACAATAAAATAGAATAAGACCGGACGCAACAATTCTTTTTTATTATCCATTTCAGAAAATTCCAGTATTTCTAAAAGGTTTACTTTACTAGTAAATTTAAAAATTTTTATTTCACTTTTGTTGTGGATCCATAACTCTCCAGTGATGCATTTTGAATTGGTATTTATCAGCACGATATAAATTTAAACCACATTCAACAAAAATTCCTTCTTTTGTATAAACAGTCCTGGTCAAATAAAAAACTGGAAATCCTCTGGGAACGTCAAGTCGTGTAGCATTTTCTTTGTCTGCCCTAATAACTTCAATAGTTTCCTCAGCCTCAAATGGTTGAAATCCTCCTTTCGCAAGCAGATGATACAAAGATTTATTTTTAATATGTTCAGGGTCAATTCCTATTCTTCCCCAAATACATAGCGGAATTAAAGCGACCGAAAGACCCAGAATTTCATTGTCTGAATAGACAACTCTTTCAAGCTTTATTACTTTTTCCCCACGTTCCATTCCACAGATTTTTTGTGCTTTGACAGGAGGGCTGGACAAAATTGCGAAAGAAACAAGCTTTGTCCGCGGAGTTCCTCCGGCCGCTCTGATCTCTTCATGAATTCCCAGAAGGCCAGGAACTTGTCTAGTTAATTTGTCCTGTTTGACAATGGTGCCTCTGCCTTTTTTTCGGAATATAAGACCATCGTACGCCAAAACACCCAAAGCCCCCCTCACTGTAATGCGACTGACTCCATATAATTGTCCAAGTTCTTTTTCTGTTGGAAGTAAGTCACCTTTTTTCAATTTGCCTTTGGTGATGTCTGAGCGAATTAAATCAGCAAGTTGTGCGTAGAGTGGCATTAGACCGTTTTTTCTCAAATTTCCATGGTTGATAAAAGTAATATTAGTAAATCTATTCTTTTGATCGCCGGGTTGCATTAAAAAATAATCCTTTTCATAAAGTTCAACAGACTTGTCCAAAATCGGTTTTAGTGTGTTGAGCGAATCAGTTGGCAGTTGAAAAAATCCTTCTTAATAAGGCAAGGTTGTGATCGCCAAACCAGCAACCTGCAACCGACAGCCCGCAAAGGAGGATACCCCATGGTAACGATTGAAACTCGAATATATTCCCAAATACCATCCTGAGCTTAATTTCCAAGAAAGACTGTGGCGCATGATGCGCTATGAAAAAACCACAAATACTTATTATGAAATCTTTGAACAGATGGATCGCGCCGTCTTTAATCGCTCGCGCATACAGCGACCTGATAAAATTCAATCATTATGCCATGTTATTTAGGACGCTCACTATAATTCATTTTTTTATGCGTTTAATCTTATGAACAGCAAATAAGGCTTGACACAGTTCGAATAGTTGAATAAATGTTATAACAAAGATGTCATAATGTATTTTTACATAATGGATATATCATCCTATGTCAACAATACATAATTCCAAATGCAAAATCTAAAAATCTCCTGTCAAGCACAATCCATGTTTAATTCTCATCAAGGAGGGGGTCTGTGGCGAATATTCAAATGAAAAAATTATGTAAGAATTTTGGCAATGTAAAGGCTGTTATAGATCTAGATCTTGATATCCAAGACAAAGAGATGGTGTGCTTGTTAGGACCTTCCGGATGCGGCAAGACCACATCTCTTCGAATGTTAGCCGGTCTCGAACGTCCCAGCTCAGGAACAATCCTTATCGGAGAAAGAGATGTTACTGATTTGTCTCCCAGGGACCGTGATATTGCCATGGTTTTTGAAAATTATGCCCTTTACCCCCAGATGACTGTATTTGAAAATATTGCCTTTCCCTTGAGAGTCAAGAAGCTGCCTAAAGACGAAATAAAAAAAAAGGTTGAGGAAGCGGCAGAAATTTTAGAAATCGAAAATTTACTTGATCGGGGCATTACTCAGTTAAGCGGCGGGCAAAAACAACGCGTAGCCATGGGGCGAGCGATTGTTCGCAATCCATCTGCTTTTTTAATGGACGAGCCCATTTCTCATCTTGACGCTAAGTTGAGAGCCCACATGCGCGGTGAGATAAAAAGGCTTCAAAAAGACCTGGGAACAACGACGGTATATGTTACCCATGATCAGTTGGAAGCCATGTCGATGGCTGACCGTGTCGCTGTGATGAATGACGGGGTCCTGCAGCAGTTAGGGACGCCTGGCGAGATTTTCAATGATCCAGTCAATGAATTTGTGGCAGGCTTTATCGGTGATCCTCCGATTAACTTCATTGATGGCCAGTTGGTTTCAGAAGGCGGAAAAATGTATATTCGAAACGATGAATTTTCTTTTGAGATCCCGCAACAAAGAGTTTCTGTTTTGACAGAAACACCCTCGGTCGTATTTGTTCGACTAGGTATCAGACCCACTCATTTTTCGATCCATAACAAGCAAGCCGATCAAATGGGTATTCCTGCAGAAGTATATATTAGTGAGCCATTGGGAGAAGTCCAGATTATTGACCTAAGCTTCCGAGACAAAATAATAAAAGTCGTAACAAGCCCGGATATTAAGACCGAAATCGGTGAAAAAGTCTGGTTGTCATTCGATTTTGATAAAGCGAATATTTTTAACAAAGAAACAGGAATGAAGATCGGTTGATTAATTTTGGTTTCTAATCGAATAAACCGAATTTAGACCAAAGGGGGTGATCAATAATACTTTTTATGAACCCAGGACACTTAATTATTAAACCACTACTGATCAAGGAGGGGACACCATGAGGAAGCTATCAAGAATTTTATTGTTTGGCTTAATTTTAGGAATAGTTTTCATTTTTAGCTCTAATTTAATGGCTTTTGACCTTGCTGGAGCGTCAAAGCCATACAAGGGGCAAACCCTCACCTTATCCCTGATGGCCGGGTACAAGGTTAATGAAGTCATTCCCCAAATTGGGAAAGAGTTTACCAAGATCACCGGCATTGAACTCAAATATGAGTCCATTCCCTACTCTGAAACCCTTGAAAAACACATGATCGCTCTTTCCACCGGCAGCAGGACCTATGATTTGTTAAATATCGACAACCTGTGGTTTCCTCAGTATGTTAGCTATCTTCGACCCCTTGATGACTACATGAAAAATCCGAAATTGGCCGACCCCAATTTCGATGTAAAAGATTTTGTTCCTGAAGTGCTGCAGGGTTATCAATGGGAAGGCAAGACCTATTCATTTCCGGAAGGCTATTTCTTCCCAGTTCTGATCTACCGCAAAGACCTTTTTGAAAAACATGGCCTGACCGGTCCTCCCAAAACTTACCAGGAGTTTTATGAGTATGCTAAAAAGCTGACCGAAAAGGAAGGCGGTACAACGGTTGTCTACGGCGCGACCGAGCAAGGCCAAAGGACGGGAATTTTCGACGAACTCTGCACACCCTATTGGGGTAAAGGCGGCCAGCTTTTCGATAAAAAACTCAAACCGATATTCGACAATCAAGACATGCTAAACGTCCTGACCATCTATCAGAAGATTTACACCGAGGGTTTGGCCCCGGCCGGAAGCACCGACTTCGAACTGGGTGAGGCCGCAGCTTTTTTTGCTCAAGGCAAAGCCGCAATGATGTGGAACTGGTCCATGATGGGAGCTGATCTGGAAGATCCAAGCAAATCCAAAGTTGCGGGTAAACTGGGATATACGATGTTCCCCAAGGACAATCCCAAGGCCGTCCACTATGTGCGGGAAGCTTCGACCGGCCTGTGCATTCCCAAGACCGCTACAAACAAGGAAGCTGCATTTCTCTTTGTACAGTGGCTCAACAGCAAGGGTACCCTGCTGAAGGTGGAGGCGGAATATAAAACCGGCCATCCATCCAGATACTCGGTTATGAGGGATCCCAAAGTTGCAAAACTTTTTCCCTACTTCCCTCTCCTAGAAAAAGCGGCTAAAGATAATGCAGTTCGCCTCGTCCCCAAGATCGTAGAGTGGTCACAAGTAGATGATATCAGTGCTGTTTATTTTCAAAAGTGCATGATCGGCAAAATGAGTCCGAAAGACGCAATAAAAGAAGCAGTAAAAGGCGTGGAAAGGATGCTTGACGATAAAGGCTATTACTTTGAAGGCAAAGAGTATTCCGATCTGCTGACCGGAAGGTATAATTAGCGAATAGTTCGATTTGGGGAGGCCTTGGTTGATCCAGGCCTCCCTGATTTCAAGATTTTTCTGACCCAAAGAGGACTTAGTTACCTAAATGGATGCTGTAACTGAAGAGAGATATTTACCGTGGGGGTTGTTAGCACCGGCGCTGATCATCATTCTTTTGATCGGTGTCTTTCCGCTTTTTTACAACTTATTCCTAAGCATGCATTTTTGGAATTTGACTCGCCCTGAACTTGGCATGCGTTTTATCTGGTTTAAAAATTACACGTCTTTATTCACCTCGTCTCTTTTTTGGGAAGCTTTTTTAAGGACGTTCGTATTTACGATTGTTGCCGTCGGATTGGAGATGTGTCTTGGATTCGGGCTTGCCTTGTTGTTTAACCGCGATTTCAAGGGAAAATCGATCGTATTCCCGATAATCCTGATTCCCATGATCACCACCCCGATTGTGGTCGGCCTAATCTGGCGCTATATGTTCAATGGTGAATTTGGCTTTGTCTCTTGGATTTTACAGGTGGTGGGTACCGATGTCCATGCGGTCCTGTCGAACCCTGCTACGGCTTTGCCGGCCGTCATATTCGTAGATGTATGGCATTGGACCCCTTTTGTTTTTCTGCTGTCTTTGGCTCGGCTCGGCGCCTTGCCCCGGTCACCTTATGAAGCCGCCGAAATAGACGGTGCCAGCACCTGGCAAATTTTCAAATGGGTCACCTTTCCGATGATGAAATCGGTTCTTTTGGTGGCTTTGTTGCTGCGAACCATGGACGCCTTCAAAATATTTGATGAGATTTTTATTATGACCCAGGGCGGACCGGGAGATGCCACCGAGGTGCTCAGCCTTGAGATATATCGCCAGACCTTCCGGTATTTCAATATGGGCAAAGGTTCTGCCCTGGCCATCGTTATGCTGATTGTCATTATCATCATTAGTAGAATATATCTAAAAATTTTCCAGAAAGAAGAAGCTGTCGTACAGCAATAAAGGGAGAAGCAGTCCGATGGTAAAAGAACATGGAACATTTTACTGGGTCATATTCTACTTGGTTATTATAGCTGCCGTCATATTTTTCTTATACCCTGTCGTTTACCTATTTATGACTTCTTTTAAGTCCCGGCTGGATATCTATGTAATGCCGCCAAAATTTTTTTTCGTACCAACATTGCAGGCTTGGGTAGATGCTTTTACCAAGAAACCCTTATTCCACTATTTTTTCAACAGTGCCGTGGTCTCCTTCGGAACAACCATCATCTCCTTAGTCTTCGGCACGTTGGCGGCCTATGCCTTGGCCCGTTTTCGTATTAAAGGGTCCAAGGATATTTCCTTTTTCATCCTTTCTATACGGATGTTCCCGCCAATTGCGGCAGCAATCCCCATCTTCCTTTGGATGAAACAGCTTGAACTGATAGACACGCGGTTTGGCTTGATATGTGCCTATACCGTCTTTAATTTACCTTTTGTCGTCTGGATGATGCGCGAATTCATCATAGCGATACCCCAAGAATTGGAGGAAGCTGCAATGGTCGACGGATTGACGCGAATGCAGGCTTTTCGAAGAATTCTGCTGCCATTGCTGCGGCCCAGCCTGGTTGCGGTTGCCATCTTCTGTGTCATCTTTTCATGGAGTGAATTTTTATTTTCTTTTCTTTTGACTCAGACTGAGGCGAAGACGATGCCGGTTTCCATCAGCGAATTCATCACCTGGCGTGAAGTTACCTGGGAGCAAGTCAGCGCTGCCGGGACGGCCCTGATAATTCCGGTTCTGGTATTCAGTTTTTTTGTTCAAAAATATTTGGTGCGCGGACTTAGTTTTGGTGCGGTCAAGGAATAGATTGAGGCAGCGTTTTTAGTTAGGGTTCTTGTCAGATTTTACGAATGGAGGTTGGTTATGGCCAACTATCTTGTGGGGAGTGATGTCGGCACCGGCGGAACCAAGTCTGTCGTTATCGATGAAGAGGGGCACGTCTTAGGCTCTCATTTCATTGAATACCCCCTCGAAACCCCCCGGCCTGGTTGGGCTGAACATGATCCGGAGCTGTATTGGCGGGCTGTCGCGGACACGATTCGACATTCCATAAGCCAGGCGCGCATCGATGCGAAAGACATTCGCGGCGTCAGTATCAGCGCTCTTTCGCCGGCGTGTATCCTGGTGGATGAAAATCTCAACCCCCTGCAAAAAGGCCATATCTGGATGGATCGCCGAGCCACGGCGGAGTGCAAATGGCTCAAGGAAAACATAGGTGAGGATCGAATCTTTGAAATATCCGGTAATCCCACCGACCCTTACTATGCCGTTGCAAAATTGATGTGGGAAAAAAACAACCGCCCGGAATTGTATAAAAAAACTTATAAAGTTCAGACAGCTGCCTGTTATCCTCGAATGAAGCTGACAGGCAAGGCGGTCATTGACTATTCTAATGCCAGTTTAATGGGCATCTGTTTTGATATCCGAAAAAAGAAATGGGATGAGAAGCTGGCCGAGGAGATCGGAATCGACATCGAAAAGCTTCCCGAGGTTTATCCATGTCAGGAAGTGATTGGGGAAGTAACCCGTGAAGCGGCCGAAGAAACTGGCATGGCCTTTGGAACGCCGGTCGTAGCAGGTACAGTCGACGCAAACGCGGCCTGGCTGGCCATGGGCATGGTTGAAGATGGTGACAACTCCGTCGTCATGGGAACAGCCGGGGTCCTGGGCGTATGTCATGAAAAACCGGAATTTACAAAAAATATGATTACCATCATTCACGCCGCCAATTGTGAGAAGACATACACAACCCTGATGGCCCTTGTTTCATGCGGGGCACTCATCCGTTATTTCCGCGACAATTTGGGCCGGCTTGAAATGGACTCAGCCGCAAAACTCGGCATCAGTGAATATGACGTCCTGAATCTCGAAGCCAAAAAAGCTCCTCCCGGATCTGATGGCTTGATTGTTCTACCGTATTTCATGGGGGAAAGAACACCGATCTGGGATCCGCTGGCTAGAGGTGTCATATTCGGTCTTTCCCTTGCACATTCCAGAGCACATATCATCAGGGCGCTTATGGAAGGAGCCGGATACGGCATGCTTCATAATCTTGAATTGATACGCGAAAGTGGCCTTTATATTAAACCGGTTCTTACCATGGGCGAAGGGGGGGCTCACAGTCGACTGTGGCGTCAGATCGTATGCGACATCTTAAATGTGAATGGCGCCTATATGGCCGAATGCCCCGGTGCACCTCTTGGCAATGCCATAAACGCCGGCGTCGGCGTCGGCGTTTATAAGGACTATAGTGTCGCCAGTGATTGGGTTAATTTTTCCGACAGGATCGAGCCCAATCAAAAATTGCATGATAATTACATGAAATTTTACAAGATTTATCGCAACCTTTATCCCGCCCTCCGGGAAAGCTTTAAAGATTTGGCCGACGCGACGGGATACGTTTAAACCATGATTTTCAATCAGTAGTGTCCCAACGTCATTCAAATAATTTCAATTAGTTAAATCTTTGAAAAACTCCCGCCAGGTGGGCGATGATTCACATCTCCCTTAGCATGCTCATACTATTGCCGCCCAAGAAATTGAGTGCGCTCCATGTCCATCAGTTTGATCAGGTATTGACCAACGCTCTATTTGATTTCTACGCGGATCATTTCAAAAATATTCTCCAGCTTCTCTTGGATTTCCTTGAAAATGCCCACAACCTCTGGTACGCTAATTTCCACTTTCATGGGCGCTTTTCCTTTCTTTTGATGTTTTTGCCTAAAACCCATTTCAGATTTACATAAACGATTATACACTATCGAAAAGATTGAGTTAGGAGGAATAAGATGTCAATAGCTATTGGAAGTGATCACAATGGATTCGAGCTCAAGGAGGAGATCAAAGCCTACCTCAAGACCTTGGGCAAAGAGGTCGAAGATTATGGGGTGGCCTCTGAAGACCCTGTCGACTATCCCGATATCGCCGTCAAGTTGGCAGAAGCCGTCGCCCAGGGAAAACATAATCGCGGAATCCTTGTCTGTGGAACGGGTATCGGTATGGCCATTGCTGCGAATAAGGTTCCGGGGGTCTATGCGGCAACGTGTCATGATTCGTTCTCGACGGAGCGCGCAAGAAAGAGTAATAACGCCCAGATTATGACTATGGGTGCCCAGGTGATTGGCCCTGAACTGGCGAAATCCCTTGTGAACATCTGGTTAGAATCCGAGTTCCAGGGGGGTCGGTCCCAACCCAAGGTGGACAAGATCCGAAAGATCGAGGAGAAGTACACAAGGAAATAAAGCTACCCGCACACCGGACACCTGACTCGAATCTCCGGCTAGTGATCAACGAAAATGTCAATGCGTTGCTCTTTTTCTTCAACAATTACCTGTTTTATAAACCAGAGAAGACTAAGTCCTAAAATCTTTCCAAAAAAAATCTTGTCTTCCAAAGGAAGTTCTTATCATTAATTTTATACATTCAGTAATCAGGACAACCTTATTATCTAAAGGTTTATCCGTTGACATTTCTTGCGTTTATGGATTGCGTTTAACATAAATTTTGCATTTCCGACAGGGTCTTTGCCGTCAAAGATCGCACTGCCGGTTACAATCACGTCAGGACATAGGGCGGCCACTTCCGCAATGTTGTCTTTCTTAATCGCGCCGTCCACAAATACCAGAATATTCTTCTTCATTTTTCTGACCTGTGAAATCCTTTCAGGGAAAGCGGAGAGGAAGTTTTTGCTTGCGGTATCGGGACCGACGGCCAGCAGTAGTACGACATCCAGATTGTCAATAAAAGGAATAAGGGTGTCAACCTGCGTTAAAGGGTTCAGCGAAAGCCCTTTGATGATTCCTCTGTCAGGATCATTTGCATTTTGCATTCGGTCAATCCCGTGCAAGGCCTGACCGATATCACTGCAATATTCCGCCGAAAAGGTGAGGATGTCGGCGCCAGCCTTGATAAAGTTTTCAATCTGCCGCTCGGGTTTATCGATCAGCAAATGCACATCCTTGAGCATGGACGTTTTAAGCCCCTCAACAAACGACGATCCGACCGTGATTTTTGGCCAGATACAGCCGGCCATCACATCCAGATGCAGAAGGTTAATCCCGGCATCCTGAATGAGCCGTATCTGGCCGGCCAAATCCATCATATTCGCCGTCAGAATGCCGACACTCAGGGTCGGCAGATTGTTTTTCAGGTCGTTGAGAAGCATTATTTCTTCTTTTTCTTTTTAAGTGTTTCGTATAAACCAAGGGCGTCTTTGGGCCTCATATTCTCATGGACGACCTTGATTACAGCCTGCATCATCGCCTGGGGGGCATCGCTCTGGAAGATATTTCGTCCCATATCGACGCCGGCGGCGCCTTCCTGAACCGCGTTATAAGCCATCGTCAGGGCGTCAAGCTCAGGTAGCTTTTTTCCACCCGCCATGACAATCGGTACAGGACAGGAAGCCGTAACCGTATCAAAATCTTCCGGAACATAGTAGGTTTTGACGAACTGGGCGCCCAGTTCAGCGCAGATACGGCAGGCCAGACGGAAGTATTTGACATCTCGAACCATATCTTTGCCGACGGCGGTTACCGCCATCGTGGGGATGCCATAACGCATTCCCATATCCACAAGTTTGGTCATGTTGTGGATGGAACGAGTCTCGTACTCGCCGCCGATAAATACCTGAAGGGTAATCGCCGCCACATTCATTCGGATGGCATCCTCAATATCGACCGCCAGTTCCTCATTGGAAAGCTCTTTAAGGATGCTGGGTCCGCCGCTGCAACGCATCACAATGGGTTTGGTAATCGATGGAGGAACCACCGAACGTAAAATACCTCTTGTAAGCATCAGTGCATCCGCGTAAGGTATCAATGGCACGATGTTCAGGTCGATGCGTTCCAGTCCTGTGGTCGGCCCCTGAAAATAGCCGTGGTCAATGGCGAGCATGACGGTTCGGCCTGTCCGAGGGTTAAAAATATGCGACAGTCGATTCTTCATGCCCCAGTCAAGATTCCCGGCGCCTTTCAGGAAAAACCCTTCTGTTTTTTGTGGAACATCCGCATAATACTGTTTTTCTTTTTTACTGACATCTGCTTCCGGCATTTTGGGTTCCTCGCATTGTTTGGTTCATATTTTCGGTTACAGGCAATCTGTAAACGTTTCATTATAAAATACTGTATAACATACCGTAACCAAGTCGGCGCGATATCCTCATGGCGTTTTCCTTCACCAACTCTCCGATCTGTTTGAATTTGCTCGCCGGCATTCGATCCGACGGTCCGGTGGTCCAGATCGCTGCTACCGGATAACCATGCTGGTCCAGCACGGGCGCCCCAATGCACACCACGCCCACGAATTCCTCCTCACGGTCGATGGCATATCCGAGTTTACGGATTTCGCCCAGTTCCTTGCCTAAGGCCTTTTTGCTGGTTATCGTATGCACGTTAAAACGGGGTAGTTGCATCTGTTTCATCACTTTCTGTCGTTCCACCGGCGGCAAAAAGGCGATTTGTGCCTTGCAGGGAGCCGAGGTGTGCAGGTACAGGTGTTTACCGGGGCTGACCGTGAACTTAAAGTGATGCAGGCCCAGGACCTGCTCCATCACAATCCCCTTATCTTCCAGTAATGTCCCTAGCAGGACGGTTTCTTTCACACTGTCGCGCAGCTCCCGCATCACATCCATCGCGTTTTCCACGATATTCCTGTCGCTGATCGTTGTATATCCAATCGCCAGCAGCTTCCGCGTTAAAACAAAGCGTTTACTGCTGTCATCGCGCTGCAGATAGCCGCGGTCAAGTAAAGTCATCGTAATCCTAAAAACGCTGTTCTTGGGGATGTCCAATTTGTCGGCCATCTCACTCATGGTCAGCCCCTTATGATTATTGGCCAATAACTCGATGATAGCCAATGCCCGCTCCAGGCCGGGGACATGATGCAGCGAACCGTTTTGCTTGGCCGATGTTTTCATAACCATTTACTGCCTGAATAGTTACGCAATTACGAGGTGTTTCTAAACGCCGCCGCTTTGGCGGCTTAGCGCTTACCGTAATCAGAGGGCGCTCAATTCTATATATAGAATATAATTCTATATATAATACTTACACGCAGACCTGTCAAATATTATTTTTAGTGAACTTTCGGGAGGATGCCGAAATCTATTTTTATAACAATTCAGTGCATAGGCGGCGCGAGGGCTTCTTGAGGACGGCTAAAATGTTATTGAAGATAGAACAGCTTACGGCGTATCAGCGATATTTTGGGGCAGCGCTTCGTTCCATTCCTTTACACCGATAATTGGCTTGGCGAATTCAAAGACCTGTTTCCAGGTTGGCGCATTGAAATTGAACACAATATACAAAACGGATCTCCATGCAATCAGAGGATAACTCATCATTTGCATTGGACTGTTTTTCTGGATATAATTATCTTATTTTAATCCTCATTAAGACCAGCTTTAAAAGGAGAAAGCGGATGAGCATCTCACAAAAAAAAGATTTTTCGAAAAAACACGGTCCGGATGCACGGCCGGATGCAACAATTCAAGCTGAAATCGTTAAACGGGTAAAAAACAATGAGATCTCATGCACTGTCGCATTTGATATCTCAAAAGAGACGGGGATTTCAGCAGATCGGATCGGTAAGACGGCCGATCTGAGTGGAATGAGACTGGCAAAATGCCAATTGGGGCTTTTCGGTTATAAACCCAAGGGGAAGATCGTGGCTTCTGAAGAGGAAGTGGACTCGATGGTCAAGCAGGCTGTTTTGGATGCCCTTTCGGATGGAAAACTGTCATGTCGGGCAGCCTGGAACATCGCTTCGGATCTGGGGACTTCAAAGCTGAGGATAGGGAATGCCTGCGAGTCCATGAAAATCAAGATCGTATCCTGTCAGCTCGGCGCCTTTTAGTACGTTTTTATTCCATCCGGGCAAATGGATTGTGCCGTTTTTCGACACCGATGGTCGTTTCAGGGCCGTGTCCGGACATCACCCGGACGGAATCCGGCAGCTTGAACAGTTTTTTCTGAATGCTCGATATCAACGTTCCGTAGTCGCCTCCGGGAAAATCGGTCCGACCGATCGAACCTGAAAAAAGGGTATCGCCAACAAACACATATCCGTCCGAGTGAAGTGAGATCCCTCCCGGCGTGTGGCCGGGGGTATGAATCACACCTAATTTGATCCTTCCGAATTCAATCGTATCCCCTTCATCGATCATCTTGTCCGGCGCAGGAGAATCGTCTGCGGAAAGACCCCACCGGGCGGCGCTGGCTGATAGCAATTTGAGCATGGGAGCATCTAAAGGATGGATCAGAATATCGGCGCCTGTGGCATCCTTCATTTTTTTATTCCCTCCCACATGATCGAAATGACCGTGGGTATTGATGATGAATTTCAGCGTTAATTTGGATTTTGCAAGGGCAAAGAGAATTTTGTTCGTCTCATCTCCCGGGTCGATGACCGCCGCTTCATTTGTTGTATCACATCCGATGATAAAACAATTGGCCATGATCGGCCCGACCGTAAGCATTTGAATATTCAAAAGGAACCTCCTTGATCGGTTTCAAATCGGGTTGACCCCTCTTCTTTCTTGTCTATTTCTTCCTTTTTCATTGAGATCCGGATGCTGTCTAAAATACCGTTTATGAAAGATCCGGAATCGTCGGTTCCGAATTTTTTCCCCACATCGATGGCTTCGTTAATTGAGACTTTGGAAGGGATATCGTTTCGAAAGAGCATTTCGTAAACAGCGATCCGGATGATATTCCGATCAACGCATGACATCCGTTTCAATTTCCAGTGGCTGGAAAACTGATCGATAATGGAATCGATCTGGGCTCTGGAAAGGATAACGCCCCTCACCAGCTCGAGAAAAAATGGGAGCAGTTTCTTTGATGGCGGAAAATTGCTGCAGTATAGATCGACCATCTCTTCGGATAGAGCTTGATTCATGTCCATGAAAAACAGGGCCTGCATGGCCAGCTCTCTTGACCGGCGCCGGTTTCCCATGATTATTTCCGACCGATAACCTCCATCAGATTGGCCATTTCCACCGCTGAAACAGCGGCATTCCATCCTTTGTTTCCGGCTTTTGTGCCGGCCCGTTCGATGGCCTGCTCGATGGAATCGGTGGTGACGACCCCGAAGATGACGGGGATCTTCGTTTCGAGGCTGACGGCGGCAATCCCTTTGGAAACCTCGGCGCTCACGTAATCGAAATGAGGGGTGGCGCCGCGGATAATGGCGCCGAGGCAGACGATGGCGTGGTAGACACCTTTTTCGGCCATCTTCTTGGCCACCAGAGGGATTTCAAACGATCCGGGAACCCGGACAATTTCGATGTCTTCTTCTTTGGCGCCAAACCGGATGAGGGCGTCGAGGGCCCCTGAAAGAAGTTTATCCGTAATAAAGTCGTTGAAACGGCTGACAATCAGCGCGAATCGCTTCCCCTCGGCATTCAGTTTCGCTTCATACATTTTTGGCATATGCGCCCCCTATTGGTTAATCTGAAAGTCCTGATTCTCCCTAAAGCCGGATCATGGAAATGAACCGGGTCCTATGGGTTGACATCAATATTGAGAAGGTGTCCCATTTTCAGTTCTTTGCATTTCAAATAGCATCGGTTGTGCTCGTTCGGTTCGATGGCGATGGGGACCTGTTCCACAACGCTGAGGCCGTATCCTTCGAGCCCCACGATTTTTTTTGGATTATTGGTCAAAAGCCTCATTTTACGAACCCCGAGGTTGGCAAGGATCTGCGCTCCGATACCGTAGTTTCTCAAATCGGGTTTAAAACCCAATTTGATGTTTGCTTCAACGGTATCCAGCCCCTGATCCTGCAGGGAGTATGCTTTCAGTTTATTGACAAGGCCGATTCCTCTCCCTTCCTGTCGAATATATAGAAGAACCCCGCTTCCTTCGTCTTCGATCATCTTCATAGCTTTATGCAGTTGATCGCCGCAGTCACAGCGAAGCGATCCGAAGATATCTCCGGTAAGGCACTCGGAATGGACCCGAACCAGAGTGGCTCTATCCGGATCGATTTTTCCTTTAACCAGAGCGATGTGAAGAAAATCGTCCACAGCGTTTTCAAACACAATGGCTTTGAATTCGCCGGCAATTGACGTGGGGATGTGGGTTTCCGCTGCACGATGAACAAAGGATTCCGTTCTCATCCGGTATCTAATGAGATCGGCAATGGTGCAGATGCCGATGTTATATTTTTTACTAAACGCCTTAAGGGTGGGAATCCGGGCCATGGTCCCGTCTTCGTCCATGATTTCGCAGATCACGCCGGCGGGTTTGAGTCCGGCCAACCGGGCAAGGTCTACGGATCCTTCGGTCTGCCCGGCCCTGACCATAACGCCGCCGTTCCGGGCGCGTAAGGGAAAAATATGACCCGGACGAACAAGATCGCCGGGTTTGGAATCTTCCGCCACTGCCGCAAGAATGGTAGTGGCGCGATCATGAGCGGATATCCCCGTCGTCACACCACATCTTGCCTCGATTGAGACGGTGAATCCGGTCTGGAATCGTGATGTGTTGTTGTTCACCATAAGGGGAAGGTCGAGGGAATCAATCTTTTCACCGGTCATGGATAAGCAGATCAACCCTCGGGCATTCTTTGCCATGAAATTGACGGCCTCAGGCGTCACTTTTTCGGCGGCCATGGTTAGGTCCCCCTCGTTTTCACGATCTTCGTCGTCAACGAGGATCACCATTTTTCCTTGTTTGATTTCTTCAACGGCCTCTTCGATGGTAATTAACGGCATGGAACGTCATTTAACTCCCTTATTTAATATTCGGTTCTTTTCCCAACCGGTTGTGAAAATACTATAAAAATCCGGTTTTTTCCAGATACGCCAGATCCAGATCTCTCTTTTTTTCTTTTTGACCGGAGCGATCTGTTTCGGTCTGTAATATAAATCGTTTTACGTATTTGCCAATCATATCGGTTTCGATATTGACAAGATCGTCCCTTTTTTTCATCCCAAGGGTCGTCAACCGGATGGTATGGGGGATGATCGTCACTTCAAATCCGTTTCGGGTGCAAATGTTGACGGTCAGGCTGATCCCGTCAACAGCCACCGATCCTTTCTGGATTATGTATTGGGAAAGCTCCTCGGAAATGAAAAACGCCATTCTTGTGGCATTCCCTTCGGTTTTTTTTTCGATGATCCTGCCGATACCGTCCACATGACCCAGAACAAGATGTCCTCCAAGCCGGTCGGAGAGGCGAAGCGCCCGTTCAAGGTTGACCCTTTCACCGATCTTTGCTTGTCCTAGCGTGGTCTTGCTAAGGGTTTCAGGCGACGCGTCAGCGGCAAATCGTTTCCCAACAAGGGTAGCAGCCGTAAGGCAAGCCCCGTTTACGGCGATGCTATCCCCGACTTTGGTCTCCTCAAGTTCGAAATCGGAGATAAAAAGGAGCCGTTTTCCCATGCCTGAGGATTGAATCCCGCTAATGGTCCCCAATCCTTCAATAATCCCCGTAAACATCGGTTCGTCCGCTATGATTTTGCCACATCAAATTCTCCGGATTCCGGAATTACCGATATACCCTTCGATCATGACATCCTCATCGAATCGGCGGAAGCGGATATCCGTCACCGGGATGCATCCGGCCATCGATTCAGGCCCCATCCCTTTGCAAATCGGGATGCCGTCATCGTCGCCCAGTATTTTCGGCGCATAAAACAGAAAAATCTTATCGACAATCCCTGCGGACAAGGCCGATCCCAGGACGCGGCTTCCCCCTTCAATCAGAAGGCTCGAAATTCCCATTGCTCCAAGCCGGTTCATCAAAAGGTCGAGATCGATCAGGTTGTTCTTTACAGGAGATTGAATGATCTTGACGTTTTTTTGTTCGATTTTGGCCCGTTTTTCAAGGAGTTTCGGATCGGACCCGCTCATTTCTCCAACCACAAGAAGTGTATCAGAGTCGGATTTGATCTGCAATACCTTTGCCGTTTCAGGAATGGAGAGATGGGTATCCAGGATGATCCGAATGGGATCCGATCCTTTGCCTCCCGGCAAACGGGCGGTCAGAGAAGGGTCGTCCCTGATCACGGTGCTGATGCCGACCATGACGGCATCCGAGGCATGTCGAAGCCGATGAACAAATCGCCTGGATCGTTCTCCGCTGACCCACTTCGAATCTCCGGTCCTGGTGGCGATGCGTCCATCCAGGGTGGCGGCGCATTTTGCCGTCACAAAGGGCCTCCTGGTAAGAACATATTTAATAAACGCCTCGTTTAATTTTTCGGCGTCTTCGCGGCAGATGCCGAGAGTTACGGCAACCCCTCTTTTCTCAAGCGCCGCCGCCCCTCCCCCTTTCACGTCCGGGTTCGGGTCTCTCATAGCGATAACAACCCGTTTGATCCCGGCTTCAAGGATCGCGTCGGAGCAGGGAGCGGTTCGTCCGAAATGGTTGCAGGGCTCCAGATTGACATAAAGAGTCGCTCCTCCGGACAACCCCTTGGCATTCCGGATGGCCTCGATCTCCGCATGGGGCCCGCCTAATTTTTTATGGTATCCTTTTCCCACCACCGTTCCATCTTTAACCAGCACAGCGCCCACCAATGGGTTGGGAGAGGTATGCCCTCTGCCTTTGCGCGCTAGCTGCAAAGCCATTTTCATGAAATATCGATCATCCATGATTCGTTTATTTAGAGTAATGGAAAGCTGTTACTGCTTGTTTAGAAGAGTTTTCAGTTCGGCAAAAAAATCATTCACATCCTTGAATTCTCTGTATACGGAAGCGAATCGAACATAGGCCACATCATCCAGCTCATGGAGTTTTGCCATGATTTTTTCGCCGATCCATCGGGAAGGGATCTCCTTTTCACCTGCCTCCTTAAGGTCCCGCTCAAGATTATCGATGAATTCTTCAATCACATGGATGCTGATGTTCCGTTTCTCGCAGGCTCTTTTCATTCCGGAACGGACCTTCTCTCGTGAAAACAATTCACGCCGTCCATCTTTTTTAATGATCATGATGGGGATCTCTTCGATGTATTCATAGGTGGTGAACCGCCTGTTGCAGGTTATGCATTCCCTTCGCCGGCGGATGACATCACCGTCCTTGCCGAGCCTTGAGTCTATGACTTTATTATCGAGTTCCCCGCAAAATGGACACTTCATGAATCCTCCGTTTTCTGAAAATCCGCAAGACAGATGACTTCAACGTCTGCTTCCTTGAGCATTTCTCCGGACATCTGATCAGCATATCCGGAAGTGTAGCAAACTTTTTTAATACCGGCGTTAATGATCATTTTGGCGCATATGGAACACGGCAGGTTGGTGCAGTAGAGGGTCGCTCCTTTTATTGAGACGCCGTGGAACGCCGCCTGAAT
>MGQD01000159.1:13932-22013 GCA_001797695.1 Deltaproteobacteria bacterium RBG_13_49_15 | reverse complement strand
TGGATCCCCCGGCACAGCTCATGCCGTTCTCCGGAAGCCAGGTTAAGTTTCTCTCGCAAACATCCGGTTTCCATACAATGCCGGATGCCGGATGGAGCGCCGTTGTATCCCGTCGAAAGGATCCGTTTATCCTTGACGATGATCGATCCGACCGAACGTCTTAAGCATGTGGAGCGCTTGGATACCAGCGTCGCGATGTCCATGAAATACGTCTCCCAGGACGGGCGGTTTTGCGTTTCAGTCATGGGATTCGGTTCCCTCCGTTTGTTCCGGATAAAACGGGAAAGTCAAGCAAAGATCTCTTACGGTTTTCCTGATTTTAATTAACACCCTTGGGCGACGATGGTTTCTCAGCGTTTCGGCAATCAATCCGGCGACAACCCTCATTTCCGGTTCATTCATCCCACGGGTAGTAACGACCGGCGTTCCGATCCGGATGCCGCTGGTGATGGAGGGGCCTTTTGGGTCGAATGGGATGGCATTTTTATTGACGGTGATACCGGCAATCTCCAATGCCTCTTCGGCTGCTTTTCCGGTCAGCTGGAAATTTCGTAAATCCACAAGGATCATGTGGTTATCCGTTCCTCCGGAAACCATCATCACCCCTTCGTCTCCTAAATATTTCGCAAGGGCTTTCGCGTTTGAGACAACTTGTCTCTGATATTGCTTGAATTTCCGGGAAAGAGCCTCCCTGAAGGCCACCGCTTTTGCGGCGATGACGTGCATGAGAGGCCCGCCCTGGATGCCGGGAAAAATCTGCCGGTTCAGTTTGTCACGATATTCCGCTTTGGACAAAATAAGGCCGCCTCTCGGTCCCCGCAATGTCTTGTGGGTCGTGGATGTGACCAAATCCGAACACGGAACAGGAGAGGGATGGAGTCCGGCTGCCACCAGCCCAGCGATATGGGCCATGTCCACCATCAGATATGCGCCGATCGATTTGGAAATCCGGGAAAACCGCTCAAAATCGATGGTTCGGGGATATGCGCTGGCTCCGGCAACGATCATTTTGGGCTTAATCTGCGCGGCGAGCCGGGCGACGTCGTCATAGTCGATCCGGCCGGTCTCGATGTTCACGCCGTAATGGGAAAAATTGAAAAGGCGTCCTGAGAAGCTGGCCGGACTTCCATGCGTGAGATGCCCGCCATGGGAGAGGTTCATTCCGAGGATTTTGTCTCCCGGGTTCAAGAGGGCAAAATAAACGGCCATGTTCGCTTGGGAGCCGGAATGCGGCTGGACATTGGCATATTCGGCATTGAACAGCTTCATCGCCCTCCTGATAGCCAGATTTTCGGCCTCATCCATATACCGGCATCCGCCGTAGTAGCGTTTGCCGGGGTATCCTTCGGCATATTTGTTGGTCATCACGCTACCCTGGGTTTCCATGACAGCCAGGCTCGTGATGTTCTCCGATGCGATCATCTCCAAGGTTAAGTTTTGTCGGCTGATCTCATCGGCAATGATCTTTGCGATTTGAGGGTCTGTTTTTTTAATGATGCTTAAATTCAAGTGTCCTGCCTTTTTCGCCGGCTGGTTTTCAATTTAAGACTGCTGCCGGGTTGATCGGAATCGCCGTACCCACAAAACGAGAGGCAATCGTATTTGATCCGATCGAACTTATCGATCCTGATTTGATGCCGGCCTCCGTCAAAAGGAGTCTCCAGCCAGGCCCGCACAATCTCTATGGCCAACCCTTCGCCGATGACCCTGGCCCCCAAGACAAGGATATTGGCATTGTTATGCCGCCGGCTCATGATGGCGGAAAAAAGATCGCTGCAAAGCGCTGCCCTGACACAGGGAAAACGATTGGCGACCATCGACATACCGATTCCGGTTCCGCAGATTAAGATTCCCCTCTCAAATTCCCCGGAAGAGACGAGAGATGCCACTTTGATGCCGAAATCCGGATAATCCACCGATTCCGGCCCGTCTGTCCCGAAATCCTCTATCCGGATCCCCTTTTGGGATATGAATTCCTTAATTTTTTCTTTTAATGAATAGGCAGCATGATCGCACCCAATGGCGATCCGGCTTTTTTTCCCCCTCATGATCACGTCTTTCTTCTCACTCAAAATTGGATTTAAATCCGTCAATAGCCCGATGATGGTCGGGTGCTATTCTATATACCGGCGATTTTTTTGCCGCAATAAAAAATTTTTATCTTTTAAAATGTGCAGTTCCAGGGAACCCGGGAACGGAACGGCTCAAGGGCTAGGCGACTAACGCGGCGAAAACATTGAAATGATTGTTACGGCAACTCGTGCCATTTCTTCAGGACCAGGCAGGCGTTGGTCCCGCCGAAACCAAAGGAATTGGTCATTGCGAATTCTATCGATTTTTTTCTCGCTACGTGTGGGACATAATCCAGATCGCACTCGTCGTCCGGATTGTCGAGATTGATGGTGGGAGGAATGATTCCATTGTAAATGGTGAGTGCCGTAAATACCGTTTCAATCCCTCCGGCTCCACCCAGAAGATGACCGGTCATGGATTTGGTTGAACTGATGGGGATGGAATACGCTTTTTCTCTGAATACGGATTTAATCGCCCGTGTCTCATAGAGGTCGTTTAACTGAGTGGATGTGCCGTGAGCGTTAATATAGTCGATCATATCACAGGGGATACCGGCATCCTCCACGGCAGCGGCCATGCATCTTGCCATTCCTTCTCCGTCAGGCGCCGGCGCGCTGATATGATGGGCATCTCCGCTCATTCCGTATCCGAGCATTTCGGCGTAGATATGGGCGCCCCTGTTTCGGGCGCCTTCAAGTGTTTCCAGAATGACGATTCCGGATCCTTCCCCGACGACAAAACCATCCCGATCCCGATCGAAAGGCCGTGATGCTTTTTCAGGAGCGTCATTTCGGGTGGAAAGGGCTTTCATGGCGTTGAATCCGGCAATACTCGTCTCGGTTACGACCGATTCCACGCCGCCGGCGATCATGGCGTCGGCAGCCCCAGATTGGATGATTTTAAAAGCGTTGCCGATGGCATGGTTGCCGGCGGCACAGGCCGTGGCTACCGAAGCGTTCGGTCCCTTGGCGCCGAACTGGATGGAGATCATCCCTGCAGCCATGTTTCCGATCATCATGGGGATAAAAAACGGGCTTACCCGTTTCGGACCTTTTTGCTCGATCAGCCGGGTTGTCTCCTCCAAAAAAGAGAGCCCTCCAAGTCCGCAACCGGTATAGACTCCGATCCGATGGGCATTGGAGGGACCGATTACGAACTTCGAATCCTGAACGGCCATCCGTGCGGCGGCAACGGCAAGGGCGATAAAAGGGGTGGTCCGGTTGGCATCTTTTTGGGACATGAAATCGCTAGGGTTGAAATGCTTCACTTCACCGGCGATTTTGGTCTGAAACTGAGAGGCGTCAAACCGGGTTATTTTTCCGATTCCGGATTTTCCTGCGCACAGAGCGTTCCAGCTTTCCGCGACACCGATTCCCAGCGGTGTCACCAGGCCGATTCCAGTGATGACCACCCGTCTTTTCGACAAACCTTCCCCCTTTAGTGTTTAATGTTGATTGGATTGCTTCACGCAAGCCCCGCTCTCTAGAGCAGGGAGCTTCACTTTTGCCCGGGATCGCCGTCTATTCATGGGTTGGATCCATTCCTTTTAGGAATGTTTGGCAATATAATCAAAGACATCTTTAACCGTTACGAGTTTTTCCGCATCTTCGTCGGAGATTTCAATGTCGAATTCCTCTTCCATGGACATAATCAGCTCCACAAGATCAAGGGAATCCGCCCCCAGGTCATCCACAAAAGACGCCTCGGGAACAACGTCGTTGATATCTACGCTCAATTTTTCGGCGATGACCTTCTTTATCTTATCTTCGAGCGACATACCTGTTTCCTCCTTTTCGAATCAGATGTACATACCACCACTTACATGAATGACCTGGCCGGTGATGTAGTCGGCCTGGCCGGAAGCCAAAAAAGCGACGACTCCGGCCACATCTTCGGGTTTCCCCGGCCGCCCCAGTGGAATCTGACTCAGCATGGCCTCTTTAATTTTTTCGGGCAGCAATGCCGTCATATCCGTTTCGATAAAACCGGGTGCAATGGCGTTTACCGTAATGCCGCGCAGGGCGAATTCCTTAGCCGTTGCCTTGGTCAATCCGATGATCCCCGCCTTGGAAGCCACATAGTTGGCCTGGCCGGCATTCCCGATAACCCCTACAATCGATGCGATGTTTATGATGCGGCCATACCTCTGGTTGATCATGGCTCGAACGGCAAACCGGGTGCAATGAAACGTCCCCTTCAGGTTGATGTCCAAGACGTCATCCCAATCCTTTTCGGTCATGCGTATCAAAAGCTTGTCTTTGGTAATCCCGGCATTATTGACAAGGACGTCAATCCGCCGGCTCTCGGAAATGATCCGGTCAAAAAAATCCTTCACTTCAGCCTCGGACATGACGTTGACGCTGGCGCTTTGTGAGGCCCCTCCGGCGTTCCGGATCAGCCTTTCCGTCTCGTTGGCATGAGTTTTTTCACCTTCAGGGTCGGCGGGTGAGAAATAGTTGAAATAAATCATGGTATCAGGGTTTGTAAAAGATAGGCAAATGGCCCGTCCGATCCCTCTGGATCCACCGGTTACCACCACGATCCGTTTTCCGTTATTTTCCATGATCACCTCTCTCAAACAGGATATCCGCCACAAAATCCATATCGTTGATGATGTTGCGATAACTCGAAAGAAGCTCTTGATGCGATATGGTCTCCAGAAAGCGGGATACGGTGTCATGATCGAAAAGACCGCATCCCATGATGATTTTCAGCGAATTATTTGCCACAAGGTGAGCTGTTTCACCGGCAAAGATCCTTGACATGGTTCTGATTTTTTCGGTCTCCGGACGTTCGGATTCAGCCAGAGTCGAAACCTTTCTGGCCATGCTGACGCCGATTTCCACGTGAATCATCATATCGGCAAGTGAAAACATCACGTATTGCTGCCGGGTAAGGCGGTGATCATGGGCAAGGGCGATGGTTTCATTCAGTGCTTTTGCCGCCAGCGCATAAAACCGGCATCCGGCATTTGGGGTGACGGCATCGTTCCGTTCCATTTCCGCTGCCATGTCCAGGTAGAAAGCCCCCTTGGTTTTGCGTGTTTTTTTCCATCGGAAAGTGCTGATGATATTTTGCTGAATTTCGCTGGTGCCTTCATAAATGCAGGTGATCTTGACATCCCGTTTGATCTTTTCAACCATGAATTCCCGGATATAGCCGTATCCTCCAAGGGCTTGTATGGCATCGTCTGCGAGCGCATTGGCGGTTTCGGTGGCAAAGATTTTAGCGATAGATCCCTCCACCTCGAGATCGCGTTCTCCCTTATCGAGCCGGCCGGCGACCTCTTCGAGATACGCTGCCGCCGCTTCGAGCCGCACCATATGCGGAACGACGAGTTTATGAGTATATCCCTGTTTTTCCGAAAGCGGGGATCCGAACTGAATCCGTTCCTTGGCATACGGAATGACAATTTCCATGGCGGCTTCTCCGGCTCCGAGAGCCATGGCGCCCACCATCAGCCGGGTGAATCCAAAGACATCGTTGGCCTGCTTAAGCCCCAAACCCGGCGCGCCGCCGATCAGGTTTCGGACGGGAACAAAAACATCGGTGAATGTGAGAGGAGATGTATTTGAAGCGCGGATCCCGTGCTTTTCCTCTCCTTTCCCCTGAACAAATCCATCGGTTCCTTTTTCGATGATGAAAAAGGTCGGGCCTTCAGGGGTTTTGGCGAGAAGAGTGATGAAATCGGCATAACCGCCGGTTGAAATGAACTGTTTGGTTCCGTTGATCCGATATCCGACAATCTCTTTTGATTCGCCGAAAACCGGGAGGGCCTTTGTTTTTAAAGAGGCCAGGTTGCTTCCGGCTTCAGGTTCTGTCACCGCATAGGCCACAAGGCTCTTCCCTTCCGCGATGGCGCCCAGCCATTTTTTCTTCTGCTCTTCAGTTCCGCCGGCACGGAGCGGATCAGAGCCGAGTTGAATGGCGAAAAAGGCGGTAGCGATCCCTAGACAGATTTTGGCCATCTCCCGGGTGACCACGCAGCAATCGAGCGCTCCTCCCCCCATTCCTCCATATTCCTCAGGGATGAACAGGAGCTGCAATCCGATATCCGGCCCAAGCATTTGGCGGATGACCTGTTCCGGAAAAACTTCGTTTTTATCGAACTCAAGGATTTTTTCCTTTGTCAACAGCCGGTTTTTAAGTTGCCGGATCGTATCGACTATCATCTGTCTCGTTTCGGCATCCAGACTAGTACCGGCCTTTCCAGCGCTGCTTGGCGGTTCTGATGTCATGCGGTTGTCAATCTTTTTTAGGATTCTTCGATTTCAACTGCGGCCCGGCCTTTATAGTGTCCACAATTGGGGCATGCTCGGTGCTGCAGTTTGGCCTCACCGCACTGGGGGCAGGTTGTCAGATTCGGAGGTGTTGTTTTTTGATGCGTCCGGCGCTTGTCACGCCTTGACTTGGATATCTTATGTTTTGGAAGGGCCATGAGTAAACTCCTAACACATTGAATTTAAAAGATTATTAATTAATAAATACCTTTAATCAAATGGTGTGCCTCTAGTAATTGAAATCAATCGAGTTGTCAAGGATTTTTCCGGAAAAAAAGGACCCTCTGCCCGCTTGTGCTTCCATACTGAATGTGTTATTTAATGCTCCGCTGCGTCAACAGCGCCAGATAACTGATATATCCGATTGATAATATTAATTTTATATTATAGGTGAAAGACATACGATTATTTTCGATACCTGTTGCTTTTTTCTTAAGGTTTACGACTCCGTTGCTGAAAAAAGTGATAAAACGGAAAAGAAAGGCCAATTTTCTGCTCTTTTATTAACTTTAACGTATGTTGGTAGTCAAAAAGTTATTTCATGATGTAAAATTATTTATTAATATTAAATAGTTGGGAAAAATGATGAACGAGAGAATCCAAGATGTATTAGATAATCATAAGAAAACCGTGGTAACCCGGTTCCCTCCGAGTCCAAGCGGATTTCTCCACCTGGGAGGCGCCCGGACCGCCCTCTTTAACTGGTTGTATGCCCGGCGCATGAAAGGTAAGTTCATCCTTAGAATCGAAGATACGGATGTGGTGCGTTCCACAAAAGCCTCCGTGGATGCCATTATCGAGTCGTTGCAATGGCTGGGAATCGATTGGGATGAAGGACCTTATTTTCAGTCCGAGCGGTTTGATGTGTACCGGAAATTTACCCAAAAACTGTTGGACACGGGGAATGCCTATTATTGCAATTGCCCTCCTGCGCGGCTGGAGCAGGTCCGAAAAGAGGCCCTGGCTGTTGGCGGAAAGCCCAAATATGACGGCAAGTGCCGTGATAAAGGGCTAAACAAGTCCGCTGAAACGGTTGTCCGTTTCAGAGCTCCGGTTATAGGAAGCACGGTTCTTGAGGACGTCGTCAAAGGGCGCATCGCGTTTCAAAACAGCGAATTGGACGATTTCATCATTGAAAGGAGCGACAGAAGCCCCACCTA
This sequence comes from Deltaproteobacteria bacterium RBG_13_49_15, assembly GCA_001797695.1. Classification (GTDB taxonomy): domain Bacteria; phylum Desulfobacterota; class Desulfobacteria; order Desulfobacterales; family UBA2156; genus RBG-13-49-15. Next base: position 14,500 of record MGQD01000159.1, on the reverse strand, counting down.
CAATTTCTGCGTCGTGGTCGATGACATCACTATGGGGATCAATACCATTATCCGTGGGGATGACCATGTGATGAACACGCCGAAGCAAATATTGATCTATAACGCCCTCGGTTCGGAGCTTCCCCTCTTCGGTCATGTTCCCATGGTGCTGGGAAATGACAGATCCCGGCTAAGCAAGCGGCATGGCGCCATGTCGGTTCTGGCATACCGGGACATGGGATACCTCCCCGATGCGCTTATCAACTACCTGGTGCGCTTGGGATGGTCATGCGGGGATCAGGAATTTTTTACCCGAAATGAACTGATTGAAAAATTCAATCTTGAGAACATCGGAACATCAGCCGGCATTTTTAATCTGGAAAAACTCCTTTCCTTGAATGCCGGCCATATCCAGGCCGCTTCACCGGAAGTTTTGACCGCACTTTTATTCCCTTTTTTAAAGGAACGTGGGTTTCCCATGGAAGCCGATGACTACCTTGAAGCGGCAGTCCGGACGCTCATCCCCAGGAGCAAGACCCTTCAGGAAATGGCTGAAGGGGTCCGGTTTTATCTGTCGGATGACATCACC
>MGQD01000159.1:9754-13695 GCA_001797695.1 Deltaproteobacteria bacterium RBG_13_49_15 | reverse complement strand
TTGCAGACAGGAAACAGCACCATATTCCCCTTGATGTACGACAGGAGGCGGAGATTCCCGATAGATGTAAACCGGCGGCGGAGGGGGAGGCGGGGTTAACAGCGTACCCAGCGTAAAACCGAGCACGGTTCCGAAGAATATATCGCCACCCCTGTAATAGTGGCGGTGGTGATTATGATAGCGCTGGTAATGGGGCTGCCGGTAGTGTCTATATCCGTATATGCCTGCCAATGCCGGTGTGCTTCCGATAAAAATCGTCAGGAGAAAAACGGTTAAAATGATACCTTTTGTTTTCATGACGGTCGCTCCATTAAATAAACGGTTATCAATCATGGCTTTTCAGCTCATTCGTCTTAAATCATTTTAAACAATATCGCTGAATCTTTCAACAGTTCGATTTTTATTCATTATACTGAAAAGCTAATGATGAATGCAAGGGATGTCAATTGCCATATTCCCAACACATCAATCCATCCATCACTGTAAGAAGGAAAGGCGCCATGGTCTGCGAGATCACGCTTCAGCAGGAAGTTCCCAACAAGGCGCTTTTTCTGCAGCTTACTTTGATTTCAATCGTTTCCGGGATCAATTCTTAACGACCAGAACTGGGCAGGGGGCGTTTCCCACCACTCTTTCGGCGACGCTCCCCATCAAAAGCCTTTTGAGCCCGCTTTTACCATGGGAGCCAATGGCGATCAATTCAACTTTATCCGTTCTGGCTAGGCTCAAAATCGCTTCGGAAGCATCACCTTCTCTCACGATGCCCAGCGCCTTTATGCCTTTTTGAGCGGCTTGGGTTTGAATCTCCTGGACGTACTCTCCCGCCTCTTTAACCATGCTTTCCATCAGCTTCTGGGCATCGGCATAGGATTCGATGGGCAAATTGGTGGCTGATAGGATTTTAAGGGTGGCGCCGTAAGTTTCAGCGATCTGGATGGCGCGATGCGCCGCCTTTCCGGAACCGGCCGATCCATCCACCGGGCAGAGGATATTTTGCCACCCGATGGTGGCGCCGAATGGAATCACCAACACATCCACAAGGCTGTAGCCGATGACCCGAGCGGTTACACTCCCCAGCAGATATTTTTCAAAAGACTCTCCCCGAGTCCCCAAAACGATCAGGTCGCATCCGTTTTCCAGGGCAAAATCCAGCAATTCTTCGTGGGGCTTTCCTTCCAAACAGACGGTTTGGATGGACAACCCTTCCTTATTCGCTTCCCGGTTGGTAATTTCAAGGGCCTTTTCGCATGGCTGGCGCAAAACGGCCTTGATGTCTTGCACTCCAACCAGGCGCAAATCTCCTTCATAGGGAGGCACTACGGAGGCAGCGATGGATGGGATTTTTTCTCCGTGGGAAAACCGGAGAATCTGGCGCAGCGCATGAAGGCTGGAAGCCGAACCGTCCACCCCGACGAGTATTTTATTAAATAGTCCCATCTTGATTCTCCCTATTTCGAATTTCCAATTTATATTCCGGTTGCTTTATTCGGGCCCGCTGCCCTGCAAGATATTTGGGGGCGCAAGGCAGTGGGCGAAACGTTTTATCAACCGCACCGCGCTAATGTGTTGCGGCTTCCGCAAGCGAGGGATTTTGCAGAGCCTGCCCGCTTCGTTCGGCCTTTCGGGCTTTCCACATACTCACCAGAATGATGGCTGCGCCGGTCAAAAGCGCCAGGCACATGATGGCGAAGCTGAGCTTGGTCATGATGGAAATGGCGGCGGGATCCATGCTGATAATGTTCAGCTCGTTCAAGTACTGGGGGACGGCCAGGGCCCGGCTTACTGCAACCGTCAGCATGATGATCCCCATGACGATTTTGATCACGTGATCTTTCACATAGGTGGTTCCGATGGCGCCCAGTTGGACTCCGAACAAGGAACCGGCCAGGATAATCAGGGTTAATCGGATATCGACCAAGCCATGGAAAGCCCAGTTGATGGAGCCGCCGAGACCCATGACAAAAGCGATGACCAGCTCGGTGGCCGATGAGATCAGGCTAGAGGCGCCGATGACGTAAATCATTCCGGGAACCCCGATAAACCCACCCACGGCGATAGTGGCGGCCAGCATGCCGGTTGCAAGCCCCACGGGGATCGTAATCCATAAGGATATTTTGACATCGGCGGTTTTAAAATAAATCATGGGGGGAAGCTGGATCTTCTGAAGCCTTCTTGCCAGGGAGGCTACGGTTTCAATCCCACCGCTGCGGGCGATTTTTCTCGCGTCTCTAAACACATAACCGCCAACGGTGACAAGAATGAAAACAAAGGACAAGCTGATATAAAGATTCGATCCGGATTGTCCCCAGCGCTCCAGGATCATGTTCTGGATTTTGATGCCGATCTGAACGCCCACCGTTGCGGAAACAGCCATGATCAGGCCGAGTTTGATATCAACCTGGCCGTATTTGTAACGTTTAATCGCCCCGACAAGGGCTTTGGGGAATTTATGACACATATTGCTGGCCACTGCAACTGCTCCGGGAACGCCTAGGCTCATCATGCCGGGAGTGAGGACAAAAGCCCCGCCGGAGCCGATAAACCCGCTGACCAGTCCGCCAACAAAGCCCACTATAAACAGGTATACGATCATGATCATATTCAAATCGATAAAATTGACAACTTCATGCATATGAAAATCTCCTTTCGGGATTCTGAGTGCTTAAATTCGACCGACGCGTTTCCGGAAAAAAATCCGGCAAGCCGGTCATCCTGTTATGCCTGAACCCGGATGCGGGGACGAGACTGTTCGGACCGCCGGACCGTCGACTTTTTCTGCTCCATTTTTTCCTGGAGTTGGGTCTTTTTGGCATCAATGCCGAGGACCGACCAGAAATTTCCGGCAAAGGCTCCATGGACGTAAGAAAACAGAAAGACGGTACCGATCGGAAGGACCGCATACATTCCCCCTTTTGTAAAAAACCGCATGACCGTTTCAGAGTTTAGAAAAAGCGCCAGATACAGGCCCACACTGAAGACCCCAAAGAGAAGCATTTTTCCTTTGGGTTTTTTCTTGATCAAATTCGATTCAGTCATTTCCAGTAATCCTCCTTTTTCAGTAAAATTGCGTTTAGTGTTAACTTTCGGATAGTCTGAAGCTGAAAACCGGCGTCCCGGCTTTTTGGTCCATTTCATCTGCAGCAATCTCAGGCGCCGTAACGATAAATCGAATCCTTTTGATTTCCGTTTCAATCTGCCGCATCACCTGTTTCAATGGGCCGTGCTGAATAATGTGCCTGAAAGGTATTCCACCTTTTTCGGCTTTGAATCTGAAAGGGGTAACCGCATCGGCTGCTTGCTGTGAAAACACCTCCCATCGCAGGTTATCAAAAACGGTTCGGTGTTCTTCTTTCGACCATAAATCCGTAAATACGTTCACCGCCACCACCTGGCACGCGATGCTTCCCGCCAACCGGATCGCATAATCGACGATCACCGGACTAAACGCCGTCAGCGAACTGACTACAAGAATCTTCGGGGACTCCAGGTCAGGTTCGGTGAGAATTTGTCGCGCAAGATCATGAGCATCGGCTTCGGCAAAAGTGATGGCCTGGAGGTTTCGCTCATAGGTTTGACGGATTTGCCTCTGTCGTTTGACGGCGACTTGAGGGGACGTCTCTTTACGGGCTTTGTGGAAACGATTATTCCAAAGGCTTTTAAAACTCATGGCTCGCGATACGATTCCCGTACAACTCGGTTGATAAGATTGCGAAGCTAAATCAGGCGCGGAGATATGGGCGTTTGGATTTAGACGACTCTCGCTCTATTCGCTTTTCGACCGGCTTTAAAAATTCCTTTGCCGTGTCCCATTCGCCGGCTTCGGCAAAAGTGACCGCCATCCATATCGCTTCTATTTTGGCCAAAAACGCTTTCATTTCTCTTCTCCTCTTAATTTATTGGGTTCTTTGATCTTCGAATCACTTGATATTCAAATAGTATGC
>MGQD01000159.1:8263-9414 GCA_001797695.1 Deltaproteobacteria bacterium RBG_13_49_15 | reverse complement strand
CTATTGAAACCTTTCGAGTCCTGGTGGTGGAAGATGAGGAGATCGCCAGAACCAATTTGGAATTCGTTTTGAAAAAAGCCGGATATGAGGTGGATACGGCTGTTAACGGCGCTGAAGCTTTTGAAAAGGTGCAGGCAAGGGAATATGAGCTTATCCTGTCGGATCTCAAAATGGAAAAAATGGACGGCATACAGCTTTTAGAAGCTGTCAAGAAAATATCTCCTCAAACGGAAACGGTCTTGATCACCGGATATGCCACGGTCAGTTCGGCAGTGGATGCAATGAAAAAAGGGGCTGTTCATTATTTGACTAAGCCGATCAATCTCGACGAATTGCGACAAATCGTGACTCAGATCCGGGACAAAAAAAGATATTTTCAAATTGCGCGAGGCCCAATCCTGTGTTTTGACGGCCCTCCCGGGACTGGAAAAACCTCCATCGGAAAGGCAATTTCTGAAGCGTTAAATCGAAAATTTATACGCCTTTCAGTGGCAGGGTTGCGCGACGAAGCAGAGCTGCGCGGCCATAGGCGCACCTATGTCGGCGCCATGGCCGGACGCATCATCAATGAAATTCGTCGGGCGGATGTTCGCAATCCGGTTTTTATGCTGGATGAAATCGATAAAATCGGCCAGGACTTCAGAGGCGACCCAGCTTCGGTTTTGCTGGAAATACTGGATCCGGAACAAAACGCACACTTTGTCGACAACTATTTGGATGTCCCATTCAATCTTTCAGCAGTCATGTTTATCGCCACCGCCAATGCAGTTGAAAATTTGCCGGCCCCCTTGAGAGACCGGCTGGAAGTCATCCATTTCCCGGGTTATACGGAAAAAGAGAAAGTGCAGATTGCTGTTCGATATCTCATTCCCCGTCAAATTCGAGAACACGGATTGAGCGGGTATGCCCTGCAGTTTACCGAAGAAGCGGCGATTCGAATTATTCGGGATTATACCCGGGAGGCCGGATTGCGACAGCTTGAAAGAGGAGTGGCCGGTATCTGCCGAAAACTGGCCCGATCGATTTTGTCCGATCCAACTGGAACCGTTTCTTCTCGGATTGATGAAAAAAAGATCGAACAATTCATGGGGCCCCGGTTGTACATGCGGGAAATCGCCGGAACCAAAAACCGGGTTGGCGTAGCCACTGGT
>MGQD01000159.1:3765-8174 GCA_001797695.1 Deltaproteobacteria bacterium RBG_13_49_15 | reverse complement strand
GACGTGAAGTGGCCATGACAGGGGAAATGACCCTGAACGGCAGTATTTTACCGGTTTCCGGACTTCGTGAAAAACTTCACGCAGCGCAACGCGCAGGGGTTAAACGGGTGCTTCTGCCTCGCCGCAATGAGGCGGACTTCAAAGCGCTGGAGCCGACGGCGACGGAGGAACTGGAGGTCATTTTGATTGATGAAGCGATCGAAGCAGCCGAATTCACTCTGGAATAGAAGCGGAAAATGTTTCAATGCCGCTCTAGAGTTTTTCGGTTTCGAATCTTTTGAGTTTTCGCCACAGAGAAGCCCGGTCAATGCCCAGGATCTCAGCCGCATTGGAACGATTCCCGGAAACCTTTCGCAGCACCCAAAGAATATATTCTTTTTCTTTTTCTTCCAGGGTAAGAAACTCCCGGTTTCCGGACCGTGGTATTCTCACGATCATTTGCTGGAGGTCGCCGGGGAAATGATCCACCTCGATACGAGGCCCTTGGGTGAGGGTGACCGCCCGTTCGATGATGTTTTCAAGCTCCCGAACATTTCCGGGAAATTCATACTGCATTAATATGTCCATGGCTTCCGGGCTGATTTCTTCGATCTTTTTTCCCTGCGCGGTGGAGTATTTTTCCATGAAATGCCGGCAGAGGAGCGGAATGTCGTCCTTTCTTTCCGAGAGGCACGGAACCAGCAGGTTGATCACGTTCAGGCGGTAGTAGAGATCCTGGCGAAAGCGTCCCAGATGGATCTCTTCCTTAAGATCCTTGTTGGTTGCGGCAACCACCCGGATGTCAACAGGAATTTCCTGAGTGCCGCCCACCCGTATCAAACGTTTTTCCTGAAGAACCCGCAGGAGTTTGACCTGCATGGAAAGGGGGGTTTCGCTGATTTCATCCAGGAAAACGGTACCGCCGGAAGCGGCTTCCAGCAAGCCCGCCCGATCCCTTTGCGCGCCTGTAAATGCTTCTTTTTCGTGTCCGAAAAGTTCATTGGAAAGGAGTTCCTCGTTGAATGCGCCGCAATTGATGGCCAAAAAACGCCCTTTGGCGCGCGGGCTGAGGGAATGGATGGCTTTGGCGATAAGTTCTTTCCCGGTCCCGGTTTCCCCCTGTATCAGGACACTGCATTCAGCGGAAGCGATCTGCTTGATGAACCCCTGCAACTCCACCATTTTGGGGCTTTTGCCGATGATCAGCGGCATGGTTTCGGACCCTTCTATCCGGCGGCGTAATTCGAGCAGTTCCTTTTTAAGGAGTCTTTTTTCCAATGCCTTTTTGACCAAAATGCGCAGCTCATTGAAGTTGAAAGGTTTGGCGATATAGTGATAGGCGCCCCGTTGCATGGCATCAACCGCCGATGAGACGGTTGCATATCCTGTAATGATGATCACCTCGGTGTCAGGATAGATGGACCTGATTTTTTCCAATAGCTGCATACCGTCCATCCGATCCATTTTCAGATCTGTCAGCACCAGATCGAATTCATCTCTTTCCATGATTTTCAGGGCTTTCAGCCCGTTTTCGGCGATTGCGGTCAGATACCCTTCCTTTTTCAAAACGTGCTGGAGATTCTCTCGGGCAATTACCTCGTCATCCACAATCAAAATTCGGATGGAATTCATCGTGTTACCTTTCACTGTCGGAATCCGGGAAAAGCGGGAGATGGATGGTAAATCGGGTTCCCTGGCCTTCCTTGCTTTCCACGCCGATGGAGCCGTCGTGTTTCTGGATGATACCATAGACGATGGAGAGGCCCAAACCGGTTCCGACTCCGACTTCTTTGGTGGTGAAAAAGGGATCGAAAATCCGGCCCAGATTATTTTCCGGAATTCCCTTTCCATCATCCTGGAAATGAATGATCGCCCTTTTCAAATTCAGGTCACGATAAGCGGTGATGGTGATTCTTCCGGGAGGTTCCTTAATTGCCTGGAGAGCATTCTCCAAGAGGTTTAGAAATACCTGCTGCATGCGCTGAGAGTCGAGCAGAAGAACCAGATCGGAAGGGATCTGCGTTGAGATGTCGACCCCTGCAGGCACCTGACTGGAAATGAGCCTGATGGAGAGTTCGACGACTTCGACCAATGGGGTGGGCTTGAGGGCGAACTCCTTTTCACGGGCAAACTCCAGGAGCCCTTTGACGATGTCTCTGGCCCTCAGGACTTCCTGGTCGATATTTCCCAATAATTTTCGAATGAAAGTTGCGTCTGCCTCTCCGACTTCTTCAAGAAGAATTTGGCAGGAAGATGAAATGTTGTTGAGAGGATTGTTCAACTGATGGGCAACCCCTGATGTCAGAACTCCCAGGGAGGAAAGTTTTTTGGCCTGCAACAACTGCTCCTGACGTTTTTCAAGTTCGTCGACCATATGGTTGAACGCTTGAATCACCCGCTCGGTTTCATCTTTTGTCTGGGCCTGAGGGACCCGTTTGAAGTTACCCTGGGCGATCCGTTGAGTGGTTTCTTCAATCAGTCGCAACGGTTGAATGATCAGATTGAAAACAAGAGGGATAAATAGAACACTGAAAATCAAGAGAATGGCCAAAGAGATGGAGATTTGAGTTTTTAATATACGGGTGATGGAGAGGATGCTGTCCCGTTCAAATTTGATTAACTTCTCCGAAAGATCCACCAGGACTTTTCCGCTTTCCCGCAGCGGTTCCGCCATTGATTTGATTTGATCCTCCTGCTTTGAGATGATGTATTCCCGGATTTTTTCTACGATGCCCTGGTAAGTTAAAAGCTCCTGATGAATTTGTTCGAGATAGATATAACCCCTGAGCCGCTGGGTTTCCGGTGATAACTTAGAAAGGACGGCGAAAACATGCTGGATATAGCTCAGGTTTTCTTCAAGGCTTTGGGGTTGTCCGTACAGGAGAAAATTTTTTTCGTAACGGCGGATTTCCAGGATGCTGTTGCTGAGGTCGGTGGCGTTCTCGACAAAATGCACTTTTTTTTCGATTTCCGCCAGATTCGTATATGATAAAATGCTGATGGTTGCGATGATGACGATGCAAAAAGCGATACCGACGCTCACTTTTTGGCGCAAATTCAAATGGATCGCAAACCTGGTTCGCATGATTGTCCCTTTTGAAGCCAATAATATTATAATAGCATATTGAATAAATTAATATCGATTTACGATCAAAATGAAAAGCGGAAAGTTTAATGATGATAATGATAGGACTCGCTTTTGGGGAGCGGGTTAAACGAAAAGTGATCTTCCGTCATTACGAAGTTCATCCTATTTTCGATTAATTGAAAACTCATTGGTCATAACAACTGCCTGTCCCCATATCTTGGGTCGTGATGATGGGAAAACACCGTTCGTTATGTTTATTTAACCCGTTCCCCCAAAAGGAAGTTCTTATCATTTTATTTTATTCATTCAGTGGTTAACACCTTTAAAATACCTATGAGTTAATGCTTGCCATTTGGGCATCAGCCCGATATGATCGTTAAAAGTCGTTACGAAGGGGCTGTAACAGGGCGATGTTGGCGCGGTCGTGTATTGAAATGCTTGCCGTTTTCCGCTAGGGGCTTACTGGAGAAAACCGGATATCGAAAAAAGACTTCTCTAAAACAATGGTGTTGACGGGACGATCGCCTATATGAAGCATCGAAATAAAACGGATTATGACTATCGGGAAGTGACCTTTAACGGGGAGAGGGTCATCCATTTGTATCCGAACGACTGTTATTACGCCCACCTTTCCATCTATTTTTTCGCCAGGCAACTCTGCCAAAACAAGGTTCTATTGGATGCGGGTTCCGGAACGGGTTATGGATCTGCCTATCTTGCGGACAATGGGGCACGATTTGTCTGGGGTATCGAGGCCAGCGAGATAGCAAAAGATTTCAGCGAGAATTATTTCAAGCGGAATAATCTGAAATATAAGTTAATGGATTTGCAAAAAATACGCGGTTTTGATGAGGGCTACTTTGATGTTATTTTTTCTTCAAATGTGCTCGAGCATGTTCCAAAAGTCATGCCGTTTTTCTTTTCCGTGGTGAAATTAATTAAAGAAAACGGCATGTTAATTTTAGCAGTGCCTCCGGTCGTCAGAGACGGGGACTGGGCTGAAAACATCAGGAATATTTATCATCTTAATATTTGGACGCCCCGTCAGTGGCATGCCGTCGTTAATATGTTTTTCGAAGAGGTCGAATGTTTCTGGCACGGTCTTGATAAACCGGGTGTTTTTCTGGATTTTAATCACACACCGGAACAAACAAAAGTGAACGAAGAGGATTTCCTTTTTAAAAAAATCTCCTTGGATGATTTTTACACTCGCCCCCCTCTCACGGTCGTTTTCTTGGCCAGACGGCCTAAAAAGCAAGGGTATCCCACTTCAGAAAGTTGGGAATTGCCCTTCTTGGAGAACTCGTTTACGCGTCCCCCTCATACCGTAAGCGAAATAAAT
>MGQD01000159.1:0-3593 GCA_001797695.1 Deltaproteobacteria bacterium RBG_13_49_15 | reverse complement strand
CCCGATCCGAGTTTTCGTCGGCGCCCACCCTTTGGTTTAAAAATTAATTTTACCTATATGGTCGCCCTTTTTTGACCACAGATTTAGGCAAAAAGGTCAACATTTCGAATTTGACAGCGTGTTGTTTTTACCGTAACCTTTTATTCACATTATAAAAACAGTCTTATGTGACCCAAAAAGGGATAAGGCGAAAACCGACGAAGGGAGCCTTTAGCGATGCCTGAAGACGGGATCAAGCCCGCATCGAACTTTATCCGGAACATCATCGAAGACGATTTGAAGACCGGAAGATGGGAAACGCATATCCATACGAGATTCCCTCCGGAGCCAAACGGATATCTGCATATCGGCCATGCCAAATCCATCTGTCTCAACTTCGGGATAGCCTCTGATTACGGCGGGCTGTGCAATTTGCGATTCGACGATACCAATCCGGGCAAGGAAAACATCGAATATGTGGAGTCAATCAAGACGGATGTCCGCTGGCTCGGCTTCGACTGGGAGGACCGTGAATTTTATGCTTCGGATTATTTCGAAGCGCTTTATCAATATGCCGTCGATCTGATTAAAAAGGAAAAAGCGTATGTCGATACATTAAGCGCCGAAGAGATCCGGAAATACCGCGGAACGCTTACGGCACCCGGTACGGACAGCCCTTATCGAAACCGTTCCATTGAAGAAAATCTGGATCTGTTTTCCCGGATGAGGGGCGGGGAGTTTGCAGAGGGAACCCATGTCGTAAGAGCTAAAATCGATATGGCGTCCCCCAATTTAAACATGCGCGATCCGGTCCTGTACCGGATTCTGCATGCCCATCATCACCGGACAGGCAATAAATGGTGCATCTATCCCACATACGATTTCGCCCATGGGCAGTGTGATTCCATCGAAGGGATCACCCATTCCATCTGCACCCTGGAATTTGAGGATCATCGTCCGCTCTATGACTGGTTTCTGGCTTCTTTGGAAATCCACCATCCCCGGCAGATCGAATTTGCCCGGTTGAATCTGACACACACGGTGTTAAGCAAACGCAAACTGATCCGGCTGGTTCAGGAAGGGCATGTCGGCGGCTGGGATGATCCCCGGATGCCAACGATTGCCGGGATCCGGCGCCGGGGGTATACGCCGGAATCGATACGAACTTTTTGCGAACGGATCGGCGTCGCCCGGGCCAACAGCATGGTCGATATCGCTCTTCTTGAATATTGCATCAGGGAAGAGTTAAACCGAAAAGCGCCGCGTGTCATGGGCGTACTTCACCCGCTTCGAATCGTTATCGAAAACTATCCTGAAAACCAGGTTGAGATGCTCCAGGCCGTCAACAATCCGGAGGACCCAAAAATGGGTGCGCGGGAGGTGCCGTTTTCTCGTCTCCTTTACATCGAACAGGAGGATTTTATGGAAAATCCTCCGAAAAGCTACTACCGGCTCGCTCCGGGCAGGGAGGTGAGGCTCCGATACGCCTATTTTATCAGATGCACGGGGGTCGTAAAAGATCCAACGACAGGCGAGGTCATCGAACTTCGCTGTATGTATGACCCTGCGACAAAAGGGGGGGATTCGCCGGACGGCCGGAAAGTCAAGGCGACGATCCACTGGGTGAGCGCCTCCCATGCCGTTACAGCGGAGGTTCGCCTGTATGATCATCTTTTTGCAAAGGAAAATCCGGATGAAGATAAAGAAGGCCCCGGGTTTCAGGTAAATCCCAATTCCCTTCAACGGCTCACTTCCTGCAAACTTGAGCCGAGCCTTTCGGGAGCAACCCCGGGAAGCCGATATCAATTTGAAAGACTTGGATACTTTTATGTCGATCCCGTCGACTCGGACATTCAAAAAAAAGTGTTTAATCGTATCGTTACCCTTCGGGATACCTGGGCCAAAATCCAAAAAAAAGGGGCGTAGCAGAAAGGAGAACTTTCTTGGCCGATCCGGCTCAGGAGAAATCCGCGTTGTTTGTGGCAACCCTGACATCCTTCATGGGACCGTTTATGATCTCGTCCGTGAATGTGGCGTTGCCGTCCATCCAGAAAGAATTCTCGGTCGATGCCATTCAGTTGAGCTGGATCGCCACTTCCTTTATGCTGGCGGTCGCCATTACGCTGGTTCCGGCAGGCCGGATTGCCGACATTTACGGCCGGAAGAAAGTATTTGCATCAGGGCTCTTTTTCTATACGCTGGCGTCGCTTTTCGCAGGATTTTCCAAAACAGTGGAGATGCTGGTTTTTTTTCGGGTAATGCAGGGATTGGGCACGGCCATGTTCGTGTCAACAGGGATGGCCATACTCACCTCCATTTTTCCACCCCAAACGCGCGGCAGGGTCATCGGCATTTATGTGGCGGCAGTTTACGTCGGCCTTTCCGTGGGACCGTTTGCCGGAGGGATTTTGATTCAGCATATCGGATGGAGAAGCATTTTTTTTGTGGTGTTTCCCTTCGGCGCCGTCTCGATCTATATCACCCTTAAGTACCTGAAAGGGGAATGGGCGGATGCAAAAGGTGAAGGCCTTGACGTCGTCGGGACGATCCTTTATGCAGTTTCCATTCCGGCGCTGGTTTACGGCGCCTCGATTCTGCCGGACACGAACGCCGCCTATCTCATGGCTGCGGGAATCGTCTGTTTTTACGCCTTTATCCGGAGACAGCTTAAGGTCCGCCACCCGATATTTGAAGTGAGGCTTTTTGCCGAGAACCGGCTGTTTACCTTTTCCAGCCTGGCGGCACTGATTCATTACTCGGCCACGTTTGCCATCACCTTTCTTCTGAGCCTTTACCTGCAATACATCAAAGGAATATCGCCGCAGGGGGCAGGAATCATTCTCATCGCTCAGCCGGTCATGATGGCCGCCTTTTCACCATTTGCCGGACGGCTGTCGGATCGGATCGAACCCAGAAAAATTGCTTCTTCCGGGATGTTGATAACCGTTTGCGGCTTATTGCTTTTTGCCTTTATCGGCAAAACGACCGGCAACCCATACATCGTTTGCGTTCTGGCGATGCTTGGATTTGGATTCGCTCTTTTTTCATCCCCCAACATGAATGCCATCATGGGTTCCGTAGAAAAGCGCCTTTATGGAATTGCATCCGGCGCGGTCGCCACCATGCGGCTATTGGGGCAGATGATCAGCATGACCATCGCCATGGTTGTATTTGCGATCTTCATCGGTCATGAAGAGATTTCGCCGCTAAATTATGATCGGTTTTTAACCGGAGTAAGAATCTCCTTTTTGATTTCCGCTTTCATGTGCAGCGTCGGTATTTTCTTTTCCTTATTCAGAGGCGAATTGAGAAATGAGCAGGCAAAATAATAAAAGGAAAAAAGACGCACATGGCATGGGCCCTGCGGAAAGCGTCCTGGAGAGCATATCCGACGGTGTCTTCACGGTGGATCCGAACTGGCGCATTACTTCATTTAACCGTGCTGCCGAAACGATAACCGGCGTGTTGCGAAAAGACGCCATCGGCAGGCGGTGTTCGGAGGTTTTTCGCTCCAGCATGTGCGAAACCGAATGCGCGCTCCGGAAAACATTAAAGACCGGAAAACCGGTAATCGGGCGGTCGGGGTATATCATCAATGCCAAAGGAAATAGAAT
>MGQD01000158.1:4594-22372 GCA_001797695.1 Deltaproteobacteria bacterium RBG_13_49_15 | reverse complement strand
CGATGATGACTTCGCAGCTTTCCAGATCCATCCCGATCCAGTGACGGCCGAGTCGTTCACACACGTCGTATGTTGTCCCGCTGCCACCAAAAGGGTCAAGAACCACATCACATTCAGAGGTAGACATCTGGACGACACGTTCCAGAATCTTTGTGGACAACTGGTTCAACGTTCTTTTCCGGCTTTTGAACTTCCAGTGACGGACAGGTGTAATATCATTCCAGACATCTGTCAGATTTACCCCTTTGGGGTTCATCGCCCCTCTGTGACCTTCGTAATCCTTGATCTCTCGCCCGCAGTGACGGCATGTTTCGATGGGGGTGCGGATTCTCCGGAAGGTTTTTGACTTTCCCTTGGTAAAATATAAAAGACCGTAATGAGACGGATACAGCCTTCCGGGAATGGGTAGAGACAGTTTAATATTGATCGCAATCCAGTGACGAAACGTCATCCCGGTTTCCGCCAAGTAACTTCCCAACAGGATATTCCATTTCGGCAGGTTATAGACGAACAGCGCCCCTCCTGGTTTCAAGATCCGTACGCAGTGATCCAACCATTTCTTACACCAAGAAATATAGTCGTCATCCGAACGCCTATCGTCAACCTGGCTTCCGTATTCTTTGGCCAAATTGAATGGAGGATCTGCAAAGATCGTATCGATTGAGTCGTCATTGATATACGGCAGAACATTCAGGCAATCTCCTTCATATAAAATGCCGTAGCGGCTGGAAAAAACAAGGTGTTTTTCTATCCCTTGGGTTACAACATTTGCCGGCGTCCAGAATTCAATTTTATTAAGTAAGGGTAAATCCATAGCGAATCATTAAATGGAGAAATGGATAAGAACCTGCTTTTGCGGGGCGGCGGTTGCCCAAGGGTGTGATTGCAGTTCGGCCACCAACTTGCCCCAAGATATGGGAATGTCCAACTGCCCCAAACCACGGTTATCTCTGTAACACCATCGCCATGGCCTGTCAACAACGTGAGCAATGCCAGTTATGCCCATAGTGGAAAGCGGAGGGGTGGTCCCCCTTTTTATTTTAATTGGAACATCGAATTGTAATCAAAATCCCGGCCAACTGTCAAAGGTTTCCGAGGAAATCTCTTTAAAAAACCGGTTCGCACCCGGGATCTTTATAGACTCGATCGACCAACAATAGTCCTAGACCTCCGGCAAGGCCGGAAGCAGGAATCCAAAGGACTAAACCCTAACACTATTGCCGTTTGACGGCATCTCCTCGCATATAAACGAAGAAGTTTCCTTTTCTCCTCGCCGGCTTCAATTCGACTTGGGGACAGGAAATGAAACTGTAAACCGTGTGCCCCGGTCTACTTCAGACCACACGTCGATTCGGGCATGGTGTTTGTGGAGAATAGAATTGATAACGGCCAAGCCCAAACCCGTCCCTTTTTCTTCCGTCTTTGTGGTGAAAAAAGGGTCAAAGATACGAGCCTGAATTTCCGGCGGGATTCCGCAGCCATTGTCCTCGATTTGAACCCGAACGGAATCCGGGCTCCGATCGGTTTTGATGTAAACTTGCCGGTGGTCGGGCGGTCTGTTTTCCAGGGCATCGATAGCATTGATCAATATGTTCAAAAAGACCTGCTGAAGCTCATTTCTATCGCCGGCGATAATCGGCAAATCCCCGGCCATTTCCATTTTCAGTTGGACGCTGCTTCGCATCAACTGATGTTCCAAAAGCATCGTTGTTTTATTGAGTACATCATCCACATCGATGGATTCGGATGCTTCCTTGGATGATTTTGAGAAAGACCGGAATTTGGAGATAATCTGGGCCAGGCGGTTTCCCTCGCTTTGGATGATCTCCAGGTAGTGTTTCTGATCCTCTGGGTCGGCGCCCATCGCCAGCAGCTCGGCATAACCGTTGATCGCCGTTAGCGGCTGCCCGATTTCGTGGACAATTCCGGCCGCCATCTGGCCGAAAGCGCTCATTTTGGCCGCTTGGACCAGCATGGCCTGCCCCTGCTTCAACTTGAGGCTCATTTCATTGAATGTTTCCGCAAGGAGTTCGAATTCATCCCCGCTCTTGATATCCACTCGGTGTTCGAATTCTCCCTGTGCAATTTTCATCGCACCTGCTTTCAGTGTTTCTACAGGCACCATTCTTTTTCGAAGGGTGATCAGTGTCACCAGCACAATGATCCAGAACGTCAGCAGAATCAGCAGCCCAAAGATCCGGCTAAAATTGGATACCGGTGCCAGGATCGAGGCCTTAGATTGGCTGAAAACAAAAATCCAGTCCGGACTTGAGAAATGGTGGCGCAGGAACAGCGGCCAATAGCTGTTGAAATAGACTTCCTTGTCGTGGATGGTTTCATAATTCCCCGAAAATGAGCCCTGAGCGAGGGTCTCGACGGACGTCCGGATGAATGGAAGATCGGCAAACGAGGAAATCAGTACACGCTTTTCAGGCGTAAAGATCGCCATTTCCACTCCCGGCGGAAGAGCCCCATCCATGCCGATTCCCCACAAATAGAGCGGATCCACTTCACCGGCGAGAATCCCTTTGGCGGGTTCCGATTTTTCAACCAACCGCATCATCAGGATTTTGGGAACGAGGCCCTCACCGTCCAGGATCCCGATCAGGCTCCCGCCACCGACGAGATGGGCCCATCGATCGTTTGTGAAATTTATCAGGAAATCCGGCCGGTCGGCCGGTAACAGTGACTGCCTGTCCACAGGGATCGTTTCGATGCTCCTGAAACGGTTTCCCTCATGTTTCAAGGGGTGATAGTGGATGAGATCCGCTTGCTTCCATTGGTTCTGCGTGATTTTCTGGGCAACAGCCTCCAGTTCGTTTTCGAGAAACATCAGACGATCATAGACTTCAAAACCCTTGGACTTGACTTGTTGGTGCAGCCGTTTAAAGGCCTGATCCTTCAATTGTCTGCCGACATAGAGATAAGATATGCTGGCGATGGCGAGCAATGGAAGCAAAGCGCACATCATGAACAGGTAAAAGAAACGTCGTGCCACTCTGGTTTTAAGAAATATGTTGAATGAAATGCGCTCGCTCATCATGACTGTTCGATGCCTGGGATGGAATTGCTAATACGATGAGGCTTTTCCGATGAACGCCCCATCATTCGCCCGGATGATGTCATCTATGCTTGCCTTGGCAGTCAAAGGCGGCTGGCTGGCACCGTCAGGCCCCATGCTCCACAAATCATAACTGGTATTGATGGGAACCAAGAACTTATCCTTTCGCCATTGACCCCTAGGAGTGATTTCAAAATTTTGATATTGATACGGATTCCCCCATGGATCCTGCGGGGCAACGGTCTTGAGTTCGTTGATATTTGCCGGCAGCCGGTTGTTATCGATTTCAAAAATAGCGATTTCATCCATGAGGATCTTTAACTCGGAAATGGCGTGGGCTTCCTTGGCCCTATTCCGGTAGGAAATGTAATTGGGAACCGCGATGGCCGCCAGAGTTCCCATGATGGCGACGACGATCATCACCTCGATCAGTGTGAATCCCTTCGGGGGACTATCGAATCGAAATCCAGACATCTGCTTTCGAGGGAATCCGGCATATCCTTTTGTCTTTGAAGTCCGAAAGAGGTATGTTGTTAACATGATATCGATATCATGACTTGCGCCATTTGGCAAGTCACAGCCTGTATTCGGTCAGAAACGCGTCGCTGTGATGTTTGTGAACACTTGTACCTTTCTGCTGCACCCTGGCCGGGCAGTGCTCTATTCCAGCAATATCATGCAATACCAGGAAGGAAGGAGATTCCCTTTTTCGTTGAATTCCACCTTGAAATTCAGAGGCTCCAGCGTCTTGCCGATATCGATGCCGTACGCATCCATGGAAGGGTGAGCCAGATGGGGATAAAGACAAGTATCTGGATAGGCGCACGTCTCGCACTGCACGCAAAGCGCCATGGCGAATGCAAACACGTAGCCAAAAGACAGCTTGGCCAGGGTTTTTTGACGAGCGCTGTCGTCGATATTGCTGTAAGCTCACCCGATGGCGATATTTTCAAAATCGTAAAAAACGGCCAGATTTTGAGTTTCATACGTTTTGCTCATAAAAATATCCCCTATCCCGCCCACGATCAAGAGGGCTGAGTTAAAAACAAGCTGTCAAACCCACAGGGTTTTGACGGCACGTCGATCGTGCCGCCCAAGCCGGCACCTTGGCTTTTAGGAATAAGTGGTATCGGATGGTTCAAAATAAAACAAGGGGCAAAATGATAAAGGCTCCAATCCGGAATGAGCCGGTCTGTCCCATGAGCGCGGTTCGCTCTTTGGGAAAAGCACCTTTTACAATCCTCTTGTGTATTCGGACACAATGCCTTAAATAAGGTCTTCTTTTGCGTTCAGCCCGGCTTCGAGTCGAACCGGACGGGAACCAAAGCAGTTTCCAGTTCGGGCGCAGAGGCTCAAAAGGAGCGCCGACACTGGAATTCCGCCGTTGAACATCAATGGGTTGAACAGAAAACTGGCAATCTTGCAGGGAGGCATGGGGGTCTGCATCTCCATGTCCGGTTTGGTTTCTGCCTTAGCCACGCAAGGGGGTATCGGTGTGATTGCTGGCGCGTTTTTCAAAAATACGCTTCGTTGGGATACACCGGATCGGCCAGATAATCGTCTGCGCAAGGGGCCGGCGAATCGCTGAATGGCTCTAAGATAAGATACGGTGGGCCATGAGCAACCGGTTGAGATCGGGTTTTAATTTCCAAAAGCCCAAGATGTTTCAGGACTTGTACGCCTCTGGAGGATTTTGCGGATCCCATCCTGATCCTCGATAACGGCAATCACCCGCATAGCTCCTAGCACGTGAGGCACACCAGGGGGTATGATTTTTCTTAGGTAACCCGTTTATCACGAACATCGGAGTGAATATGGAGCCAACCAAAGAAAAAAAGTTAAGACAAAGTGCTCAAAAGGTTCAAGACATACTGATCTCGGAAGGCTTTTCATACGAGGTTGTTGAAATGGAAGAGACCACTCGAAGCGCTGCCGATGCGGCAAAGGCTGTTGGGTGCGAGGTGGGGCAGATCGTCAAGTCCCTAATTTTCAGAGGGAAAACGACCGGCGCCACGTATCTTGTTTTGGTTTCCGGCGCCAACCGTGTTGATGAAAAAAAGCTGGCCCGGCATCTGTCCGAGCCGGTGAAAATGGCGGATGCGGACTTTGTCCGAAAGGCGACCGGATATGTCATCGGAGGCGTTCCGCCCTTAGGGCATCTGATTTCCATGAAAGCCATAATCGACATGGATTTGTTGGGGTACCGGGAGATCTGGGCTGCGGCAGGAACCCCTTATGCCGTATTTAAACTCACCCCTGACGATCTGAAGCGGATGACCCAAGGTCAGGTGATTTCCATCTCATAACCGTTTTCAACAGACCGGTTTTATCCGATGGATTTTAGTCATCCAACGGTCCGTTTTTCTTCCCGGCTCCATCGCAAATGGATTTTGGGTCTGCCAGAAGCGTTAATGCTTCATATCGGTCGTTTACTTCCTTTTCCAGCCGGGAATGAAGCACTTCAGCCTCCTGTGGAAAGGATTTTTCAAGAGCGGCGTAGCGGACTTCACCCTTTAAAAACTCCCTGAGGTTTCCGTTCGGTTTCTTAGAGTCGAGGATGAACGGGTTTTTCCCTTCGGTTTTGAGCTGCGGATTGTAACGGTACAACGGCCAGTAGCCGCATGCCACCGCCAATTCCGTTTCCTCCTGGCTCTTCCCCATCCCGCGCTTGATCCCGTGATTGATACATGGCGCATACGCCATGATCAGAGATGGTCCGCCATACGCTTCGGCTTCGGTGAGCGCCCGGATCAGTTGTTGCTTGCTGGAGCCCATCCCGACGGATGCGACATAGATGTAACCGTAACTCATCATCATTTTCCCCATATCTTTTTTAGCGGTCTTTTTTCCGGATGCGGCAA
The DNA here is from genome assembly GCA_001797695.1 of Deltaproteobacteria bacterium RBG_13_49_15. Lineage (GTDB taxonomy): Bacteria > Desulfobacterota > Desulfobacteria > Desulfobacterales > UBA2156 > RBG-13-49-15. Next base: position 16,450 of record MGQD01000158.1, on the reverse strand, counting down.
ATTTGGCAATGGAACCGGTGGGGGTTGCTTTGGAGGATTGGCCGCCGGTATTGGAGTATACCTCGGTGTCGAAAACCATGACATTGATATCTTCTCCGGAAGCCAGTACATGATCGATGCCGCCAAATGAAATGTCGTATGCGCTTCCGTCCCCGGCAAAAATCCAGTAGGACTTTTTCGTAAAGAGCTTGGACATATCATTAATGGCGCGAAGAAGCGAATTTTCCCTAAATCGTGGAAGGGCGGCCTTAAGGGCGTCTCCATATTCTCTGCTTTTGGCAGGGTTTTTCATGTTATCAAGCCAACCCGCCATAGCGGTTTTGAGATCCTGGGAAATATCCGTTCCCATCGCCTCTCTCATCATATCGGCGAGTTTTTTGCGTTGCTGCATAGCACCAAGAAGCATTCCGTATGCAAATTCAGCCGGATCTTCAAAAAGTGAGTTGCCCCACGTGGGACCGAACCCATTCTGGTTGACGCAGTAAGGGATGGTGGGAGCGCTTCCTCCCCAAATCGATGTGCAGCCGGTGGCGTTTCCGATCACCATCCGTTCTCCAAAAAGCTGGGTGATGAGCTTGGCATAGGGGGTTTCCCCGCACCCGGCGCAGGCGCCTGAAAATTCGAGAAGCGGCTGATAAAACTGGCTCCCTTTGACCGTAAAACGGCTCGCCAAATGATCCCTCACCTGGAGTTTAACCGCAAACCGGTGATTTGGCACCTGGACTTCCGTCTGGGTTTCAAGGGGTTTCATCACCAGGGCCGGCTTTTTCGCAGGACAAATGTCCGCGCAGTTCCCGCATCCCATACAATCAAGCGGGCTTACCTGGACCCGGAAACGGTGCCCTTTCAATTCTTTTCCGGTCGCCTTTATGGCGCCAAACCCATCAGGTGCTGTTTCGGATTCCTGATCCGTGAGCAGGTATGGCCGAATGGCGGCGTGCGGGCAAACCATGGCACACTGATTGCACTGAATGCAGTTTTCAGGTATCCATTCGGGAATCATAATGGCGACCCCACGCTTTTCATATTGGGTGGTTCCCACCGGGAATATGCCGTCCGGTGAAAAAGCGCTCACCGGCAGTCTATCCCCTTGCTGGGCCAGCATGGGGCGGATCACCTGTTTTACAAATTCCGGTTCATCCGAAGACGGCGTTCCGATTTCTCCTGCTGCAGTCCAGTGCTGCGGATATTTGATTTCAACCAGGTTATCGAGAGTTTTGTCCACGGCGGCCTGGTTCATTTTGACAACGGCGTCCCCTTTCATCCCGAACATCTTGACGATATCGGTTTTCAGATATTCAACCGCGTCTTTCACCGTAATGACGCCGGCCAGCTTGAAGAAGGCGGTTTGCATAATCATGTTGATCCGTCCACCCAGACCGATTTCAGATGCGATCCTTACCGCATTGATATTGTAAAAACGGAGCTTTTTTCGGGCAATGGTTTGGCGCATGCGAGCCGGAAGCTTTTCTTCCATCTCCCCGGCGCTCCAGCTTGAATTTAGAAGAAAGGCGCCTCCTTCCTTTATCCCTTCGAGAACATCGTAAATATAAACATAACTTGAATTATGGCAGGCGATGTAATCGGCGCTGTCGATCAAATAGGTGGACTGAATTTGTTTTTTCCCGAATCTCAGATGTGAAATGGTCACCCCTCCGGATTTTTTGGAATCATAGGCAAAATAGGCCTGGGCATAAAGAGGGGTGTTATCGCCGATGATCTTGATGGCGGTTTTATTGGCTCCAACCGTTCCGTCAGCGCCAAGACCCCAGAATTTGCATCCAACGGCTCCTTCCGGCGCTGCGCTCAGGCCTTCTTGAACCTCGAGGGAGGTATGGGTGACGTCGTCGTTGATTCCCACGGTGAAATGATTCTTGGGATCTGCCGACTTCATGTTGTCGAATACCGCTTTGACCATGCTCGGATTGAACTCCTTGGAACCCAAACCGTACCGGCCGCCAAGAATTAAGGGCATTTTTCTTTTTTCCATAAATGCAGTGCAGACATCCAGATATAACGGCTCTCCCAAAGAGCCTGGCTCTTTGGTGCGGTCCAAAACGGTTATCCGGTCGGCCGAGGCGGGCATAACGGTGAAAAAATGCTCAGGTGAAAACGGACGATAAAGCCTCACTTTGAGAAGACCGGTCTTTTCTCCGCGGGTATTGAGGAAGTTGACCACCTCTTCAATGGTTTCACACGACGAACCCATGGAAACAATTACATGCCGGGCTTCAGAATCCCCCACATAATCAAACAGGCGATAATTTCGGCCGGTCAGCTTTCCAATTTTTTTCATATATTCCGATACGATCCCCGGGACTTTCAAATAATACGGGTTCGCCGCCTCGCGACCCTGGAAGTAAATATCCGGGTTTTGGGCGGTTCCCCTCAACTCCGGACGTTCCGGATTGGCGCCTCTGGCCCGGAATCGGGCTACCGCATCCTGGTTGACGAGCCTGGCCATGTCATCATAGCCGATCATTTCGACCTTTTGAATTTCATGGGATGTTCGAAATCCATCAAAGAAATGAAGAAATGGAACGCTTGCCTCGATGGCGCTCAGGTGGGCGACAAGTCCCAGATCCATCACTTCCTGTACCGATGCCGATCCCAGAAGCGCGAATCCGGTTTGGCGGACCGCCATGACATCCTGATGATCGCCGAAAATGGAAAGGGCGTGGGCGGCGATCGCGCGGGCAGTGACATGAATTACGGCAGGCAGGAGCTCTCCGGACATTTTATACATGTTCGGGATCATCAACAGAAGCCCCTGCGAGGCGGTGAAGGTGGTGGTCAATGCGCCGGAAGCTAAAGATCCGTGCACGGCGGCTGCTGCTCCGGCTTCGGATTGAAGCTGGCGTACGGTCATGGCCTGACCGAATATGTTTTTTCGACCCTTGGCAGCCCATTCGTCGGCAATCTCTCCAATGGGAGAAGAAGGGGTAATCGGGTAAAGCGTTGCCACATCGCTCATGGCATAGGCCACATGGGCGGCTGCTGTATTTCCGTCGATTGTTTTCATCTTTTTTCCCATCACCGAACTCCTCTTATATTTTTTGATCTTTTAAATGGCGCATCCGCTTCTTTTTTATTTTCATGCAGGATTCAGGCTTTAAAACCGGATTCATGCATGCGGAATCTAAAACGTTATTCAATCGGTTCGTGTTTGTAAATAAAAAAGATTCGTAGGCGCCGGTAAGAGTCGACGGAAGTTGAATTCAATTTAAAAGTGCATCAAAAAAATCATTCCCCTTGTCATCCACAATGATAAAAGCGGGGAAATCCTTCACCGTAATCATAAAAATGGCTTCCATCCCAAGCTCAGGGTATTCGAGAGTTCGGACGGATGTAATGCAATCCTTGCCGAGCCGGGCCGCCGTACCGCCGATAGAGCCGAGATAAAAGCCTCCATAGGTTTTACAGGATTCGGTCACCCCTTTGGAGCGGTTTCCTTTGGCCAACATGACCATCGATGCTCCCTGTTTCTGAAATGCGGCCACATAGGCATCCATCCGTCCGGCGGTGGTGGGGCCGAAGGATCCGGAAGGGTATCCTTCCGGCGTTTTTGCCGGTCCGGCATAGTAAATGATATGATCCTTAAAATATTGAGGAAGCCCTTCCCCCTTGTTGAGATGCTCGTTGAGTTTGGCATGGGCGATATCCCTTGCCACTACAAGGTTTCCGGAAAGACGAAGCCGAGTCGCCACCGGATATTTATTGAGAATGCTTCGTATTTCATTCATCGGCCGGTTCAAGTCGATGGGGACGGCTTTGTCTTCGGTTTCTTCTGTTGCGGGAAGATATTTGGCTGGATCGGCTTCAAGCCTTTCCAGAAAAACCCCGTCTTCGGTGATTTTCCCTTTGATGTTCCGATCTGCGCTGCAGCTTACTCCCAAGCCCACCGGGCATGAGGCGCCATGTCGCGGCAGGCGGATCACCCGGGCATCATGGCAGAAATATTTTCCGCCGAACTGAGCGCCGATTCCAAATTTTCGGGAAGCCTCGAGGATCTCTTTTTCTAAGGAGAGATCCCGGAATGCATGCCCAGACAAGTTTCCGTGATCGGGCAACGTATCCAGAAATCCCGCGGTGGCAAGTTTTACGGTCTTTAAATTGAATTCGGCGCTCATCCCCCCCACAACAAATGAGAGGTGATACGGCGGGCAAGGGGCGGTCCCAAGGGTTTTCATCTTTTCTATCATAAAACAGATCAGTTTTTCCGGCGTCAAAAGGGCCTTGGTTTCCTGATAAAGAAAGGTTTTATTAGCTGACCCACCCCCCTTGGCGATGAAAAGGAATTCATAAGAATCTCCTTCGGTTGCATACAGTTCGATCTGGGCCGGAAGGTTGCATCCGGTGTTTTTTTCTTCGAACATGGTTAACGGGGCGTTTTGAGAATAGCGAAGGTAATTCCGGGTATAGGCATTGAAGACCCCTTTGGAAAGAGCAGCTTCATCCGAGAATCCGGTCCAGACCTGCTGCCCTTTTTTCCCGATGATGACGGCGGTTCCGGTGTCCTGGCACATGGGGAAAATCATCTCGGCGGAGATGACCGCATTTTTCAGCATCTCTAAGGCCACATACCGGTCGTTGTCAGAACCTTCCGGATCGTCCAGGATTTTTTTCAGCAAATTTAAGTGAGATGGACGCATCAGATGGGAGCACTCTTTGAATGCCTGTTCAGCCAGAAATTCAAGTCCCTGCTGCTCGACTTTGAGAATACCAATTCCTTCAAAGGATGCTATCGAAACATAATTCTGTGCGAGCAATCGATAAGGTGTTTCATCTTTTTGAAGGGGGAAAAGCTTCTGAAATAAAAAGGTTGGCATTTGCCGGCTCCTCATGTGCGCTTAATGGAAATGAATATGTAGAAATATTTGTATGATGATGGTACTTCTCTGTCAAGGCGTTTAAAACTACAATCCTTGAATTTAGAATGCAAGGAGCGCCCTTCGAAAGACTTAGGGTAAATGCACCTGAGGAATGCGGCGCAGCCGTTGATTCGCATCATAAAAGTTCAATGTATTCGAACTCTATTGGGCATGGGTGGCTTTCTGGATATCGATCCTGTTCGCCAGAGATGTCAGCGAGAACTTGAAGTTTTGTATGCAACCTATTTTTTTTTATCGGTCAAAACGCATAGGGCCGCATCCGGCCGGTAGGGGAGAACTCCTTCCACGGAGACTACCCGCTTCGGGCCGGACGGTGATGCTCCAGGCACCCTGAACGATTTGACATCGATCGGCTTGATAGGAGATTCCCTGGGCTTTTTGACTTGCGGGACCCAATCATAGGGGACCCGGTACGCGCGGTAGATCATATTGATTTTCATCATCTTTCCCAGGAAAGGACTGATGTATTCCCAGACAATGTCGTGTTCGGAAGTGACTTCGATCAAACGGCCTCCCGAACCTTCGCTAATCAGGGTATTTCCGTTGGGGAGGCGTTGGGCTGAGCTGATGAAGGGGCTGTAGAATCGGTTGGCATCCACCGGAAGGGTCAATCCGGCTTCAGTCGGTGTGTACTGCCAGACGATCTCCAGTGAAACAGGATTGATCTCCAGAACCCTAGAATAATCCCGAAGCGCATTTCTAAAACCCGTCGGAGAGCCTGGGTTCGGAGAGCCATAGCCGGCCCATCCGCCATTGTCAAAAATCAGAATGTTCCCTTCGCCGGGAAGCCCTTGGGGAATCATGTGAGCGTGGTGTTGCCCAATGATCCAGCCCAGCTTCCGAAGCTGCTGGGTTTCGTCGTAGTTGGGGCCCAGCCGCCATGCGATCCTTCCGGTTTTTTTGTCGACGATGGCGGTGATGTTGGTCTCCCTGGCGCACCAGATGACGTTGTCGGGATGAAAACGATCATCTCCGGAATCGAACCACCGGTTTGGACCCAGCAGCGACATGGAATTGATGTGCATCCAGTCGCCGATACCGCCTCCTGCCGGCCTCCAGTTGGGGTTTCTGAAAAGAATGTTTTTTGCATCCTCCCGGAAACCCAGCTCGTCAAAATGTTCGCTACAGATCCACTCCCAGACAACATCTCCCTCCCATGTGACTTCGATGATGGTGTCGTCAAGCAGTGGTCTGTCGCATATCCTGGGATCCCGGACGTTCTTGTGGGAAAGGATCAGGGTATTTCCTCGGTCCACTAAGGGGTCCATCCCCGGAACAAAGTATCCTACCGGGTTTCCTTCGCGCTGATAATCATGGTGCTGCCGGGCCATCCATTGAGGTTTTTCTCCGGGATCTTCGATAAACTCGTAGCGGTCGAATTTCCATACGATTTTTCCATCCCAGTCCACCTGAACCAGGTCGACGCCGTCCTGCATTCCGAAGGCGGTGTGTCTTTCACCTGTGCTGCCGATGAGATACCCGCCCGGAAGTATGCGGTTGGGCATGCCGTGCAGTTCTTTCCACAACTGAACTTCGGCGCCGTTCATATCGATAAGTATCGCTCCCACTTCCTTTGCCTGGAATACCGTATAGCCGTTCCAGCACCGATCGGGATCATACAGCGTCGCGCCGGTTGGATAAATGCTGGGATAGGTCATATCAACTGCCTCCTGTTTTTTTCTAAAATAGACATTTTCCTTGCCGGGAAGCCCCGCTCTTCAGAGCGGGGAGCTTCACTCATTCTTCCTGAAACGCCTTTTCCCGGCTTTGGCGGATGGCTGGAAGGGCCACCACAATCAACATCGCCGCCGCCATCAGTAGAAATGCTAGAGAAAGGGGGCGGGTGAAAAAAATAGATGCGTCTCCCCGGGAAAGAAGCATCCCCCGACGCAGGTTTTCCTCCATCATAGGGCCTAAAACAAAGCCCAAAATCAGGGGTGCCGGTTCGCACTCCAGCTTGTGAAATATGTAGCCCAGGAGCCCGCATGCAGCAGTCAGGCCGATGTCGAAGGTATTGTTGTTGACGCTGTAAAGGCCGATGCAGCAGAAGAGCAGTATAGCCGGGTAGAGGAACCGATAGGGAACAGAGAGAAGGCGCACCCAGATACCCACCAGCGGAAGGTTCAAAATCACCAGGATCGCATTGCCGATCCACATGGAGACGATAACCCCCCAGAAAAGGGCCGGATTGCTGCTGATGACGTGGGGGCCCGGACGGATGCCGTGAATCATCATGGCTCCTGCCATCATGGCCAGGACCACATTCGGCGGGATTCCAAGGGTTAGAAGTGGGATAAAGGAGGTCTGGGCTGCGGCATTATTGGCCGATTCCGGTGCGGCCACACCCCGGATATCCCCTTTTCCAAAGTTTTCAGGATGGCGTGAACTCTTTTTCTCGAGCATATAGGCGGTAAAGGATGCCAGGATGGCGCCTCCACCCGGCAGAATGCCAAGAAGGGACCCGCACAACGTGCCGCGAATCACTGCCGGCGTTGCCGCCTTGATTTCCTCTCTTTTCAACCAGAATCCGGCAAGTTTGCTCCTTAATATATCCCGCTTCTCCCGTTTTTCCAGGCTGTTGATGATATCACAGATTCCGAAAAGCCCCATGGCAAGGGAAACGAAACCGATGCCGTCGGAAAGCTCAGGGATTTCGAAGGTGAACCGATGCACGCCGCTGGTGATATCGGTGCCGACCATTCCCAGTAGCAAACCCAGCATGATCATGCCGACGGCTTTAATCATGGAGCCGGATGCCAGAACCACAGAACCGATTAGGCCGAACACCATAAGAGAAAAATATTCGGCAGGCCCGAATTTGAAGGCCAGTACGGACAGGGGGACCGCAAGTACAGCCAAAACAAGGGTTGCGAAGGATCCGGCCACAAAGGACCCCAATGCTGAAATGGTAAGAGCCGCCCCCGCCCGTCCCTGACGGGCCATCTGATGTCCGTCCAGGCAGGTCACCACCGAGGACGCCTCTCCCGGCACATTCACGAGAATGGATGTCGTGGACCCACCGTATTGCGCTCCGTAATAAATTCCCGCCAACATAATGAGGGCTGAAACCGGCGGCAGGGTAAAAGTAGTGGGGAGCAGGATGGCGATGGTCTGAACCGGTCCGATACCAGGAAGAACGCCGATCAAGGTGCCGATCAATGCTCCCACCAAACAGTAGAGCAAGTTCATGGGAGAGACGGCGGTTTGAAATCCGAGGGCGAGATTGGCGAGCAGTTCCATGGGTTTCTTATCAGGTCAGATCCGGCCGGATAGAAACCATGGCCAGATCGGCACTTGGAAATGAAGAAAATAAACAAAGACCAGAAGAACGATTCCAACAAGAACGGCAGCGTTCAGCACAGCTTCTTTCCATCTAAATTCAAGGTTGGCATAACTGGCCGTAACGACCAGTGTCACCGTTGAAAGTAATAGCCCCAGCGGTCGTAAAATGAGGCTGAAAATAACAACCGAAGAGAGGATGAGGACCAGAGGCTTGAACTGCCAGGAAGGCGGCGCCTGCCTTTCCTTGGCTGCAATCGAGCTTGTTATAACCAGTCCGGATCCCAAAACCGCCAGGAGCAACCCAAGAGCAAAGGGGAAGTAGCCTGGGCCCATCCTGGCGGCTGTGCCGATCTGGTATTTTACCGAGAAAAATATGGCCACAGCTCCAAAGAACAGAAACATTATACCGGCGACAAAATCTTTGGAGCGACGGATTCGCATCAATTAAAAAAATTCCGTTTCAGTTATTGAACCTTGAATCCGGAGGCTTTGATCACCGGCACCCAACGTTCCCGATCTTTTTTCAATATTTGAGCAAACTCCTCCGGGGTTGAACCAACGGGATCGCTTCCCAGGTTTTGGATCTTTTGCGCCACATCCGGCATTTTGACGGCGTCGCCGATAGCCTTGCTCAACTTGTCGATAATGGTTCTTGCGGTTTTGGCCGGAACGACAATGGCATTCCACCCCACGCCTTCAATTTCCGGAAATCCCTGCTCTTTGAACGTCGGGATGTCCGGTTTCTTTCTAGCCGTACCGGCGGTGGCCAAGATGCGAATTTTTTCAGGATGATAGGCGGATTGGGTATCGAAGGCGTCGACTCCGATGGGGATCTGGCTGCCGATCAGAGCTGTCGTTAGAGGGCCGGAGCCGTTGTAGGAGCTGTGGACCATTTCAACGCCGGCGACTTTACCGATCATGAGACCGAAAAAATGGGGAAGGCTCCCGGCGGCCGGGGACCCGAAGTTGGCCTGGTTGGGGTTTTTCTTGATCCACTCGATCAGACCTTTCACGTCCTTTACCGGCGAGCTGATTGGAACGGACACGCAGAACTGGTATGTGCTGAGAAGGGATACGGGTGCAAAATCGGTGTCCGGGTTATAGGCAAGCTTTGGAAAAACGGTGGGAGCCACGACAAAAAGAGCGGGGTTTACCACCAGCATGGCGGTTCCATCCGCGGGCTGATTCTTAGCGTATTCGGCTCCGATTTGGCCACCGGCGCCCGGTTTGTTCTCCACGATGACCGGCTGGCCAAGGGAATCCTTCATTTTATCGGCGATGAGCCGGGCTTGCACGTCCGAGCCGCCTCCGGCAGGGTAGGGGACGATGATTTTAATGGTGCCCTTGATCTCCTGTGCCAAAGGCGCTCCTGTCCAGGAAAAGCCTGCAATCAGTACGATCATCAGGATCACATAGACCCGGTGGATGAGAGAACGCATGGCAAACCTCCTTTTGAATGTTGGTTAAAATGGATCAGATGCTCATGGTGGTTAAAAGGTTATTGACTTATTTGGACTAACATTATACAAAACGATCATCACGTGTCAAGGAATTTTTATAAATCGGAGATTTCAAAACGCTTTCCGGTGAAACGCAAAAAAACGCTTTTCAAAACGATGCAATTCAAGCCCGTCAAACAGAATCGAATCGCCGTTGATATTGTCAATCAACTCAAGGGGGCGATTCTTTCAGGAAGGCTAAAACCCGGAGAGCGGATGCCTACTGAACGGGAGCTGACCGAACAGTTTCAGGTGAGCCGGGTGGTGGTCCGGGAAGCCCTCCGGGAACTTGAAATCAAAGGCCTGGTTAAAATCCTGAAGGGCCCTGCCGGCGGGTCTTATGTCACAGACCTTTCCTTTGATCAGCTTAACAGCGCCTTCCTGGATCTCTTTCTGTGCAATAAACTTTCAGTGGCCGAGTTGATCCATACGCGAATCCTCGTGGAGATGGAAATCGCCAGGCTCGCCGTATTAAACGTGAATGCCACATTCACCCGGCGATTGAAAGATGCTTTGAATGCCGAGTCGTTTGAGGACGTCTCCCACGCCGATTTCGTATCCAACCGTCTCATAGTTCACGAGATTCTGGCGGAGATGTGCGGGAATCGGCTCCTTCAAGCCATTGCTAGCTCCCTTTATCGGCTGAGCGGAGAACTGATTCTGGAAGTAAAACCGGCCAAGAAAATCATTCACCGGCAGGAGGAGCATGCAGATATCGTTCGTGCCGTTTTGGCCAAAGACGCTGCCGGGGCCGTAGCGGCCATGGAGCGTCATCTGAAGAGCGTGGGAGCAAAATTAATTCAACTCGAAAACGCCTACCGCAAACGAAAAGGACTGGCCCTGTGAGGAGCAGAAGAAAGTGAAAATTGTTTCCGGAGAAGCCATTCCCATTTGCATTCCGTTGAAAAAAATCTTTGTCATCGCCTCGGGAAAACTAGTTCATTCGAATCATGTTCTGGTTCGGCTCACCGACGAAAATGGCATTGTGGGGTGGGGAGAAACGACAACCTTCATGGAAGTCTATGGTTACGATCAGCGCGCCCTTTTCCACGTTTTAACCGATTATTTGATTCCTGCCGTAATCGGAAAGAAGATCGACAGTCTAAAAGAGCTTCATAGGCTACTTGACCAGAGAATTCCTCACAATCTCATGGCCAAAGCCGGAATCGATCTTGCCGTCTGCGACCTGATGGCCAAAGCTCAGGGTTTGCCGATGTGGGCTGTTATTGATAAAAAGCGGACGGATCGCGTGCCGCTGACCGGGATTGTGGATATTGTTTCCCCTTCGGCTGCATCCGCATCAGCCGTCGAACAGGCGGCCCAAGGCTTTCAGACCATCAAAGTCAAGATCGGTCAAGATGCTGCAACGGATATCCGCCGGGTCAAGGCGGTGCGGGAATCAGTCTGCGACGGCATTCGTCTAAGAGTCGACGGGAACTGCGGCTATGATCGCGAAACCGCATGGAGCGTATTTTCCCAAATGGAAACTCTCGGCCTCGAATGGATTGAACAACCGCTTCCGGCGTGGGACCTGGAGGGGATGGCAATGCTGGCCGACCGGTTGAAAACCCCCCTTGCCGTGGATGAGAGCGTTTATACCATTCATGATGCAAAACGATGTATCGCCATGGGCGCGGCCGATGTGGTCAACATCAAAGTGCCAAAGTGTGGCGGCCTTTTTCGATGCCGGGAACTGGCTGCTCTGTGCGAAGCGTCCGGAGTCGCCTGCTTTTTGGGAGGCTGCATCGAAACTACTCCCGGAATGGCCGCAGCAATCCATTTTTATGCAGCAACCCCCAACATGGTTTCAGCCGCAGAGATCCTCGGCCCGCCTTTGTACACGGATGATCTGGTTATGGATCCCATTCATGTAGTCGATGGTGCGGCGGTTTTACCCCAATTGCCGGGGTTGGGAATAACCATCAATGAAGAGAAGGTGTCTCGATACCGAATTCCTGTAAGTTCCTGAAAGCATAGTTAATTATGCGGTTTTAGGAAAATTGGTCCGACTGTTCCGCCAATCAGCCCATCGTCTATAATGGCGCGTTTTTTAAGATCTCGATGCCCGTAAAAGTGGCCCAGGCGCCTCCTTCATCACCGGCAATCTTATACCCGGAAACCTTGATCCGCATCCCCTTCTTTAGATAATTTCGATCGCTGTAGTCTATTTTTAAAAGGATAAA
>MGQD01000158.1:4419-4575 GCA_001797695.1 Deltaproteobacteria bacterium RBG_13_49_15 | reverse complement strand
TCCTGATTCTGAAAAGCAGACCAATCCAGGTAGCGGGTCATCCTAACTGCCGTTTCCGGTGCGACCCCTTCGTAGTCCACCAGTCTGATCAGAAAATGGGGAGACATCACACGGTTCTTTCCGGCTGAACCGGACATGCGGGGGATGCCCTTGACC
>MGQD01000158.1:3753-4359 GCA_001797695.1 Deltaproteobacteria bacterium RBG_13_49_15 | reverse complement strand
GGAGGAATTGGCGCACAAAAAACCAGGCCCCACGCAAGGAGAACAAAATTACACATAATCAGGAAGGAGAACGGCTTTTTCATTTGGTAGTTTTTTTAATCAAATAATATCGCAGGATTTTTTCTTTTCTTTAAGTGCCGAAATCTGGATGATGCTTTATCTATCCTTCAATTTAAAATATCAATAAGATTTTGGGATAGCCAAAGGGCTATGACGTGAAGCTCCCCGCTCTGAAGAGCGGGGCTTGCGGGAATCAGACCGGTCAAGCGATTGCATGGAAGAGCATTATAATAGAAATAGAGTGATATCGATGTCTAACGGATGCTGGGATCAAACAGCTTTCGGTCTTTGAATTCCTCTCGCTTGCCGTCATTCCATTGGGCAACGGGGCGAAGATATCCCACCACTCGGCTGTAAACTTCGCACGGCTGATAGTTTCTCAAAACCGGATCCTTTTTAAAACAATCATCGCATTTTAGAAAAAAGCTGCCTCGCTCCGGCTCATAGATGCTTCCACCGGTAATATGAATACCGTCTTCTTTCGGAGTTGCGGTGATTTCCACGGAGGAACGGCAGTCATGGCACTCTCCCATCCAATCCAGGACT
>MGQD01000158.1:0-3660 GCA_001797695.1 Deltaproteobacteria bacterium RBG_13_49_15 | reverse complement strand
TAAGGCTTATTAAAAGGCGGGGCTTGCGGGAAGCAGACCGGTCAATCAATCTTTCCGTTGCAGAAGAGAAATAGGTCGGAAAGGTGAAGATCACTGCGGATTCCAAATCGGGTCAGGACAAAATCGTATTTCACCGGATCTCTCGGTGACAGCATCCTGAAACGATCCGTGATCTCCATGGCTGTTTTCAGGTCCGGTTGCTTGCGACATGTCAAGCCCAGTTGAAGAGAAATGGCATGCATGTGAGTATCAAGGGGAACGATCAGCTTGGAAGCCGGGATTTCACTCCATCCACCGGGATCGACCGCATCTTCTCTAACCATCCATCTTAAGAACAAGTTGAGTCGCTTGCACGAACTGCCCCGGTCAGGAAGGGGTATCAAATGGCCGGTCTTGAAATCTGAAGCAGCAATGATGTTGGCTGAAAAATGGCTTAGAGCGGTGCGAATCGTCCGGTCTTTTTTGTTCATTCCGGCAAGAAAGCATTGATAAAGGGAGCCGTATTCACCAATGATTTTTTTTATTGCCGAAAAGAAAGAGCCAAGATGGTTATCAGTAGCAAAGCGATGCACAAATCCATCAAAGGTATCACTGATCTCCCCTTGACCGGCCTGTTTAACGAATCCGGACGGTGACGGGCCTAATCGGCCGATAACCCATGAGACGCTTTTTAAAATCTGGCTAACCCGACCATAGGCAAGAGAGGATGCAAGCAATCCCACAATTTCCCTGTCAAGCGGGTTATCATAGAGATACAGAAATTCCAGCGGGTCGGGATGAACGAACGCTCTTCGGTTATATCGAAAATAGAGACGATCGAGCTTTTTTTTCAAGGTTGCTTCATTCACCCGGCAGATGTAAAAGCGGTTTTCATTTGCCATTTACTTTTATCTGGAGAGGCACTTGAAACATCTTTACAATTGGGTGACTCTCTATTATAAATTTTAAATTGTCAATGAACTTGACCGGCCTGCTTCCCGCAAGCACCGCCCTTTAATAAGCCTAAGGCTTATTAAGACGGGATCAAGGGAAGCTATCTAAAATAGACATTTTCCTTGCCGGGAAGACCCGCTCTTCAGAGCGGGGAGCTTCACATACATGGGAAAAGGCGGTTTTCATGGAGAACCTAGTCACCATCGTTATCGCTACGACAAATAAGGGGAAAACCTCCGAAATCAGAGCTCTCCTCGAAGGATTTCCAATTATTATAAAGAACTTGGGAGATTATGGACCGATTCCTCCGGCAGAGGAAAACGGCATCGACTTTGAAGAAAACGCCTTTAAAAAAGCTCATCATACGGCAAAAATACTTGGGCTTCCCGCACTATCCGATGACTCCGGACTGATGGTCGAGGCCCTCGGTGGGCTGCCGGGTGTTCATTCAGCCCGCTATGCCGGATTGAATGCCTCTGATGAAAAGCGGTGCAAAAAGCTGCTTGAGAGCATGAAGGGGATGGTGAACCGTAAAGCGGTGTTCGGATGTGTGCTGTCTCTTGCCGTGCCGGTCGGAGCCGCGCTGACATATGAAGGCCGGTGCGAAGGACTCATTACCGAGGAACCCAAAGGAAAAAACGGATTCGGCTTTGATCCGGTTTTTTTCTATCCTCCGTTACAAAAAACGTTTGCCGAACTTTCCCGCGTGGAAAAGAGCCGTGTCAGCCACCGGGGAAAGGCGTTTACGGAATTAAAGAACGAATTTGACAAAGTGTTGGTCTGGATTTGCCAAAACATGTTGATCCAGGAAAAATTCAATTGCCAAGGAGGCATTGGTGCTTGCTGATCTGATACGAAAAAACAGAAGTTGCCGAAGATTCAACCAGACGCATCCCGTGGAACCCGAAATGCTCCATGAATTGGTCAATCTGGCAAGATTATCGGCATCCTCCGCCAATTTACAGCCGTTATGTTACATCGTTTCCGCCAATCCCCAAAAAAATGAACAAATTTTTTCATGTCTGACCTGGGCCGGATATCTCAAGGATTGGTCTGGGCCTAAAGAAGGCGAGCGTCCTTCCGCATATATTGTGATTTTGGGGGATACCGACAGAGCCAGGGATTTCGGTTGCGACCATGGGATTGCCGGACAGAGCATCACTCTTGGAGCAAGGGAGATGGGGCTTGCCGGCTGCATGATTGCTTCCATCAACAGGGAAAGACTTAGGGAGGTCTTAAATATTCCGGAACGTTTTAAAATTCTTCTGGTCATCGCTGTCGGGAAACCCAAAGAACAGATAGTGATCGAAGAAGTCGGGTCGGATGGAGGGATTCAATACTGGAGGGATGATCAGGGCGTTCATCACGTACCCAAAAGAAGTCTAAACGATATCATTATCGGAAGTTATTGATATGGATGGAGAAAAGATTCTTGAGAGTCAATGGAACCGGATCGTTGCTCACTCAAAGAAGGGAGAATGATGGATGTTTTACAAAAAAAAAGGTGTTGATATCGTTCAGGAAATTGGAGGGATTGCCTCTATTGAGGCAGCTCGGAAGGTATTTGAGCGGTCCATGGATGGTGAGCATTTGGACCGGATCCGTCGGATACGGAATCCGGAAGTGGTGATTAAGATCGCCAATGCCATTTCCATGTGCAAACCGGATTCAGCATATGTCAATACCGGAACGGAAGATGATCGGGAATTCATCAAAGCGCTGGCCTTACAAAAAGGGGAGGAAAAGAAGCTCCCCATGGAAAACCATACCATTCATTATGACCTGAAAGAAGAGCAGGGGCGGATCATCGATCGGACCTTTTACATAAAAAATGATGGGGAACAAGTCAACACGCTTGCCTTAAATAAAGACAGGGCCGAGGCATTAGCCGACATACGGGATAAAATGACCGGCATCATGTCCGGAAAGACGATGATCATCGGTTTTTACATCCGGGGACCTGTAGGCTCGCCGGTTTCCAATCCGGCTCTTGAAATCACCAGTTCGGCATACGTGTGTCACAGCGCGGAGCTTCTCTATCGAAACGCTTATCCGGTTTTCGACAGGGAAGTGGAACGCTTGAACCATTTTTTCTCAAACATTCACAGCGAAGGATTAAATCGTCCTGAAGATCTCCCGAATGCCCGGGTTTATATGGACCGGAGCTATCAGACCACATACAGCATCAATTGCACCTACGCCGGAAACACGCTCCTAATGAAAAAAGGGAACCACCGGTTTTGCGTGGACAAGGCCGTATATGAGAATCGGAGAAACGAACTGTCGGAGCATATGTTCATCACAGGAATAGAAGGGCCGAAAGGTAGGACCACATGGTTTGCCGGCGCCGCCCCCAGCGGATGCGGCAAGACGACAACAGCCATGGCCGGCGATTTTTTCGTCGGAGATGATCTCGCCCAAATATGGATCGATGATAAAGGCTCAATCAGAACCATCAATCCGGAGTGCGGTATTTTCGGCATCGTGGAAGACGTAAACCGGGAAGGGGACCCGAAACTGATGGCCTGCCTCAGGGAGCCGGGTACTGAGGTTATCTGGTCAAATGTCTTGATTGATGACAAAGGGGTGCCTCATTGGACCGGAAACGGTGAATCATTACCGGAAAGGGGCTTCAATTTCCAGGGGCCCTGGAGAAAGGGGATGCTGGATACGAGTGGGAGGCCGATCCCCATATCCCACCCCAACGCCCGCTGCACTCTTTCTTCC
>MGQD01000157.1:3529-12617 GCA_001797695.1 Deltaproteobacteria bacterium RBG_13_49_15 | reverse complement strand
GCCCTATTCCCACTGCCCTTTAGTCTAGCCTGCAGTGGACGACCGATATTTCATTAAAAAAAGGAGGAAAGTGAAAAAATGAAGATCAAACCGTTAAATGACAGAGTGCTGGTGTTAAGGGTTGAAGAAGAGCAGAAAACGGCCGGGGGGATCATTATCCCGGATACCGCTAAAGAAAAACCCCAGGAAGGAAAAGTGGTCGCTGTTGGTCCCGGGAAGCTGGATGATAGCGGGAAGCGGGTCCAACTAGATGTAAAAGTTGGCAATCGGATCCTCTTTTCAAAATATGCCGGAGCCGATATAAAGATCGATGGCGTGGAGCATATTTTCATGAAAGAAGACGACATTTTAGGTATCTTAGATTAAGGAGGTAAATCACTATGCCTGCAAAAGTTATTTTATATGGTTCAAAGGCCAGGGAGAAGATGCTTCGGGGCGTCAACACTCTGGCGGATGCGGTGAAAGTTACCCTCGGGCCCAGGGGAAATAACGTGGTTTTGGAAAAGACGTTTGGATCCCCCACGGTAACCAAGGACGGGGTTACCGTTGCTAAGGAAATCGAGCTCGAAGACAAGTTTGAGAATATGGGCGCCCAGATGGTGAAAGAGGTGGCCAGCAAAACCAGCGACGTTGCAGGAGATGGCACCACCACTGCAACGATACTTGCCCAGTCCATTTATGAAGAAGGGCTGAAACTGGTGGCGGCCGGAATTAACCCGATGGGACTCAAACGCGGGATAGACAAAGGTGTGGAGGCCATCATCGATAAACTGAAAAAACTCTCCAAACCGACCAAGGATAAAAAAGAGATCGAACAGGTTGGAACCATTTCGGCCAATAATGATGAGACGGTAGGAAAGTTGATTTCCGAAGCGATGGAAAAAGTCGGCAAGGAGGGGGTTATCACCGTCGAAGAAGCCAAAAGCATGGAAACCAGCCTCGAAATCGTGGAAGGGATGCAGTTCGATCGCGGATACCTGTCTCCGTACTTTATCACGAATGCCGAAAAAATGGACGTGGTTTTAGAAAATCCGTATATCCTGCTCAATGAAAAGAAGATCTCCAATATGAAGGACCTGATCCCACTTCTGGAGCAGATTTCAAAAATGGGAAAACCCCTCCTGATTGTTGCAGAAGATGTTGAAGGGGAAGCGCTGGCGACCCTCATCGTCAATAAACTGAGGGGAACATTAAAGGTTGCCGCTGTCAAAGCGCCTGGATTCGGTGATCGAAGAAAAGCGATGCTTCAGGATATCGCCACCCTGACGGGCGGGCAGATGATCTCTGAGGACCTGGGGATCAAGCTTGAAAACATTACGGTCAGCGATCTGGGGAAATGCAAGACGATTAAAATCGATAAGGACAACACCACCATTGTGGATGGCGCCGGAAGCAAAAAGGATATAGAGGGACGGGTCAAACAGATCCGCGCACAAATTGATGAAACCACATCCGACTATGACAAGGAAAAGCTTCAGGAGAGATTGGCAAAACTGATAGGAGGAGTTGCCGTTGTCAATATCGGGGCTGCTACGGAAACCGAAATGAAAGAAAAGAAGGCCAGGGTAGAAGATGCATTGAATGCCACCCGTGCTGCCGTAGAAGAAGGAATCGTAGCTGGTGGCGGGGTCGCCCTGGTGCGTTGCATTGATGCCCTGGAAAAAGTAAAAGTCACCGGTGAAGAAAAACACGGGGTTTCTATTTTGAAGCGGGCTCTTGAAGAACCGCTGAGACAGATCGCTATCAATGCCGGATACGAGGGTTCGGTTGTTCTCAACAAGATCCTGGAAGGAAAAGACGATTTCGGCTTTAATGCCGCAACCGAAAAATATGAGAACCTCATGGAATCGGGAGTTATCGATCCCACCAAAGTGGTTCGATTCGCTCTCCAAAATGCCTCATCCGTTGCCGGCCTTATGCTGACAACGGAAGCCATGGTGGCTGAAAAACCTGAGAAGAAAAAAGAACCTCCCATGCCGCCCGGCGGAATGGATGAAGACATGTACTAGTCCGCTGTTTGTCTGTCAAGGAATGACGTTTCAATGAAGAGACGGGCCGTTTATCAGCCCGTCTCTTCTAAAGCCTTTAAGAAAAATCAATCGGTTCATCAAATCCGGGTCAAATGCAGCACGTGTTACTGACCGCCCAATTTATCAAGAATTTGGGGAGAATGATGCTTTCCGCTCGCCGTTGTGTCGATTGCGACGCACTATCTCCCTGAAGCGGCCGCATTTATTTTCGGCCGGCAACATCCTTTTCTTTCGCATCCCTTGTTTTTTTCAGATCGATTGGCTAAATGTATGTATTCTAAAAATATGAACGTTTAATCTAAACGGACCAACGGATGTCTTTTTAACGTTAACTCATGCAACTGAAGGAGGAATTCTGATGAAGGCAAAAAAGTGGGGCAAGAATCCACTTTCTGTTTTGTTTCTCGTATGCTTGCTTTTTCTTCTGTTTGGATTGAAACCAGCATCCGGCAGAGATGCGAAAACTGATGAACAGAAACCTGAGCGGCTGATCACCATGAACGCCGAATACTCCGGTATCGTTGTTCCCAAAGGCGAAGATGTAAGCATGGATCTGATTTTTCAAAACAAGGGACGCAGCGATGAAACCGTGTCTGTGAAAATCGCCGAAAAACCAAAAGGGTGGAAAGCGAAAATCAAAACCTACCGCTTTTTGGTGACCGGCATTCTCGTTCCAGCGGATGAGAAAAAAACGCTCACATTCGAAGCCGTTCCGGAAAAAGGGATCACCCCCGGAGATTATCGGTTTAAAGTGGAGGCCAAAACACACGACTCCCGTTTTCAGATGTCGCAGGATATTCTGATAACAGTAAAAGCCGAAGATGATAAAGAAAAAGAAGAGCGGGGTGTCAAACTGACGACATCCTATCCGGTAATCCGAGGACCATCGGATGCGAAATTCGAATTTTCGATGGAAGTGGACAGCAAGCTCGATAAGGATTCGGTGTTCGATCTTTTTGCCCAAGGCCCGGCCGAATGGGATATCAATTTTAAGCCGGCCTACGAATCGAAATACATTTCGAGCATCCGGCTGAAAGGGAATCAAAACCAGACCATTGCGGTTGAGGTAAAACCTTCCATCAATTCCCCGGCCGGGGAATATCCGATTCTTGTACGGGTCAGCTCAGGCGATGCAAAAGGGGAAGCGAAATTGATGGTCATCCTTACCGGGACATATAATCTTGAAGTCGGTACCGTCAGCGGCCTTCTCTCCATCGAAGCCCGTCAGGGGAAACCCGCAAACCTTTCATTTTATATCAAGAATACCGGGTCTGCGGCAAACTCCGGAATCAAGTTTATGTCTTTTAAACCGGAAAACTGGAAGGTGGAATTTAAGCCCGAACTCATCGAAACCATCGAACCGGGCGGCCTGAAACAGGTGGAAATGACAATTACTCCTTATGAAGAGGCGTTGGTCGGCGATTATTCGGTTAGTGTGAATGTCGAAGGAGAAAAAGCGAGTAAAACCATAGAGTTTAGAACAACCGTAAAAGCCTCGGCAGCATGGGGATGGATCGGCATCGGCATCATTGTGTTGGTCATCGCCGGGTTGTTCGGTCTTTTCCGATGGCTGGGAAGGCGATAACATGGGTATTCATCCTGTCATCGAAACCCAGGCGCTAACGAAACGATACCTTCATCAACTGGCGGTCGACCGCCTGACCTTTACGGTCGGAGAAGGCGAGATCTTCGGTTTTTTAGGCCCCAATGGCGCCGGCAAAACCACCACCATCCTGATGCTCATGGGCTTAACTGAGCCGACATCCGGAAAAGCCAGCGTCCTCGGCTTTGATCCCTCTCGGGAGCCTATTCAGATCAAATCAAAAATCGGATATCTCCAGGAAAATATGGGCTTTTACCCGGACCTTAATGCCAGGCAAATGCTCGGTTTTATAGCGGAACTCAACTCCCTTTCCGGATCCATGGTCGAAGAGCGGATTGCCGGCGCCCTGGAGACCGTCGGGTTGATCGGAGAAGCGGATAAAAAAATCGGTGCGTATTCCAGAGGGATGAGGCAGCGACTCGGAATCGCCGAACTTTTGATCAAGGATTCAAAAGTGGCTTTTCTGGATGAACCGACTCTGGGGCTCGATCCCGATGCTTCCAATCGAATGATCGATCTGATCCAAAGCCTGTCCCGGGACCGAAAGATGACCATCCTCATTTCGAGTCATCTACTTCATCAGATTCAAAAAATTTGCCATCGTGTAGGAATTATGATCAAAGGCAAAATGGTGGCTCAAGGTTCGTTGGATTTGTTGGCACAGGAGAAATTCGGCATCGGAAACGAAAAATACTCTCTTGAGGAAATCTACATGAAATATTTCCAGGAGGCCTAAGCGTGAGAGGCATTAAAGCGATTATTAAAAAAGAGCTTTCAGATCATTTTACCAGCTACCGATTTATCATCATTTTTTCCATGATCGCCATGGTGAGTTTAATCACCGCATACATGGTGGGGTTAAATATCCGCCAGGAATTAAAAGAAGTCGCCAAGCCGCGTTTTGTCTTTCTAATGCTGTTTACTTCG
Organism: Deltaproteobacteria bacterium RBG_13_49_15; assembly: GCA_001797695.1. Taxonomy (GTDB): domain Bacteria; phylum Desulfobacterota; class Desulfobacteria; order Desulfobacterales; family UBA2156; genus RBG-13-49-15. Next base: position 8,057 of record MGQD01000157.1, on the reverse strand, counting down.
TCCGGGGCGATGTTCTCACTGGTTCAATTTGTATCCTTCTTCGGTCCTCTGGTCGGATTGATTCTTGGATTCGACACCATCAACCGGGAACGGAATCAGGGGACCTTGAGCAAACTTTTGTCTCAACCCATTTATCGGGATGTAGTCATCAACGGAAAATTTTTAGCGGGCGTGATTATGATTGCCATTATGATCCTTTCGATTATGCTGGTGATAACAGGACTAGGATTGCTGGTCGTCGGAGTTATACCCGGGGCTGAAGAACTTGGGCGGATCGCCATTTATCTTGTTATCAGCATCATCTACATTTCCCTTTGGCTGGCCGTCGCCATCTTATTTTCGATCCTCTTCAGAAGTACGGCGACTTCCGCTCTGGCTGCTTTAGCCATTTGGATTTTCTTTTCCTTTTTCATTTCCATGGGGGCAAATGTGCTGGCAAACGCCATCACCGGCGGCATGACCGGAGAAGACCGCACCGAGGTGATCCTTAAGAATGCTAAAATCGTCAACGCATTCTCCTTGTTTTCACCGATGAAACTTTATTCGGATGCTACGGCAACGATCATCGATCCCAGACGGAAGTCGACCCGTTCAATCATCGCCGTCGGACCTCTTGAGCAGATCTCCATGTCGCGATTCTCCGGGCCGCTTCCGTTAATTCAGAGCATTTTGGTCGTAACCCCTTATCTCATTTCCCTTGTGGCTCTCACGGTCATCTGTTTTGCCTTTTCTTATGCCGTATTTATGAAACAGGAGATTCGATCCTTTTAGGAAAGTCATTAGTCCAGATATCAAAATTTCACTTGTGGTTTTTGCCAAAGCGCCATAAAACAGATTCATGGCTCATCAAAGGTACATCCAAAAACCTTGATTCTGTTTTTCATTTGAGCCTATCCGGAAGGGCATTGAAGATAATAACGATCATCCACATCTTTTTCCTCTTGATCATACCTGGATTTTTTTCATCCATAGGGTTCTCAAAAGGATACGACCTTTTGGAGCAAACCGAAACCGGGATTATCAACTGGTCGAAATGGACCATTGAAACAACGGGGATCGGAACGCTTCCCGAAAAGCGCCCGGAAAACCCTTCCAAGGTATCGCTTGATGCGGCAAAACAAGATGCTCAGAAAAAAATCATTAAAACCCTTCAACAGGTTCGGATTTCAGATTCAACCACCGTTGGAAAAATATCCGACAAGGGAAGCGGCATCCTGGAGAAGATCGAAGCCCTGATTAAGGATGCTCAAATCATCAAACAGGAATACTTATCGGACGGAACCGCTAAAGTAACGATAGAATTTAATCTGACCGGTAACTTTACTCAACTTGCACTGCCCCGCGAAATCAAGCAAATTGAGTCCGTAAAACCCATATCCCCAGCCGATTCAAAACCTCCTGTTTTTACCGGCTTGATCGTAGATGCCACAGGAATTAATGCAAAGCCTGCCCTAGTCCCAAAAATCATCGATGAAAACAATAGCGAAGTTTTTGGCTCCGCATTCGTGAGTCGGGAATCCGCAGTAGGGCAAGGAATGTGCGGTTACTATCAGGACCTGTCATTTGCCCGGAAACATCAGCGGGTGGGAGATCACCCTTTGATCGTTAAGGGTTTAAGAACCGATAGCGGAGCAGAATCGATTATCGTCATCAGCAATACGGATGCTGCCAAGTTGAAAAGCGCTTCGGAACATCTTCAACTGTTGAGGAAGTGCCGTGTTCTTATTGTCATCGATTCACCGGCCAAATGAGGAGGGCTCATGATTTCGAAAATCCAGCACCTGATAGCAGTAGCTCTATGCGCTCTTTTTATACAGGCATGCAGTGCAAAGATGCTGGCGCCAAAACCGAAGCTTGATTCTCCGGCTCATCACGTTAAAACCGGATTTAAACTCATTGACCTCGAAAAATACGACGGTGCGATGCGCGAGTTTAACAGGGCGGTGGAAATCGACCCAAAGTTCGTTCCCGCTCATGTAGGAGTGGCTCTCGCCCATGCTTTTACAGGAGATTATGAAAAAGGTCTGGCATCGCTTGAAACAGCTTCCAAACAAGCGGGGAAAAAAGAGGATCAACTGGCAGTGAACATCGGGTATATGCGCCTTTTTACCATTGGAGACGGGAACATCAATCCGGACTGGCTCCATCATATCGAGAATGCTTTTCAAAAAGCCGTGGAAATCAAGCCTGAAAACCCCGATGTCTATTTTTACATGGGCGTTGCTTATAAGAAATCGAACCGGTACGACGAGGCTCTAAAGCAGTTTATCAAGGTCTTTGAAATCGGAAAGGGGTTTGTCGAAGAGGCGGATCGGGAATATACCGCCGTTCAACGAATGAAAAGAGCCGCCTCACAGTAGGAGCGGCCCTTTTCTTATTTTGGAACTATCCGCGCTATAGGGATCAGGTCCCGAGGGTCCAGGAAGCTAGATATTTTTTTTGTTCGGAAGTCAGCCGGTCAATGGCAACCCCCATTGCGGCCAATTTTTCTTTGGCGATCTTACGGTCGATACTTTCCGGAACCGGATAAACATCCTTTTTCAGTGAATGCTTTCCCTTTACCATATATTCGATACTTAATGCCTGATTGGCAAAGCTCATATCCATAACGCTCGACGGGTGCCCTTCGGCCGCTGCAAGGTTGATCAGCCGGCCATCACCAAGAAGGTTGATCCGCTTACCATTATTGAGCAGGTGCTGTTCCGCAAAAGGTCTCATTTTCTTAACCGACCTGGTGAGAGATTTCAGCCCTTTAAGGTCAAGTTCCACATTAAAATGTCCGCTATTGGAAATAATGGCTCCGTCTTTCATCACCGCGAAATGGGCCTTTCGGACGACATTCACATTCCCGGTCACCGTACAGAAAAAATCTCCGATTCTCGCTGCTTTTGCCATCGGCATTACCGTGAAGCCGTCCATGACCGCCTCCAAAGCGGGAACGGCATCAATTTCCGTAACAATGACGTTGGCCCCCATGCCACGGGCCCTCATAGCCAAACCCCTGCCGCACCATCCATACCCGCAAACAACGAAATAGGCGCCGGCCAGCAGGCGGTTGGTCGCCCGAACAATCCCATCCACCGTGCTCTGCCCGGTTCCATACCGATTATCGAAAAAATGTTTGGTCTTTGCATCATTGACGGCAATAATCGGGTATTGAAGAACACCGTCTCCGGCCATGCTTTTCAACCGGATGACGCCGGTAGTGGTTTCTTCCGTTCCTCCCAGAACATGTTCAATCAGATCCTGACGCTCTGAATGAAGCGTGGAAACCAGATCCGCCCCATCGTCCATGGTATAATGAGGCCTTGCATTCAACACGGCATGAATGTGCCGGTAATACGTCTTGTCGTCTTCTCCTTTAATGGCAAATACCGGAATTTTATCGTTTTTAACCAGGGAGGCTGCCGCTTCATCCTGGGTGCTCAACGGATTGGAAGCGCAAACAAACGGCTGGGCGCCCCCGGCCTTGAGCGTCTGCATCAGCGAGGCCGTCTCGGTGGTAACATGCAAACATGCTCCGACACGAATCCCGTTAAGAGGCTTTTCCTGTTCAAATCGTTTACGAATCCGGTTTAATACCGGCATACTCTCGTTGGCCCATTCGATGCGAAGAGCACCTTCTTTCGCAAGCCCGATATCCTTTATGTCATATTTCATCAATATTCTCCCTAAATGCCTGCTTTTTCCCTCAATATGTCAACCATGTTCGTCTTTTCCCAGGTAAATTCAGGTTCACTTCGGCCAAAATGGCCATAAGCCGAAGTTTTTCGATAGATAGGTCGCAACAAATCCAAATATTCAATAATAGCGGCCGGTCGTAAATCAAAAACCTCTTTTACAATGGTTTCCAATTTTTTCTTCGGGATGATACCTGTCCCCATGGGATCCACCATGATCGATACCGGCTGAGCAACTCCAATACAATAGGCAACCTGAACTTCACATTTTTTCGCAAGGCCTGCAGCAACAATATTTTTCGCAACATGCCTGCCCATGTAAGAAGCGCTTCGATCCACCTTCGTCGGATCCTTGCCTGAAAAACATCCTCCCCCATGGCTCCCCTGCCCCCCGTAAGTGTCGACAATAATCTTTCGCCCGGTAAGGCCGCAATCTCCCATAGGACCTCCGATGACGAATCTCCCCGTGGCGTTTATGAAATATCGGGTGTCTCCATCGATCATTTCCCTGGGAATCACCTTTTTAATTACCTGCTCGACAATAGCCTCTCGGAGTTCATCATAGGTAATGTCAGGTTTATGCTGAGCGGCAATAACCACCGTATCCACCCGTTTCGGAGTTCCATTCTCATACTCAATGGTGACCTGGGACTTTCCATCCGGCCTTAAGAAATCCAAGGATCCGTTTTTTCGCACCATGGCCAGACGGCGGCACAATTTATGGGCATAAATGATGGGCATCGGCATCAGTTCCGGCGTTTCATCGGTTGCAAATCCGAACATGAGCCCCTGATCTCCAGCTCCCTGCTCCTTGAACAGCCCCTTTCCGTTAACCCCCATCGCGATGT
>MGQD01000157.1:2784-3342 GCA_001797695.1 Deltaproteobacteria bacterium RBG_13_49_15 | reverse complement strand
CCGATTTAATCATCGAGAAAAAGAGGTGTATCTGCGAAGGGGCAACAGGATGCCGAAAGGACCGCCAAACCGGAATACGACCTGATTAAGAACTCCGATTCAACATCTTACCGACCAACTTGCTCCCGTCTTCGATATCCACTTTGCTTGTGTTGATAACAAGATGATATCGAATCGGATCATCATAATCCATTTTCCCGAATTTACGATACAGGTTCGCCCGTCTTTTGTCTTCCATATCAATTGCCCGCTGAGCCTGATGTCTGGATAAATGATATTTTTTCTCCAAAAACCTTATCCGGTCTTCTTTATTTGCACGCACCAATACATGGTAAACGTCCTTTTCATTTTCCAGAATATACTGGCTTGCCCGGCCGATAATAACGGCATTTCCGTGAGATGCGATTTCAGTAATGATTTTTTGAAGCAAATCCACATAAATCTCTTCTTGTATTTCCTGGCCTTTTCTTTCCAGGATAACATCACTCAGGCTTTTGGGGACAATCCCTGCAATAAACCGTTTGAATATTCCACTGCTGTCTTTTTCGATGGATCCCA
>MGQD01000157.1:2604-2687 GCA_001797695.1 Deltaproteobacteria bacterium RBG_13_49_15 | reverse complement strand
ATAGGGATTGGATTATCAAGGGAAACAACAGGAGCCAACCTGGCAGCGGCCAATTCCCGGAGCTGACCAAGCAGATCAGTGGA
>MGQD01000157.1:0-2413 GCA_001797695.1 Deltaproteobacteria bacterium RBG_13_49_15 | reverse complement strand
TTTTAACAGTAGAGTCCGATACCATGGCCACAAGGTCATCGCTATCCTTAAAAAGAGGTTCGCTGTGAACTTGAACGCGGAATATCTCTATCTTGGGCCGAGCTTCTTTTTTAAAACCTTCGGCAATCACCAAATCGACATCCTGAAAATATTTTTCAAGTGTATCCAGAGACTCGCTTTCGAGATCATCCTTCACCATAACAATCTGGCCCGGTGATGAAATAATAACCGTATCGGCTCCGGCATTTTTATGACGCCAGCTGTCTTTTCCCTTCGTGTCTACGTCATATCCATGATGAGCGTGCTTGATCGAGCCGATCCGATACCCTCTGCTTTTGAGCTCGGCAATCAGCTTTTCAATCAGGGTTGTTTTTCCTGACGATGAATTTCCGACGATGGATACAACCTGAGGCATTATTCACTCAAAGTGATCAGCTAACTGACTCATATTACAACCGGACACACTACCGGTCTAAAAAAACCTAAGGGAAAATTAACCCGCAATTCACATCTGTCAAGATGCAAATGAACGATTACGACCTGATATTCTTTTTTAAAAATTATGGATGCCGGCAGCATCCGACGTCCTGCCGCCGGCAATTTGAAAAAGTCATGGGAAGCTTATTTTTTCCCCTCATTGATCTTTTCGGTGAGTGAGGGGATAAAATCAAGAATATCCGCCACAACACCCACATCCGCAACCTGGAAGATGGGGGCTTTTAAATTTTTGTTAATTGCAACTATAAACGGAGATCCTTTAATTCCTCCAAGGTGTTGAAAGGAACCGCTGATCCCGAGGGCCATATACACTTTCGGTTTAACCGTTTGGCCGGATGTTCCCACCTGACGGGATTTCTCCATCCATTTCGCATCGACAATGGGTCGCGAACAAGAGACATCTGCGCCCATTGCCTGAGCCAGTTCATGAATGATTTCAAGATTCTCTTGTTCTTCAATCCCCCTTCCGACCGATACCAGAACCTCAGACTTGGTGATATCCACATCTCCGACCTCGGCTTGCACCAATTCCAGAAACCGGCGACCGCAGTCAGGCATGCCTTCTTGAAAGGCATCATCGGTCTTATCGGTCAGGAGACCGGATCTATCCTTGTTTTCGTTTGGAGGAAAAGAACCGGCGCGAACCGTGATGATTGCCCCTTCGGAGGTATCGCAGGAAACATGCGTGCTCACCATTCCGTTGAATTCTTCCCGGACGGCCAAAAGCAGATTCCCTGTGATGCCGTTCACAGCAACGACATCCGGAAGGTATGTAGATCCAAGGCCGATGGAAAGGCCCGGGGCCAGATCCATGCCGAAATGTTCATGGGGGATCAATACGATATGTCCCCTGGGAAGAACCCGTTGCAAAAGAGCGCTAATAAGGGCTGCATCGGGATAGGCAATACTCTCGTTATCGACCTTCCAAACATGTTCGTAAGATTTGGACGCTTCACGGCATGCGGCACTCAAATCGCTTCCCCATCCGGTAACAACGGCCGTTACAGAAGCTTCGGGGTCGATTTTTGCCGCTGCCGAAAGGAGTTCCAGGGCCGAATCATCGGGTATCCCTTTTTTGTGAATGATATATGAAAAAATTTGCCGAGCCATTATCGGATCCCTCCTTTGGATTTCAATATGTCGATCAGTTGATCGATGATTTCGTCCGTATTCCCTTCAAGAATTTCAGCGCCTTTTCCAAGTTCGGGGACAAAATAATCGATCTTTTTCACTTTTGACCCTACCTTCCCGATCGACTCAACAGGGACGCCGAGCTCCGATGCGCCATACACTGGGATTTCCACTGAAGCGACTTTGCGTATCCCGCGGATGCCGACATATCGAGGCTCGTTGATCCCCGTCTGAATCGAGAGAACGCATGGAAGCTTGATTTCGTTGAATTCCTGGTTCCCCCCGGCGATCTCACGCCCCACTCTGATGGTTTTGTCATCAACAACCTCAATAACATTCACCAGAGACGCAAACGGCCATTTGAGCATGGCAGCAATCATTCCCCCGACCTGTCCCGCTCCGTCGTCTGCCTGGACTCCGGTAAGAACCAGATCATATGCTCCTTTTTCGATATGCGCCTTGAGAATGGCCGCAATGCCTTTACCATCCGAACCGTTAAACGTTTCATCGGAAAGGTGGATCCCTTTATCCGCCCCCATCGCCATTTGTCTCCGGATCACTTCCTCGGCTTCTGCTTTTCCAACGGAAACCACGGTCACTCTGCCGCCTGTTTTATCGCGGATCCGGATCGCTTCTTCAACCGCATAATTGTCCCACTCGTTGATCGAATAAACCAGATCTTCCCGTTCGATATCGGTTCCGTCCTTGCCAACCTGGATTTCATTTTCCGAGGTATCAGGAACCCGCTTAATGCAGACCAAAACTTCCATATTCATCCTCCCTT